>JBBSOT010000156.1:0-10627 GCA_038259455.1 Hyphomicrobiales bacterium | reverse complement strand
GCGGGAAACCTGGTCCGGACCGGGGATCAGGGGTGGGCGACGGCGCCGGGTGGCTGCGCAAACGGTAGCGCAGTTGGACATTTTCATCCAGAAACCCGGGCCCTGGCGGGGGCATGTGCGTGAAACTCGTTGCTCCCTCCGACAGGGCAAGAACGCTGGCGGGCGCAGGTTACCGCGCCATTAGTTATTTCAGAGGTGCGGCCCTGGCGCCCGCTTCCCGACTTCTCCCACCGTGGCTGGGAGCATTTCTCGACAATGGCCAGACCGGCAACGGGGCGTGGTATCGAGCCCGCACGGCTGTCGGCTCACTTGGTTTCACGCACCAGCCTGGCCACAACCGCTCCACACGAGCCCTCCCATGCCGGCGCCTGCCAACCGAAGACACGGGAAAGCTTCTCGCAGGACAATCTTGAATTCGCCGGTCGAAGCGCCTTGGCCTGGTATTGCGCGGTCGCGATGTCCTCTACCGACGCCCACGGACCGCCATGCGCCCGGCTCTCGTCAAAGACCCGTCGTGCCAGGCCGCTCCAGTTTGTGCTGCCCGTTCCGGCAAGATGAAACACACCGTGGCACTCCTGTCGCTCGCTTTGCGCGAGCGCTGCCGCTATCTGCAAGATCCCGTCGGCGGCATCGAGCGCCGATGTCGGGTTGCCCCATTGGTCTGCAACGACAGTCAGGCTGTCGCGACGATGAGCGAGCTCGAGCATCGTGCGTACGAAATTCCGCCCAAAGGGGCTGTAGAGCCAGGCTGTGCGCAGGATGACGTGTCGCGGATTGGCAGCAGCGACAACCCGTTCACCGACCAGTTTGGTGCGGCCATAGACAGTTTTAGGGTTCGGTTTGTCGCCTTCGCTATATGGCCCTTCCTTGTCGCCCGAAAAGACGTAATCGGTCGACAGGTGAATGATCGCCGCACCGGTCGCAGCCGAGGCGGCGGCAACGGCGCCGGCGCCATCGACGTTGATTGCCCGCGCCAGTTCCGGTTCTTCCTCGGCCCTGTCCACCGCGGTGTAGGCGGCTGCCGAGACGACGATATCCGGCTTGGCCCTCGCGATCGTCGCGGCAACCGTTCGCGGATCGGCAAGGTCGAGTTCCGCACGGCTTGTCGTCACCAGCTCGACCCCTGCGTGCCCCGCCGCCCGCTCGGCGAGGCTTCTGGCGATCTGGCCATCCCGTCCGGTAACCAGAATCTTCACGGCGCCGCCCTGACGGCCACGCCCAGACGTTGGCCGGCATATTGCCCCTGCCTGATCGGTTTCCACCACCAGTCATTGGCGAGATACCATGCTATCGTCTTTTGCAATCCGCTCTCGAACGTTTCGACAGCGCGCCAGCCAAGCTCACGCTCTATCCTGGAGGCATCGATGGCGTATCGGCGGTCATGACCTGGCCGGTCGGCCACGAAGCTGATCAATTCGCGGTAGCGCCTGCCGCCGCCACGCGGCTTCATCGCGTCGAGCGTGTCGCAGATCGACTGGACGACGCTGAGATTGCTGCGCTCGCAACGCGCGCCGACATTGTAGCTCTGCCCTGGTTTCCCGTGCCTTGCAGCCAATTCGAGCGCCCGGGCATGGTCTTCGACAAAAAGCCAGTCACGTATATTGGCGCCGGTGCCGTAAACTGGAAGCGGCTTTTCCTCCAACGCATTCAGTATGGTCAAGGGAATCAGCTTCTCTGGAAAATGAAAAGGCCCGTAATTGTTCGAACAGTTGGTGATGACGACAGGCAGGCCATAAGTTGCATGCCAGGCTCTCACGAGGTGATCGGACGCTGCCTTTGTGGCGGAATACGGCGAAGACGGCGCGTAGGGCGTTTCCTCGGTGAAAAGGCCGCTGTCGAATGGCAGATCACCGAAGACCTCGTCCGTCGAGACGTGGAGAAATCGGAAGCCTGCTTTCTTGTCGCCTGACAGACCCTGCCAATGGGCAAGTGCTGCCGAAAGCATGCTGAATGTGCCGACTACGTTTGTTTCGATAAACGCTGCCGGACCGTCGATCGAACGGTCGACATGGCTTTCTGCCGCCAGATGCATAATGATATCGATCTCGTCATCGCGCAGAATGTCGGCGATTGCCGTTGCGTCACAGACATCGGTCTGCACAAACCGATAATTTGGATAGTTCTGGACCGGTTTCAGCGACGTCAGGCTTCCTGCATAGGTCAGCTTGTCGACGTTGGTCACCCGGTCTTCGGAACTGTTGCATAGATGCCGACACAGCGCCGAGCCAATAAAGCCTGCCCCACCCGTGACCAGAATGTTCATGACGTTCGCCATCCTCGTGCAACGACGCTAGCAATTATCGCTGACCGACTCGCGTCTGGAACGCTAATCGAACAGCTCGGCATCCGCGAATGACGGCGCATCGCGATCCTTCTGGGAGAGCACGATCGACGAAACCGGTCTGTTCCAGTCAACACCGATTTTCGGATCGTCGAACCGGATAGATCGATCATGCTCGCGCGAATATGGCTGAGAAACCTTGTACACAACTTCGGTTGCTGCGGTCAGCGTGATGAATCCGTGCGCGAACCCCTTGGGAACGAGTATCTGGTTCCACTTCTCCGCCGACACTTCGAGCGACAGCCACTTTCCGAATGTGCTTGAGTTTCTTCTTATGTCGACCGCAACGTCCAGAATGGCGCCGCGAACGACCCGCACCAACTTATCCTGCGCGAAGGGCGGCAACTGGTAATGTAGGCCGCGTACGACATTGGCTGCTTCAGACAGGGAATGATTGTCCTGTACAAAGACGGTGGAGATGCCGGCCTCTTCCAATGCCGAAGCGTTGTATGTCTCGGAAAAAAACCCTCGGTTATCGCCGAACTTCTGCGGCACAATTTCGAAGACGCCGTCGAGGCCGAGAGGTCGGACCTCAACCATGGTGCTCGCTCATTTCGGTCATGCGGCGACGCAGATAGTGAGCATACTCGTTGCTACCCATTCGACCGGCGCGTTCTAGAACCCGCCGAGGGTCGAGCCAGCCCATTTCAACGCCGATCTCCTCGGGGCAGGCAATCTTGATGCCTTGGCGGCGCTCGATTGTGCGAACAAATGATGATGCCTCATGCAGGCTGTCATGCGTGCCGGTATCGAGCCAGGCGTATCCACGACCCAATCGATGGACATGCAGGTCGCCGCGCTTGAGATACGCGTTGTTCACTTCTGTAATTTCCAGTTCGCCGCGCGCCGATGGCTTGATTGATGCGGCAATCTCCACGACATCATTGTCATAGAAATAGAGCCCCGTGACGGCCCAATTGGACTTCGGTTGAGTCGGCTTCTCATCGATAGAGATTGCACGCCCCGTGGCACGGTCGAAAGTGACGACACCGTATCGCTGTGGATAATCGACATGATAGGCAAAAACCGATGCGCCACTGCTGGTCTTTGCAGCATTCTGGCAGATCGCGGACAATCCTTCGCCAAAGAAGATATTGTCGCCCAGGATCATTGCGACCTGGCCGTCTCCAATGAATTCCTTCCCGATAATGAAGGCTTCGGCCAGCCCCCTTGGCTCCTCTTGCACGGCGTACGAAATATCGAGTCCGAATTCATCACCATTGCCAAGCAGGGTCTCGAATATCGGCAGGTCTCGCGGCGTTGAAATGACCAATATCTCGCGTATGCCCGAAAGCATCAGAACGCTGATCGGATAATATATCATCGGCTTGTCGTAAATTGGCAGAATCTGTTTAGATATCGCAAAGGTCAGCGGATACAGTCGCGTTCCAGATCCCCCGGCGAGAACGATCCCCTTAACCATTGCAAATCTGCTTTCTCATCAGGCCCCGGAATATGCTTTCATGTTACAATTGCCTAACAGCATCGAATAAATAGACTTGAGCCGTGATAGATGGCGCATTTGCCCGAGAGGGTCAATCAAGGTGCCGAAACCATTGGGGGTGACACGGCAATCCTGCCTGGCAGAGCGGCCCAGACTGCGTTTGCAGAAGGCTTGCGACCCTGCGGCATGAGGCTGCTTCCGGCGTCATTGCAGAAAAGCGTTGCATGCCAGACGGTGGCGGCACCGTCCGCCACGGTCTGACATCAACACCGATCGGCCGAGCAACGCCCGGCGTACAATCTCGATAACGGTGACTGCTCAGCGCTTACCGGGCAAAAGTGACCACACGGCCGGTACCAGCGCGGATGCCAGAGCGACCTTTATGAGGTCTGGCACAATGAAGGGTACGACGCCGAACTGCCAGGCTTTGTCTGCGCCAATCAGGGTCGCCAGCCAGGCGAAACCCATCGCAAGCATGACCGTCTCTGCCACCATCATGACGCCGAAGAGCTTGAAGGGGTTGCGATCGAGGCCACGGTCTGCCGCCCAACCGACGATTGCCGCCATCACGATAAAGCCGGCCAGATATCCACCGGTCGAACCGAGCATGTAAAAGAGGCCGATGCCCTTTTCCGGAGTGCTTTGGAAGACTGGAAGGCCGATTGCGCCTTCTACCATGTAGAGAACCAGCGTTGCGACGCCGAGTCGTAGTCCGAAACTGACGGCGATCAGAAGAATCACGAGTGTCTGCAGCGACAGGTCGACCGGACCGAGCACCACCTTGGTCTTTGCCGACAATGTCAACGCCAGCGTGCCCAGGAGGACAATGCCGAATTGCATCGCCAGCCTTGGCAGGCCCTTTTCGGGCAGCGCCAACGATACAAGAGGTCTTGCGGTTGTTGCGATTGCCATCGTCATTCTCCGTTCGCTTGCCGCCAGCAGGCGGTTTGTCCGATTGAATTTTGGGTATATGTGCTTCGGTGCCGAGCGGCAAACGGTTTTGGAAGGTTCGCACAGCAGGTCCCGATGACATTGGAATTCGATGCCCGTTTCACACCTCATCACGAGAATGGTGTGGAAGTCGCGCCGGGCGTTTTGCGCATCACTGCCGACAATCCCGGGCCTTTCACTTTCCATGGGACGAACAGCTATATCGTCGGCACCGACGGCTTGGCTGTTATCGACCCCGGCCCGGAGAGCGATGGTCATTACACCGCCCTGATGAACGCAATAGCCGGACGTCCGGTGAGCCATATACTTGTCAGCCATACCCACCGCGACCACTCGCCACTGGCCTCGAGGCTGGCGCTGGCGACCGGAGCCGTGGTTTGCGCGGAGGGACCACATCGCCCGGCGCGACCGCTGTTCACTGGCGAGATAAACCCGCTCGATGCGAGTGCGGACATGGACTTCAGGCCAGATCTGGTGCTTGCCGACGGCGCGCTGCTGTCAGGCGATGGCTGGGCGCTGCGCACCGTTCTGACGCCCGGCCACTGTGCCAATCACGCCGCCTTCGCACTGGAAGGGACCGGCATACTTTTTTCGGCTGATCACGTGATGGCCTGGTCCACCAGCATCGTGGCGCCACCCGACGGCAGCATGTCGGACTACATGGCTTCACTGGACCGGCTGTTGGCGCGAGACGACCAGATGCTGCTGCCAGGGCATGGAGGACCGGTCGACAACCCCCAATCATTCATGCGCGGGCTCAAGGCGCACCGCAAGATGCGCGAGCGAGCGATCGTCGAGCGCCTCCGGCTTGGCGACCGGTCAATCGCCGACATCGTGGCCAAGATCTACACCGATACCGACCCTCGGCTGCATGGTGCTGCCGCACTGTCGGTGTTGGCCCATCTTGAAGACCTGGTTGCCACGGGCATCGTCGAGACGGATGGCGCCCCGTCAATCAGGGGGATCTTCCGAGCGGTCTAGCGGCGGTGCGGCGGGCTCTTCCGGAACGATCTCGGCAGGCTCAGGCACTAACGGCTCCGGCGCAGGCGGCTCCTCGACAGGAGCCACCACGGTCAGGTAGGCGATTTCAACATCGAGGCTGGACAGGAAGGATTCGATACGCCGCGCATTATCGCCGAAATCATGCGACCCGTAACGTGACGCCGAACGCATGTCGACATAGGTCGAGGCGCCTTCGTCGATCAACCGAATGGCGACGTCAACGGAGAATCCAAGCACGAGTGTCCTGGCCAGCGCTTCGATGGTGATCTCGGTGGCATCGGCAGGCGCATCAGTGCGCTCTACCAATGTCCAGCCACGGTCATCGAGCACGTCTGAGACCGCGTCGGCCACCTGGCCGATTGGCGCGCCGTAACGCCGGCCGGTGGCAGCCGGATAGCTTTCGAGCTGAAGTTTGCGTCTGTCGACCGTAAACGGCTCGATTTTGTTCATTTCGGGCGTGCGCTGTCCAACCGCCCAGGCCAGGATCGGCGGATCGTCTGTATCGGTTGAGATGTCATTCAGCAACGGGAGCGTCAGCCCGAGATAGAGAAATACGGCAAGAGGCGCCAGCACCAGCCCGGCGACAATGACGCATGCTGCGACGTTGCCGCCACCCTCCCCGCCAAAGGTCCACAGCTGCATCAACCCGCGCGCTGCAAAAGCCAGAGACAAGAGTGCCAATCCGGCAACCAGGCCTATCACGGGCATGAGATCGGGGGTTGCGAGCAGGCCATAGCGATGTGCAAGGCCGGCCGTCAGAAACAGTATGGCCGAAAATACCGCCATGCGGCGCCCAAGCGCCGCCGCACGCGAAACTGGCGCCTCGGTGTAGTCAGCCATGCTTCGGTCGTTGCCCCGCTGTCTTGTGCCGCGCGCTTCTTACCGGCTTTCGAACAGTGAATGAAGTCGAAATGCGTATGTCGACCAGTTCATTGCGTTGGCAGCGAGTAGGCTTTGAACTGATCGCGCAGTGCTGTCTTCTTTATCTTCCCGGTCGCTGTATGCGGAATCTCCTCAACGAATGCGACGTCGTCTGGCATCCACCACTTGGCGACCTTGCCTTCCATGAAGCACAGTATATCCGCCTTGGCCGGCTGTTTGCCCGGTTTGCGGACCACAACAAGCAACGGTCGCTCGGACCATTTCGGATGTGGGACGCCGATCACCGCTGCCTCAAGAATCTCGGGATGGCCGACAGCGAGGTTTTCCAGTTCTATGGTCGAGATCCATTCGCCGCCTGATTTGATCACGTCCTTGGCGCGGTCAGTGATCTGCATGTAGCCAAGTGCATCGATATGCGCGACATCGCCGGTATCGAACCATCCATCGACGTCAAACTGCTCGGCGCCGGCGCCACCGTAATAGCTGCTTGCTACCGCCGGGCCGCGCACTTTCAACCGGCCGAATTTCTCCCCATTCCATGGCAGTTCCATGTTTGCGTCGTCAGTAACCTTCATTTCAACGCCGAATGGCGCGTGTCCCTGCTTCTGCTGGACATCGAGCCGCGCATCACCTTTCAGGTCTAGGCATTCAGGCTTCAGTGTTGCCAGTGTCCCCAGTGGCGACATCTCGGTCATGCCCCAGGCATGGATGACCTCGACATCGTAATTCTCCTGGAATTTCTGGGTGATGGCGCGTGGGCAAGCCGACCCGCCGATCACTACCTTATTGAGATAAGGTAGCTTTTCGCCAGTCTCCTCAAGATACTGCAGCAGCATGAGCCATACCGTCGGCACAGCCGCCGAGAACGTCACCTTCTCGGTGTTGAGCAGTTCACAGATCGACGCCCCATCCATTTTGCCCCCGGGCATGACCAGCTTGGCGCCGATCATCGGCGCGCTCTGCGCCAGACCCCAGGCATTGGCGTGGAACATCGGCACGACCGGCAAGATGACGTCGCGCGAGGAAATTCCCATCGCATCAGGCATGCAGGCCATCATTGCATGCAGCACATTGGAACGGTGGCTATAGACGACACCTTTCGGGTCACCGGTCGTCCCTGACGTGTAGCACATGCCGCTGGCGGCACCCTCGTCCAGCTCCGTCCATTCGAAATCGCCATCCGCCTCGGCCAGCCACTCTTCATAGGCAACGACATTGGGCAAGGCGCTTTCTGGCATATGCGCCCGGTCCGTCAACACGATCACCTGCTTGAGAGATCTGACCGCCGGTGCGATCTTCTCGATCAGCGGCATGAAAGTCAGGTCGACGAAGATGGCCTTGTCTTCTGCATGGTTCATGATCCACGCGATCTGGTCGGGAAACAGACGCGGGTTGAGCGTATGATAGACGCCACCCATGCCCATGATGCCGTACCAGGCCTCGATGTGGCGTGCCGTATTCCACGCCAGTGTCGCGATACGGTCACCGCTGCCGAGACCGTCGCGCGCAAGACGCTGACCGACTTTCAGGGCGCGCTTTCGTGCCTCCACATAGGTTGTGCGGACGACAGGCCCCTCGATCGAACGCGAGACAATCTCCCGGTTTGGATGTTGTCTGGCTGCGTGATCCAGGATCTTGTGGCACAGCAGCGGCCACTCCTGCATAAGTCCGAGCATCTCGTTCCTCCCCGAAACGTGTTTTGCGCAATAGTGGTGCGATCTGCGGATTTGTCCAGTTGCCCCTTGACCTTCCGTTCTGGGAACCGCGAATGCCACAATCCGGCCACCGTCACTCCCAATGGTCACTCGTAACGGGGGCGTCGCAAGCCGAAAGGTGACGTCATGGAATTTGAGATAGCCAAATCGACTGGACCTGTAGTGCACACACAAGGCGTCATTCTTCTACCGCCACCACACACCAGATTGCTCGAAGCGCCGAACCGCATTGTTTCCGACAACGAATTCGATGACATCGTTCGCGGCGCACTATCGGCAGTGGGCGGCAAGCTGCTTTTCAAGATCGTAATCGACGTCGATGGCAAGCCGCACCACGCGGCAGCGGCTTCCGTAGGGGAAGGCGAACTGAGGCAATTTCTCTTGTTGACCTTGCCGGTGCATGGTGGACATCTGCAAGTCGAGACGACAACCCGCAGTTCCAGCCCGCTGGCAGGTATCGCTGCGTCCTATGCCGGGCTGCTCGATGTTCTCAAGGCGGCGGCGTGACAATAGGGCGATGGCCTGCGATCCGCCTTCAAAGGCTTGCCCGGCATCTGCTGACGGAATCAGTTTGCGGCCGGCTACTGTGATGCGCTTCCGTAAGTGCTAAATGGAACGCTTGCAGCAAAGGGACGTTTTGCGACATGACACGGAGCCTCGACATGCCCCAAACCAATCCGTCACCCGGTTTTCAGCGCAATCCTTCGCGCAGGATCACCGTCGAACCGTTCGCTGGCGTCGTCACTGTAAAACTCGCGGATGCCATCCTGGCATCCAGCCAGAGAGCCCTGGTCCTGCGCGAGGAAAACTATCCCGCCGTTTTCTATGTACCCTTCGACGACATCTATTTCGAGTTCCTGAAGCCCAATGAAACCACCACCCATTGTCCATACAAGGGCGATGCGTCGTACTGGGGCGCGAGCGCTTCAGGGGAAGGCGCGGCAAATGTCATGTGGGCATACGAGAAGCCCTATGACGAGATGTTGCGCATCGCCAATCACGGTGCCTTCTATCCAGACAAGGTCCAGATCGAAGCCGTGCCGACGGGCTGAATTCGTCAATCCGGCCTGAATTAAACGACCTGAACTAGTGTTACTTTGTCGTTTCGAGTTGCTTTATCCGGCCCTTCTCGAGCGTCAGCACCTTGTTGCAGATGCGCTCTATCAGGCCCTCATTATGCGAGGCGATGACGATGATGCCGGCTTGGCCGACGATGTCGTCCATCCGCGCCTTGGCCTTGTCCTGGAAGGTCTTGTCGCCAGCACCGATCCATTCGTCCATCAACAGGATCTCTGGTTCGAAGCTGGTAGCGATAGCGAAGGCCAGTCTCGTCGACATGCCTGCGGAATAGGTCTTCAGAGGCATGTCGATGAACTCGCCGAGCTCACTGAACGCGATGATCTTGTCCATGCGGCTATCGATCTCGCTTTGCGTCCAGCCATTGATCAGACCACGCAGTACAATGTTGCGGCGGCCGGTCGCCTCGCGCCGGAAACCCAGATTGATGTTGAACAGCGCGTCAACCCGGCCGCGCCTTTCGATGGAGCCGCTTGTCGGCTCGTAAACGCCGTAAAGCACCTTGAGCAGCGTTGTCTTGCCGGCGCCATTGGTACCGACGAGGCCAAGCCGGTCGCCGGCGCTCAGTTCGAAGCTGACATCTTCAAGTGCCGTGACGTGGCGCGCGCCAGCCAGACCTGAAAACTTGCCGCCGACTTTGGCGTTGGTCTCGGTCCGCAGGCGGATGTGTCGCGGCAGGGGATATTGAAGCCCGACATTCTTGAGACGGATGGCGACCATGGTCAGAGCCAGAACACGATTTTACGGTTGAACTTGCCGAGCATAAACAACGATACGACCAATAGCAGAGCGGTTGTGGCGAGCGCGATCGCCCAGGAATTCAGCGGGACGATACCATTTACGATCGGCTGTCTTACGATCTCGAGATAATGGGTCAACGGGTTCCAGTGGTAGAGAAAGCCGCGCAGGCCGCCACCGCCGCCGCTGACCCAGAAAATCGGCGTGACGAACATCAGGATACGCATGGAGTGGGTGACGATCTGCTGGAAGTCGCGAAAAAAAACGCCCGCCAGACCAAACAAAAGGGTCACCGCCGGCGCGGTGAGCAGGATTAATAGGGCTGCCGGGACGATCGACAGCACCGCCAGCCCGATGTCCACTCCACTGTAGAGCGTGAGTGGGATCGCGCCAACCAGCGCATAGGCCGACCGGATGGCATTACGCATCGTCTGGCGCAGCACGTAGATCGAAATTGGCAACACCGTGCCCTGGATC
>JBBSOT010000155.1:0-10657 GCA_038259455.1 Hyphomicrobiales bacterium | reverse complement strand
GAGATCAGCAGGCCCTGCGCGCCCTTCATCGTGGTTTCGTCGAGCAGCGGATTGGCGATGGCGGCTTCGGCGGCGGCCATTGCACGGCCCTCGCCCGATGCTTCGCCGGTGCCCATCATTGCCTTGCCCATCTCTCGCATCACCGAACGGACGTCGGCGAAGTCGAGGTTGATCAGGCCTTCCTTGACCATCAGGTCGGTGATGCAGGCAACACCCGAATAGAGCACCTGATCGGCCATGGCGAAGGCATCGGCGAACGTCGTCTTGTCATTGGCGAGCCGGAACAGGTTCTGGTTCGGGATGACGATCAGCGTATCCACGCATTTCTGCAATTCCTCGATGCCCAGATCCGCCGTCTTCATGCGGCGCTGGCCCTCGAAATGGAACGGCTTGGTGACGACGCCGACAGTTAGGATGCCCTTGTCTCGGGCAGCCCGTGCAACGACGGGTGCTGCACCGGTACCGGTGCCGCCGCCCATGCCAGCAGTGACGAAGCACATGTGGGTGTTGGACAGATAGTCGACGATCTCATCAATGCACTCTTCGGCGGCGGCACGTCCGACTTCCGGCTGCGAGCCGGCGCCGAGACCCTCGGTCACATGGGCGCCGAGCTGGATCAGCCTTTCGGCCTTCGACATGGTCAACGCTTGCGCGTCCGTGTTGGCGACCACGAATTCGACGCCGCGAAGCCCCGCCGTGATCATGTTGTTGACGGCATTGCCGCCGCCGCCGCCAACACCGAACACAGTGATGCGTGGCTTCAGTTCTGTAATGTCGGGCTTCTGCAGATTGATCGTCATTGTTTTCGTCCTTTGCCTTTCCTGCCGCGTCGCCGCCACGGCCTCTATGGGGCTACCCCCGCCGAATTAGAAACTGTCTTTCAACCACTGACTCATGCGATCCAGTCTTCCGCCAGTTCCCGTCATTTTCAGACGGGACGTCGAATTTCCCTGCCGGCTTTCGAAGTTTGCCACCTGCGGATAGATCAGCAGGCCGACAGAAGTCGAAAAGGCCGGTCCTTTTGCCGCCTCGGGCAAGCCGGCAACACCAAGTGGCCTGCCGATGCGAACATTGCGGCCCAGAATTCTTCTCGCTGCCTCGGGCAGGCCAGCCAGTTGCGAGGCGCCGCCCGTCAGCACGACACGCTTACCGACGGCACTTCCGTAGCCTGACTTGCCAAGCCGATCGCGCACCAGTTCAAGCGTTTCCTCGACACGGGCCCTGACGATGCGCGTCATCATCGAGCGCGGAACCTGCAAGGGCAGTTCGCCGTCCTCATGACCCATCGGCTGGATTGTCACCACATCGCGATCGTCTGCGCTGCCAGGCAAGGCCGAGCCATGCATGACCTTCAGCCGCTCGGCGTTGTCGATGCGCGTCGACAGGCCCTTGGCCATATCCATGGTGACATGGTTGCCGCCAACGGCAATGGCGTCGCCGTGGACGAACTTGCCATCCGAGAAAACCGAAATCGAGGTCGTGCCGCCGCCCATGTCGATACAGGCCGCGCCCATTTCGAGTTCATCGTCGACGAGTGCTGCCAGGCCGCTGGCATAGGGAGTGGCAACCATGCGCTCGACAGAAAGATGAGAGCGGTTGATGCAGAGCTCGAGGTTGCGCAAGGGTGCGGAGTCGCCGGTCAGCACGTGCATGTCGACGCCCAGCGTATCGCCGACCATGCCGCGCGGATCGCGCACGCCACGCTCGCCGTCGAGCGAGAAGGCGACAGGCAGAGAATGCACGACCTCACGGTCGGCCTTCAGTGCCTGCTTGGCGCCGGCCGCCAGCACGCGCTTGATGTCGGCGCTATCGGTCTCGTGTCCGCCGAGATTGATCGAAGCCGAGAACACTTCGCTGCGCAGGCGCCCGGCCGTCAGATTGACGATCAGCGAATCGACGGTCAGGCCGGCCATCCGCTCTGCTGCATCCACAGCCAGCCTGACAGCATGCTCGGCCCGATCAAGATCGATGATGACGCCGGACTTGACGCCCTGCGACTTCTGGTGACCGATGCCGATGACCTGGATTTCGTGCGTGCGCGCACGCAAGATGGGGCTTTCTCCACGCGGCCTCAGCCGAGCGATGACGCAGCAGACCTTGCTGGAACCGACGTCGAGCACTGTGACGATGCCGGAACGGCGGGATGCGTCATCCTTTTGACCGCCAATCCAGCTCATATGTTTTTCCCCGGCTTCTTCTTGGCAGCCTTGGCCTGTTCGGCAAGCCAGGCGGTCCGGCGCACGAGAGCCTCAGGGGTGAGCCCGATGACAAGCCTGTCGGCCAGCCGGAGATCGACCGAAGCAATGTCGCGTGACAGCAATCCGTCTTCGCGGTCCAGCTTCAGGACTTCGGCAATCGCCTCGTCGACGCGCCCTTCCGGCAGCTTGATCGTGATGCCGTTCTCAAGCCTCAGATCCCAACGGCGCTCGGCCACGCGGATGAAGCCTTTTACGCGCGACGCCAATTCCGGAAACTGCTTCACCTTGTCGACGAAGCCCGCTCCATCTTCAGCCGCCCCATATCCGATCACCAGGGGCAGCACCGAATGGTGCCCGCCCGAGAACGGAACGATGACACTGCCGGAACGCTCGACGATCGCCAACTGACTGCCATGCTGCCAGATGGCGAAGGGCTGGCGCTCCTCGATCCGGACTTCGATCGTATCGGGATAGACCTTGCGTACGGACGCCGTCTTGACCCAGGGCAAATCGGCAATCCGCTGGCGCGCCTGATCGGCGTCAAAGCCGATCAGCGATGTCCAGCCGGTAAGATCAAGACGTTCGAGCACGTCGATCTCTGACGTCTCCTTGTGACCGGAGACGCGCACCTGATCGACAGCAAAGCCGACGCGCGATGTGACGGTCTGGACAACAACCGGGATTTCGCCGCCGAGATAGGCGCCATAAAGGCCGCTTGACGACAGCAGGATCGCCGAGGCGATGGTAGCGAAAAAGCGCGGCGGCTCGTATTCACCGCTACACATGCGTGTGACAAGGCGCGCCGGACGACGCAACCAGCGCGGCAAGACGAAACGGTCAGCCGAAAACGACATGCCGAAGGCAGACGGCCGTGCCGAACTGCCTCTACCGCCTTTTTCCGACTTCAACGCAAACACGAAGCGTCCTCCACCATCCAACTCAAGAGTTCGCCGAACGAATGTCCCGCTTGTGCGGCGATCTCGGGCACCAGCGACGTTGGCGTCATGCCCGGCTGAGTGTTGACTTCAAGCCAGATCAGCTCGCCATTTTCGGAATGGCGGTCGTCGTAGCGAAAGTCCGAACGGGAAACGCCCCGGCAGCCGAATGCTTGATGAGCCTTCAGGGACAGTGTCAGTATTTTTTGGTAAATATTTGGTGAAATTTTTGCCGGGCATTCGTGTTTTGATCCGCCAGGCACATACTTTGAATCGTAGTCATAGAAGGAATGCCCCTCCGGGATGATCTCGGTCACCCCGAGCGCCACATCGCCCATGACCGCACAGGTCAGCTCGCGCCCGTGCACATAGCGCTCGACCATGACGCAATCGCCATATTTCCATTCTGACGAAGCGATGACCTGCGGCGGATGCGACTGATCCTCCTTGACGATCACAACGCCGAAACTCGACCCCTCGCTCACCGGCTTGACGACGTAAGGGGCCGACATGGGATGCTTGTCGCGGATCTGGAAGCGATCGACCACGCGGGATTCGGCGACGGGAATGCCGGCCGCCTTGGCGATCTTCTTGGCCTGCTGCTTGTTCATCGCCAAGGCAGACGCAAGGACACCGGAATGCGTATAGGGAATTGCCAGATACTCGAGAATGCCCTGGATGGTGCCATCCTCTCCGAACGGACCATGCAAGGCATTGAAAACCGCGTCCGGCTTGAGTTCGGCAAGCACTGTCCCGACGTCGCGCGTCACGTCGATGCGCAACACCTCGAAACCCTCGCCCTCAAGTGCATCTGCGCAAGCCTTTCCCGACGCCAGCGATACAGGTCGCTCGGACGAAAAGCCTCCCATCAGCACCGCAACCCGGTTAAACTTCATGCCCCTTAAATCCCCTCTTGCCGCGGCCGACCGCTGACCGCAACATTGAGTCCGAGTCTTCCAGCAGGTTGCCCCCCAGATGGAAAACGCGGCACACGCCTCGCACGACTCAATTCGGAAACGCTATGGACCCAAAGAATCAGAGAGTTGATTCCGTGGCAAGTGCGGATTCACCCAATTTGTACTTATCGATTCCGCTATGACTTTTTTGACTCACTGCATCAATGGTCGGGCGATGCTGTGGGATGGTTCAATGTCGGGAGAGTCACTTGCGCATAGTGTCGGTACTTCTGCTTCTGGCATAGCTTTTGCCAAGGAACCGCCAAAGGTCGAAGCCAGCAAGCATCCCAACTCCAAAGGACCTAGAATCCTCGCGGGGGCTTGATTGGCTCGCACAACTGAACCTTGGCTAAAGCAGTCGCCCCAGAAACTCATCGACTTCGTGGCCTGGCTTGAAGCGACCGACGCGCTTGATTTCCCAGTGCAACCGCACGCCGGAATGTTCAAGCACCCGAGCGCGCACGGTTTCGCCAAGATACTCAAGATCGTAGCCAGTCGCGTTCCCGGTATTGATCAGGAAGTTGCAGTGCATCGGCGAGACTTGCGCGCCACCGATCATCAGGCCACGGCAGCCGGCCTCGTCGATGACCTTCCAGGCTGACATGCCTTCAGGGTTCTTGAATGTCGAGCCGCCGGTCTTTTCGCGAATTGGCTGAACAGTCTCGCGATGGTGCTGGACCGCCTCCATGGCGGCCTTGATCGCAGGCTTGTCCTCGACGACGCCCTCAAGAACCGCCGCGACGAAAATGAGTCCGGCCGGTGCAGAAGAGTGGCGATAGGCATAGCCCATGTCGGCATTGGAAAGCGTATGGATGACACCCTTGCGGTCCACCGCGCGCACTTCGACGACGCGCTCGCGCGTCTCGACGCCATTGGCCCCGGCGTTCATCCGCAAGGCCCCGCCGATGGCGCCTGGAATGCCATGGTAGAAATGAAATCCGCCAATGCCGGCCTCATAGGCAAAGGCGGCGACGCGCTTGTCGGGTACGGCCGTTCCTGCCCTGATACGCGTTTGCGAAAGCTGCTCGACCTCGCCAAAACCCTTGGCCGACAGCCGAATGACGAAGCCGGCAATCCCGCCTTCGCGCACCAGCAGGTTGGAACCGATGCCGACAACCGCAACGGGCACGTCTTCGGGGACCGCCTGGAGAAAGGCAATGAGATCATCCTCGTCGGCAGGTTGGTACAGCGCATCGGCCGGACCACCGGCCCTGAACCAGGTGATCTTGTCCATCTCGGCATTCGGCGTGATGCGGCCTCGGATGCCTGCGAGGCTGTCGCCGAGCCTGGCCAGCAGGGCGTCGCCTGCCTTCATGAGCCGGCTCCGTCTCCGGCATCCAGTTCGCCAGGCAGCGCATAGGCCCATTGGGTGATGTTGCCGGCGCCAAGGAAAATGACCAGGTCGCCCGGCTTGGCTAACTCACGAATGAGTGGCGCAATCTGCGCGGGCTCCGCGACGTAACGAGCATCGCGATGCCCGCCGGCCCTTATGCGCTGTGTGAGCTTTTCGGAGTTTACCCCATCGATCGGGTCTTCCCCTGCCGCGTAGACCGGCGCCATAATGACTGTGTCTGCGGCATTGAAACACGCGGAAAACTCGTCGAACAGGTCGCGCAGCCGCGTGAAGCGGTGCGGCTGGGCGATAGCAACCACACGGCCGTTCGTCGAATCCCGGGCAGCATTAAGCACCGCAATGATCTCGACCGGATGGTGGCCGTAGTCGTCGAAGATTTCGACGCCGTTCCAGGTTCCCGTATGGGTGAAGCGTCTCTTGACGCCGCCGAACGACAGCAGCCCCTTGCGGATATCGTCGGCCGAAATGCCGAGTTCATGCGCCACCGCAATGGCCGCCGTGGCATTCGACACATTGTGGCGGCCAGGCATGGGGAGGCGAAGACCCCTGATGTCGATCTGGGGTCCGGTCTTTCGCTTTCGGATGACGACATCGAACAATGACGACGCACCGTCCATGCGATGGTTTTCGAAGCGCACGTCGGCCTGGGCATTCTCGCCATAGGTAATGACGCGCCGGTCCTCGATGCGGGCGACCATCGCCTGCACCTCCGGATGATCGGTGCACATGACGCCAAAACCGTAGAACGGCACGTTCTCGACAAACTGGCGGAAGGCCTCGCGCACCTTTTCGAAGGAACCGTAATGATCGAGATGCTCGGGGTCGATATTGGTGACCACCGCAATTTCGGCCGGCAGCTTCAGGAAGGTGCCGTCGCTTTCATCTGCCTCGACCACCATCCACTCGCCCTCGCCCATGCGCGCATTGGTGCCGTAGGCGTTGATGATGCCGCCATTGATCACGGTCGGATCAAGACCGCCGGCGTCGAGCAGCGTTGCCACCATGGAAGTCGTGGTCGTCTTGCCATGCGTGCCGCCAATGGCAACGGCCTGGCGAAAGCGCATCAGCTCGGCCAGCATTTCAGCGCGTCGAACGATCGGCAGCAGTTTCTGCCGCGCTGCCATCAGGTCCGGATTGGATTTCTTGATCGCGGTCGACACCACGACCACTTCGGCGTCACCGAGGTTCTCGGCGCGATGCCCGACGAAGCACTCGATCCCCTTGTCGCGCAGCCTCTGAACATTGGCGCTGTCGGCCTGATCCGATCCCTGCACCCGGTAGCCAAGGTTCCGCAGCACTTCGGCAATGCCGCTCATGCCGATGCCACCGATGCCGATGAAATGCACCAGGCCGATGGTCTCCGGCATCTTCATGCTTGCTGCCCTTTCTTGAACGCTTCAACCGATTGACCGGAGGCAATAGCCTCTGCCAGATCGGCGAGCAACCGCGCAGCATCAGGTTTTCCCGCCGATTTTGCGGCGGCAGCCATGGTTGCCAGCCGGTCGGGCTCGACCATCGCATTTCCGATCAACTCGGTCAGCCGTTCGTTGGTAAGCGAGGACTGGGTATGCACCTCTGCACCGCCGGCGGCCGCCAGTGCCGCGGCATTGGCTGCCTGGTCATGGTCCAGCGCATAGGGAGAGGGCACCAGGAGCGCGGGGCGCCCGATGACCGCGATCTCCGACACGGTTGAGGCTCCGGAGCGGGAAATGACGAGATGGGCCGACGCGATGCGCGCGGCCATGTCGGAAAAGAACGGCAGCACATCGACCTGCATACCAAGAGCGGCATAAGCCTGCTTCACGCGACCGACATCGTCCGCACGCGCCTGCTGCGTCACCCGCAGGCGCGCGCGCTGCGGCTCAGGCAGGGCCGCGATGGCAGCCGGCACCGCATCCGAAAAGAATTGCGCACCCTGGCTGCCGCCGAACACCAGCAGCCTGAAAGGCTCGCCGGCCGATGACGGCTTGTAAGGTATGGCGGATGCCTCAAGGACCGAAGGGCGGACCGGATTGCCGGTAACCACGATCTTTTCGGCAAAACGTCCTTTGCTGGGATCCAGAAACCCGCCGGCGATCGCGCCTACCCGGGCTGCAAGCGCCTTGTTGGCGCGCCCCATAACCGCATTTTGCTCGTGAACGATGGTCGGCACCTTGCGCCGCGTCGCGGCATAAAGCGGCGGCAGTGTGGGGTAGCCGCCGAAGCCGACCACCACCTCTGGCTTGATGCTTCCTATCACCTCCGACGCCTGGCGAACGCCGCGCCAGATCGTCCAGAAGGCCCTGAGCAGTGAAACTGGATTGCGCGATCCGATCGTCGACGAAGCGACCGTATGAACCTTGTGCGCTGGGAAATGCCCGGCGAAGCGCTCGGCGCGATTGTCGGTCGCCAGGTCGACGCGCCAGCCCCGTCCGGCCAGTTCATGGGCCAGCGCCTCGGCCGGAAACAGATGTCCGCCCGTGCCGCCCGCCGCAAGAAGGATCGTGCCCTTGGCCATACCGTTGCGCTATTCCGCCGGCTGGACGCGTTGCGCCATTGGCTGAAAGCCCATCGTCTTGCGCTTTTCCGGACGCTTGCGGGTCAGCGCCAACACCATGCCCATCGAGATGGCAATGGCGATAAGCGACGATCCGCCATACGATATGAACGGCAATGTCATGCCCTTGGCAGGCATCAAATGCAGGTTCACGCCCATGTTGATGACCGACTGGAAGCCGAACACGACCACCAGCCCGGCAACGGCGAAGCGCGTGAAATCATCCTGCTCCTTGAGCGCGGCGTTCAGGCCACGCAGCACGATGAAGGCGAAGATCAGCATGATGACAATGCATAGAAGAATTCCGAACTCCTCGCCGGCCACCGAAAACACGAAGTCGGCATGCGCGTCGGGTATGATCTTCTTGATAACCCCCTCGCCCGGCCCGAGGCCCAGCCAGTCGCCATTGACAATCGCCTCGCGGCCCATGTCGACCTGAAACGTATCGCCCTCGCCGGTCAGGAAGCGGTCGATGCGCCCCGCGACATGAGGAAACACCGTGTAGGCGCCGATGGCACCGGCCGCCCCGAGACCGCCGACCGCGATGATCCATAGCCAGGGCATGCCGGCCATGAAGAACATCACGCCCCAGGTGCCCAGAACGAGGATGGTCTGCCCGAGGTCGGGCTGCGCGACCAAAAGGGCAAGCACAACGCCAAGCAACAGGATGGCAAACAGGTTGCCCGGTATCTCGGGTTGGCGCCGATGCTCGGCAAACAGCCAGGCACAGATGACGACAAAGGCGGGCTTGAGGAATTCGGAGGGCTGGATGGAAACGCCGGCGATCGAGATCCAGCGATGTGCGCCCTTGACTTCGACGCCGACAAACAGAACCGCGATCATCAGCACCAGCATCATGCCGAGCATGGCCAGCGACAGGCGCCTGATCTGCCGCGCGTTGAGGAACGACACCGAGATCATCGCGATAAGCGCCGGGATCATGTAGACGATCTGCCGCTTGGCGAAATGGAAACTGTCCAGGCCGATGCGTTCGGCAACCGCCGGGCTCGCCGCAAAGGAGAGCACGATACCAAGACCCATCAACAGCAGGAAGGACGCTAGAAACCAGCGATCGATGGTCCACCACCAGTTGGCGGCGGGGCTGCGGTCCAGACGACTGATCATGGCTGGGGTCCTCCGATGGGCGATACGCCCTCGATAGCATGCACAGCTTGCCTGAAGGCTTCGCCGCGGATTTCGAAATTCTTGAACTGATCGAAGCTGGCGCAGGCTGGCGACAACAGGACCGCCGCCTCGCCGCTGTCGTCGAGCGCGGCATCATGGGCGGCATGACCTACCGCCGCAGCCAATGTTCCGGCAATCTCATAAGGGACCGCCTCGCCCAGCGTTGCCGAAAACGCCGGCGCGGCCTCGCCGATCAGATAGGCCTTGGCGACACGCGGAAAATAGCTTCTGAGCGGCTCGATTCCGCCCTCCTTGGCAAGACCGCCGGCAATCCAGTAAATGCGCGAAAAGCTCGACAGCGCGGGTGCAGCGGCGTCCGCATTGGTCGCCTTTGAATCATTGACGAAGAGTACGTGCCCCTTGCGGCCCACCTGCTCCATGCGGTGCGCCAGGCCTGGAAAGCTCTCGAGCCCCGACTGAATCTCGCCGAGTTCGAGCCCGACAATGCGGCAGGCGGCGGCGGCGGCAAGTGCGTTCTGTGCATTGTGCTGACCGCGCAGGGAACCGATGCCATCGAGAAAGCCGATGCGCGTATACCGCCCGTCGACCGCTTCCATCAGGTTTGTGCCGTCGGCGAAATAGCCGTCGGTCAAGGGCAGCCGCTTGGAGATGCGAAGAACCCTTTTGCCGGCTTGCTCAAGGCGGTCGGCAATCTGGGCACAGTGAATGTCATCGACGCCGATGATCGCGGTCTGGCTTCCGGCGACAAGCCGTTCCTTGATGGCGGCATAGTGCTGCATGGTTCCGTGACGGTCGAGATGGTCGGGCGTCAGGTTGAGCAGAATGCCGGCTGTCGGCTCGATCGAGGGCGCGAGATCGATCTGGTAGGAGGAGCACTCGACGACGTAGAAGCGATCGGGCGTCGGCGGATCGAGCGTCATGACGGCTCGGCCGATGTTGCCGCCCATCTGTGTGTCGCGCCCTGCCGCTGTCAGAATATGGGCGGCAAGGGCGGTCGTCGTCGACTTCCCGTTGGTGCCCGTGATGGCAATGAAAGGTGAACCCGGCGCCGTTCTGCCGCGCTCGCGCCCGAAAAGTTCGATGTCGCCGATGATCTCGACCCCTGCGCCGCGCGCCAGTTCGACGCTCCAGTGAGGCTTGGGATGTGTCAGCGGCACTCCCGGTGACAGCACGAACGACGCAAAGGCCGGCCAGTCAGCCGATCTGAGGTCGCCGGTGGCGACGCCTTCGGCTGCGGCTCTCGCCACGCTGTCGGGATTGTCGTCCCAGGCCAGCACATCGGCTCCGCCCTCGATCAGCGCGCGCGCCGTCGCTATCCCCGAACCGCCAAGGCCGAAGAGAGCGACGCGCTTGCCACTGAACGATGCTGCCGGGATCATAAGACAGTAATGCTCCTATCTCAGCTTCAGGCTCGACAGACCGATCAGCGCCAGGATCACGGCGATGATCCAGAAGCGGATCACGACCTGGCTTTCGGTCCAGCCGAGCTTTTCGAAATGGTGGTGAATCGGAGCCATCAGGAATACCCGTTT
>JBBSOT010000154.1:0-10668 GCA_038259455.1 Hyphomicrobiales bacterium | reverse complement strand
CGCCGCCGTGGCGACACGTCCGAGAACCTGATCGGCCTGCTGGAGTCGCGTCTCGACGCCGTGGTCTATCGCGCCAAGTTCGTTCCGACGATCGTCGCGGCCCGCCAGTTCGTCCACCACGGCCATGTCAACGTCCACGGCAAGCGCGTGAACATCGGCTCCTATCGCTGCAAGATCGGCGATGTCGTCGAAGTGCGCGAGAAGTCGAAGCAGCTCGTCATCGTGCTGGAGTCGGTACAGCTCGCCGAGCGCGACGTGCCGGACTATGTCGAGGTCGATCACAACAAGATGGTCGCGACCTTCGCCCGCGTTCCGACGCTGGCCGATGTGCCGTACGCTGTCCAGATGGAACCGAACCTGGTCGTCGAGTTTTACTCGCGCTAACCGGGCTTCGCCCATCAACGATATCGAGGCCGCCTTTTCAGGCGGCCTTTTCTTTGGGGGCACGGTCCGCTAATCGGGTGCAGACAACGCCGGAGCCTTGCGCCATGAACATGATGCCTGAGCCGATCACCAAGACCGCTGAGGAGGCCGGCCATGCGATGTTTCGCAACGTGCCGTCCACTGTCTCGTTCAACAAGCTTCGCAAGCGGCTGGTGCGGCAAGTGCGCGAGACCATCGAACAATTCAATATGGCGAGGCCCGGCGATCGCTGGCTGGTCGCGCTGTCGGGCGGCAAGGACTCCTATGGGATGCTGGCCATCCTGCTCGACCTGAAGTGGCGTGGCCTGCTGCCGGTCGAACTCCTGGCCTGCAATCTCGACCAGGGACAGCCCAATTTCCCCAGGCACATCTTGCCGGATTATCTGGAGGGTCATGGCATCGCGCACCGGATCGAACACCGCGATACCTATTCGGTGGTGACCGACAAGATCGCAGAGGGAAAGACCTATTGCTCGCTATGCTCGCGCCTGCGGCGCGGTCATCTCTACCGGATTGCGCGGGAAGAGGGGTGTTCCTCGCTGGTGCTGGGGCATCATCGCGAGGACATTCTGGAGACGTTCTTCATGAACCTCTTCCACGGTGGCCGGCTTGCTGCAATGCCGTCCAAGCTTCTCAACGATGACGGCGATGTCATGGTCTTGCGTCCGCTCAGCCAGTGCGCGGAAGCCGATCTCGAAAAATTCGCCGAAGCGATGGATTTTCCGATTATCCCCTGCGACCTTTGCGGCAGCCAGGACGGTCTTCAACGCAACGCCATGAAAGTGATGCTGGCCGACATCGAGGCGCGGCAGCCTGGCCGTAAGGAAACGATGATCCGGGCGCTGTCCAATGTGCGGCCATCGCATCTGCTCGACACAAAGCTGTTCGACTTCGCCAATCTCGGCGCCGGCGCGTCCGACTTGTAGATCGGACGCAAACCTCGGCGCTTGCCCTATCCCTTGGCAGGGGCGTTCTGCGCTTGGAAAAGCTTTCCCTTTTCCGCAATCAGCACGAATATCAACGCGAGGATCGAGACGCCCCAGAAGCCTGCGGCAAGCGGCGTCGTGGTGCCATCAAAGGATTGTCCGATAGCAGCGCCAATCATCGCGCCACCAACGGTCTGCGTGAACCCCTGCACCGATGATGCGGTCCCCGCGAGATGTCCAAGCGGCTCCATGGCAATTGCGTTGAAATTCGATCCGATCCAGCCGAATTGCAGCATGGCCGTGCCGAACAGCGGCACGAAAACATAAAGCGGCAGTGGACCGAACAGCGAAGCGATGAACCAGACAGAGGTGACGGCGAAGAAGCCCACGAGGGCGCCATGAGACAGCCGGCGCATGCCGAAACGTCCGACCAGCCGGGAATTGACGAATGACGACACCGCCATTGCACCGGCAATGGCCGCAAACAGCAGCGGGAACCAGACCCCAAGTCCGTAGATACCGACATAGACCTGTTGCGCGGAATTGATGAAGCCGAAGAGAGCGCCAAACACGGCGGTGGTGGCCAGCATATAGAGCAGGGCAATGCGATTGGTCAGGACGATCCGGAATCCGTCGGCAATGACACGCACCGTGAAATCCCGTCGGTATTGCGGGTGCAAGGTCTCGGGGAGACGAATCGTCGCCCAGGTGGCAATGCACAAGGCGATCGCCGCCATCAGGATGAAGATCATGTGCCACTCGGAAAACAGCATCACCAGCTGTCCGAGGCTCGGCGCCACCACCGGGATGACCATGAAGACCATGAAGACCAGCGACATCACTTCCGCCATTGCCCGGCCGCCGAACACGTCGCGAATGATCGATATGGTGATCACGCGCGTAGCGGCAGCGCCGAGCCCCTGCACGAATCTAAGGGTAAGCAGCGTCATGAAAGTCGGGGCGAAGCCTGATGCAAATGCCGCAACTACGTAGACGGTAAGGCCACAAATCAGCGGGATCCGCCGACCAAACCTGTCAGACAGCGGTCCGAAAAACAGCTGTGCCAGTCCGAAGCCGCCGAGGTAAGCGGTGATCACGTACTGGCGATGATTTTCGTTGTCGACCCCAAGACTGGCGCCGATCTGCTGCAGGCCTGGCAGCATGATGTCGATGGCCAGGGCGTTCAGGGCCATCAGTGCTGCGGCAAGCGCGATGAACTCCCAACGGGGGATCGCCAAGCCGGTCTTTTGGCTCGCGGGGGCAGCCGTCTGGTCCATATCGCAGTTCCAATCGATGGCGAACGCAAAAAGGAATGCGCCGGCGACCGGCGCATTCGGCACGTCGGCCCGTCAGACGGGCTTCGGCAATGGTAAGTCGTCAGGCGGAGGCTTTGACGCTCACGCCCTTGTCGGAAAGGTAGGTCTGCAGTTCGCCAGCCTGGAACATTTCACGGATGATATCGCAGCCGCCGACAAATTCGCCCTTCACGTAAAGCTGGGGAATTGTAGGCCAGTTGGAATAGTCCTTGATGCCCTGGCGCAGTTCACTCGAATCCAGAACGTTGACGCCTTTGTAGTCGACGCCGACATAGTCGAGAATCTGGACGACCTGACCCGAAAAACCGCACTGCGGGAAACCCGGTGTGCCCTTCATGAACACGACCACGTCGTTGGTCTTGAGTTCGTTGTCGATATATTCGTTGATTCCGCTCATTGGACGTCCTTTCATGCCTGCGGGAGCCAGGCTCGAAACATGACACTCAAATAGCCCCAAGGGCCGTTTGAAACAAGCCGCAACACGCAATTGTTAGGCCCGGCGGCGCGCCTTCGACCGCGTGCGAACCGTCCGCTTGCGGCTGGTCTGGCGTTTTGCCGGCTTTTTGGAGCGGCTTCTGGTCGGTCGTGGACGGCGCGTCGCGGTGGCTCTGCGCCGCCTTGCCCGTCTTTTTGTCGGGCCGAATTTCTTCAGAATCTCGCTCAGGGCGCTGTCGACGACCGATTCGACCAGATCACCGAGAACCGCCACAGCCGCTACTCCGGCGCGCTCGTCTGCAGGGCCAACGCATGCAATACGCCGCCCATGTTCCCCTTCAGAGCCTCATAGACCATCTGGTGCTGCTGGACGCGCGACTTTCCGCGAAAGCTTTCGGCAATCACTTCTGCTGCGTAGTGGTCGCCGTCGCCGGCAAGATCGCGGATCGTTACCTTGGCGTCCGGGATGCCATCGCGAATCAGCTTCTCGATTTCGTGGGCGTCCATAGCCATGCTTGTTGCCTCGCTCAGCTGTCCATAAAATGCGGAAACCAGCCCTCATGTGCCGACTTCAGATCCGTCACTGATATGGCACGCGCGCCGTGCATTTTCAATTCCACGCCGCCGGTATGGCCGATGCGCGGCGCTGCAAAGCCGGCCTCCTTGGCCTCGTCCATAAGCATGCGCAACTCTTCGCCGTCCAGGTCGACAGTTACCAGGTAGCGGCCTTGGTCCTCACCGAACCAGATCGGGATCGGATCGGTGGGGAAGGGCATGCTGACGTCTGCGCCGATGCCGGAAGCCATCGCCATCTCGGCCAGCGCAACGGCCAGCCCGCCATCCGAGACATCGTGTACCGCGGTTGCCACGCCATCGCGGATCAGGCCGCGGACATAATCGCCGACGCGCTTTTCGTGCGCCAGATCGACGGGCGGTGGCGGTCCATCGGTACGGCCGTGAATGTCGCGCATGTAAATCGACTGGGCGAGATGCGACCCCCAGGCTTTTGGTGCTCCGAGCAGAAGAATAGACTGCCCTTCTCCGGCAAAACCTATGCGCGCCATTCTCGACCAGTCCGGCAGCAGCCCGACACCGCCGATCGTCGGGGTCGGCAGGATGCCTTCGCCATTGGTCTCGTTGTAGAGCGACACGTTGCCCGACACGATCGGAAACTCCAGGACCTTGCAGGCCTCGCCAATGCCTTTGATCGCAGCAACCAGCTGGCCCATGATTTCAGGGCGTTCGGGGTTGCCGAAATTGAGGTTGTCGGTCGATGCCAGCGGTTCGGCGCCTGTCGCAGTCAGGTTGCGCCAGCACTCGGCCACCGCCTGCTTGCCACCTTCGAAGGGGTCGGCCTCGCAATAGCGCGGCGTCACGTCCGACGAGAAGGCAAGCGCCTTGGTCGGATGGCCATCGACGCGCACGACGCCGGCGTCGCCGCCCGGCAGCTGCAGCGAATTGCCCTGGATCAGCGTGTCGTACTGCTCCCAGACCCAGCGGCGGCTGGACAGGTCGGGGCCGCCGAGCATCTTCAACAGTGCGTCCGCCACATCGGCCTGCGGCACGTCGTTCGCGGCCAGCGGTTGGCGCTTCTTCGGCTCCACCCATGGCCGGTCATATTCGGGGGCCTTGTCGCCCAAATCCTTGATCGGCAGATTGGCGACCTCATCGCCCTGGTGAATGATGCGGAAGCGCAGATCGTCGGTGGTCTCGCCGACGATGGCAAAGTCGAGGCCCCATTTGGTGAAGATCGCCTCTGCCTCGGCTTCCTTTTCAGGACGCAGCACCATCAGCATCCGCTCCTGGCTTTCCGACAGCATCATCTCGTAGGCCGACATGCGTTCCTCGCGCACCGGAACCTTGTCGAGGTCGAGCCGGACGCCGAGGTCACCCTTGGCGCCCATGTCGACGGCTGAACAGGTGAGGCCGGCAGCGCCCATGTCCTGGATTGCGATGACCGCTCCGGACGCCATCAGTTCGAGGCACGCCTCAAGCAGGCATTTCTCGGTGAATGGATCGCCGACCTGCACGGTCGGGCGCTTTTCGTCGATCTTGTCGTCGAACTCGGCCGACGCCATGGTCGCGCCGCCGACACCGTCGCGGCCGGTCTTGGCGCCCAGATAAACCACTGGCAGGCCGACCCCCTTGGCCTCGGACAGAAAGATCGCATCGGTCTTGGCAATGCCGGCAGCGAATGCGTTGACGAGGATGTTGCCATTGTAGCGCGCGTCGAAATTCACTTCGCCGCCGACAGTCGGTACGCCGAACGAATTGCCATAGCCACCAACGCCCGAGACCACGCCGGCCACCAGATGGCGCGTCTTTGGGTGATCGGGTGAGCCAAAGCGCAGCGCGTTCATGGCCGCGATGGGTCTCGCGCCCATCGTGAAGACGTCCCGCAAAATGCCGCCGACCCCGGTTGCCGCGCCCTGGTAAGGCTCGATGTAGGACGGGTGGTTGTGGCTTTCCATCTTGAAGACCACGCAGTCACCGTCGCCGATATCGACGACACCGGCGTTTTCGCCCGGCCCCTGAAGAACGCGCGGTCCCGTGGTCGGCAAGGTGCGCAGCCATTTCTTCGAGGATTTATACGAGCAGTGCTCGTTCCACATGGCCGAGAAGATGCCGAGTTCGGTGAAGCTTGGCTCACGACCGAGCAGATCGAGAATCCGCTGGTATTCGTCCGGCTTCAGCCCGTGTGCGGCGATGATCTCGCCGGTTATCTTCGGCTCATTGGGAATCGTCATTTTTCCGTCCGGTCCGTGCGGCACAAGTTTCTCGTAAAGCCTGAAACGCCGCGTTTCGCAAGTCGTACACCCTGGCTTCATGTTGCATTCACGCCAGCAGGCCCGCCGTCTGGCCAGCCAACCGCATGTGGTGTCAGCCAACAGCTCCGCAACTGCTGTCGCCAGTCTGCCAACGGGCAAGATCGGAGCCAATCCGCGTGCCAAGCGGCTCGCTCATCAACGGACCGAAGGCGTCCACCCTGCTCGACTGGCCGCGGGCTTCGACGATCAGCAGCGGTCTGCCGCCATAGTCCTTCTTTGGCACCAGCAGGAACCTTGGGTTGCCACCATATGAGTTCAGTTCATTGGCCAGGCTGTACTTCTTGAATGCCGGATCCTTGCTGGCAATCCAGCATTTGTAGGCGGCGATTGCGACCGGTTCCATGGCGCGCAGGGAAGCGCTTTTGCCTGAACTGCCTGAGCCACTTGGAGGTTTCGCCGACTGGCAGGCGGACAGCGCCAGCAAAACGATCGCCAGGCTGCTGAACAGGCGTGTTTCGGTCATGTGATGGGCGCCTTGCTGAACCGAAGCCTTGATTCGTTGGATACCGGGCGGAATGAGCGCGAGCGGCTGTCAGGCCGGGACAAATTCGGACTGCCGCGGCGGTATTGCGAGTGCGCCTTCAAACAGCGCGCGTCCGTCGATGCCGCCATGTGCCTCCTCGATCAGATTTTCGGGGTGGGGCATCAGGCCAAGGACATTGCCGTTGGCGTTGACGATTCCGGCAATATCGTTGATCGAACCGTTCGGATTGGTGCCATCCGCGTAGCGGAAGACGACCTGTCCGTCACCTTCCAGACGGGCCAGCGTTTCGGCATCGGCGAAGTAGTTGCCGTCGTGATGTGCAACAGGCGCGCGGATGATTTGTCCCGCCTGA
The DNA here is from genome assembly GCA_038259455.1 of Hyphomicrobiales bacterium. Taxonomy (GTDB): domain Bacteria; phylum Pseudomonadota; class Alphaproteobacteria; order Rhizobiales; family Rhizobiaceae; genus CAMYMG01. The sequence goes on along the minus strand of JBBSOT010000154.1, from coordinate 3,904 downwards.
TAGCGCCGCGTGAAGCTCGTCTTGGCGTTTTCGACCTTCAGCTTCACTTCCCGGCACACGAATTTCAATGAATTGTTGCGCATCAGTGCGCCCGGCAGCAGCCCCGTCTCGACCAGTATCTGGAAGCCGTTGCACACGCCCATCACCTGAACGCCCTTGGCGGCCTTCTCGGCGACTGCGCGCATCACCGGCATCCGGGCTGCAATGGCGCCGCAGCGCAGATAGTCGCCGTAGGAAAATCCGCCCGGGATGACGATCAGGTCGACATCCGGGATGTCGGTGTCGGTCTGCCAGACAGTGACCGGCGGCTGGCCGGAAATCCTGGTCAAGGCCGCGATCATGTCGCGGTCGCGGTTGAGGCCGGGCAGCAGGACGACGGCGGATTTCACGTCAGGCGATCTCCACCGCGTAGTTCTCGATCACCGTGTTGGCCAGAAGCCTGTCGCACATCGCCTTGAGGTCGGCTTCCGCCTTGCTGCGATCGGTTTCGGTGAGTTCGACGTCGAACACCTTGCCTTGGCGCACCGCACCGACACCGCCAAAGTCCATGGCTTTCAGCGCGTGTTCGATGGCTTTTCCCTGCGGATCGAGGACGCCATTCTTGAGGGTCACGGTTATGCGGGCCTTGATCAACGTGTCTGTTTCCCTGCTCGTGTGGTCACGGCTGTCAGTGCGGCTTTCCCTTGACGCCATCGGTTGACGTCACCAGCACCGGGCCGGCAGGCCGCACAGGCTCGTTCTCGTTCATGATGCCGAGTCTGCGGGCAACTTCCTGATAGGCTTCGACCAGGCCGCCCATGTCGCGGCGGAAACGGTCCTTGTCGAGCTTGTCCTGCGTGGCGACATCCCACAAGCGGCACGAATCGGGCGAAATCTCATCGGCCACCACGATGCGCATCATGTCGCCCTCGTAGAGGCGCCCGCATTCGATCTTGAAATCGACGAGCTGGATGCCGACACCCATGAACAGGCCGGAAAGGAAGTCGTTGACGCGGATGGCGAGCGCCATCACGTCATCGATTTCCTGCGGGCTCGCCCAGCCGAAGGCGGTGATGTGCTCTTCCGAGACCATCGGGTCATCAAGCGCGTCGGCCTTGTAGTAGAACTCGATGATTGAGCGCGGCAGCACCGTGCCTTCTTCAATCCCAAGACGCTTCGACAGCGAACCGGCCGCGACATTGCGCACCACCACTTCGAGCGGAATGATCTCGACTTCCTTGATCAGCTGCTCGCGCATGTTGAGGCGGCGGATGAAATGAGTCGGGATCCCCATGCGGTTGAGGTGATTGAAGATGTGCTCGGATATGCGATTGTTGAGCACACCCTTGCCGTCCACCACTTCGTGCTTTTTCTTGTTGAACGCGGTCGCGTCGTCCTTGAAGAACTGGATCAATGTCCCCGGCTCAGGACCTTCATAGAGTATCTTGGCCTTGCCTTCATAAATGCGGCGGCGATTTTTCATCTGATTCTCTGGATTTCTGGCGGGACGTCAGTGGTACGGTCACCCGCGACACATATAGGGGGTGACGATAGGTTTCAACGCAGGGTCTATCTGAATAGGCCCCATTGCTCAATCAGCAATTCCCAACGATCAACTGCTTTCAACCACTGAATGTCGCACCGCATCATGCTTGGCGCGTATTGACCGGAGCATCGGCTTTTGATTTGTGCTGCTCGACACCATATTCCGTCCGACAACATCGCACACCGGAGGATCAACGATGACCGACATGAATGACCGCCAAAAGGGTTTCGAGCGCAAATTCGTCATGGACGAGGAAACACGGTTCAAGGCAGCAGCGCGGCGCAACAAGCTGCTTGGTGCGTGGGCCGCGGAGAAACTCGGCAAATCCGGCGCCGATGCCGAGGCCTATGCCAGGGAAGTCGTGGTCTCCGACATGGCGGAGGCGGGCGATGACGACGTGCTGCGCAAGGTAATGGGCGACTTCGAATCGGCCGGCATCGATCAGTCCCGCGAACAGATTCGCAAGAAGATGGACGAGTTGCTCATCGTTGCCGCCGAGCAGATCAATCTGGGCTGACGCCAGGCGAAAGCCGGGATCGATCAGCCGCCCAGGTCGTGGGCGGCTTTTCTTTGCATTCTCTGAAGATTTTCTGACAGACTGACGACAAGAGGGAGGAGACCTGTATGGCCCTGGAAGCACGCCTTGCGGCTGGCGAAACACTTTTCACCGCATGGTCAGGCGTTCCCGATGCGCTGACGGTCGAACTCCTTGCAGCCCAGGATTTCGACGCTGTGACCCTCGACATGCAGCATGGTGGGCACAATGAAGACAGTGTGCTGAGAAGTCTTGCGGCGGTGCTGAGTACCGGCAAGCCGGCGCTGGTGCGCGTTCCGGTCGGACGGTTCGACATGGCCAGCCGCGCGCTTGATTTCGGCGCCGAGGCAGTGATCGCCCCGATGGTCAATTCCGTCCAGGACGCGGTCCGTTTTGCCGCTTCGATGAAGTATCCGCCTGTTGGCGAGCGTTCATGGGGGCCGACTTACGGCTTTCCGCGTTACGGCAAGGGCACCCATGCCGACTGGCTGCGCGACAGCAACAAGCGCACGGTTTCCTTCGCCATGGTCGAGACCAAGGCAGCGGTCGACGCGCTTGATGGCATCCTCGACGCGCCCGGCATCGACGGCATCTTCCTGGGTCCGTCGGACTTTTCGATCGCGTGGAGCGAGGGCAAGACGGTCAATCCCTCCCTCGAAGATATGATGCAAACGGTCGAGCAGGTTGCAGCCCGTGCCCGGAAGGCCGGCAAATACGCGGCTATCTACGTCATCGACCCGAAGATCTCAGGCCGTTTTGTTTCGATGGGGTTCCAGCTGCTCGCGCTTGGGTCGGAGCATGCGCTTATGAAGCTCGGTGCCGACACGCTGCTCGGGGCGGCGCGCGCCACGCTGCGCTAGGCCGAGGCGCCGACTGCCAGTCTAAGGTTCCAGGTTCGACAGGAACTTCGCGAAGGCCATTGAGCCTTCCGGCCAAGGCCCGAAACCGGAATCGGTGCTGATGTGTCCGGCCTCGCCAGCGTCGAGATAGAGCGACCCCCAGGCCGCGGCGATGTCTTCGGCGACGTCACTGGCGCAATAAGGATCGTTGCGGCTGCCGATCGTCATCGTCGGAAAAGGCAGGGGATCGCGCGGGTAGGGACCGAAGGTCATCAGGTGACGCGGTCGAATGTCCGGATTGGCAACGTCCGGCGGTGCAACCAGAAAGGCGCCTGCGACCGGCTTCTTGAAGAGCGGCATTGCCTGGATGAAGGTCGCAACCCCCAGGGAGTGCGCAACGACCACGACAGGCCGTTCGGCCTCGTTGACGGCTTCGGCCATCGCAGCTGTCCAGTCTTCGCGGACGGGCTTTGACCATTCGGCCTGTTCGACGCGTCTGGCCGTGGAGAGCTTCTCCAGCCATCGGGTCTGCCAGTGGCCGGGACCGGAATTCGTGTATCCCGGCACGATCAGAATATCAGCGTCCTTGACTTTCATGCTGCGCATTTAGCGACAGCTTCTTCGTGGTGCAACCGCTGCGATGCCCATGAAGGTGCCTGGATGTTGAACACGGTGTTCGCTCCACCAGCTATTGCGGCTGATGGGATGAGGGACGATCTATGACGAGTAGACACGGAAATCGATCCGACGGAGCCGACGATGAGTGAACTTCCATTTGCCGCCACCACGCCAATCAGCATTTCCCGGGTCGGACTGAAGGCAAGGGATGCAGAAGGACTTGCCGAGTTTTACCGCTCGAAGATCGGCCTTGAGGAACTTTCACGCGACGGCGAAACGCTCGTGCTCGGCGCCAAGGGCCGGCCATTGCTGGCCATCGAGGCAGACAGTGCTGCGAGGCCGGACGATCCGAGGAGCGCCGGCCTTTTCCACACGGCCTTCCTGCTG
>JBBSOT010000153.1:0-10683 GCA_038259455.1 Hyphomicrobiales bacterium | reverse complement strand
GACCGCACCGAGTTCCTCGGGATGGCTCGACTTCATCCCGTCGAGCGCCTTGGCGGTAGCGGCGATCCAGTCGGACGGGTCCTGTTCGGACCATCCAGGATGCGGACGCGATACCTCCAGCGCAGCCGTCGTCGAGCCGACTATCTGCTGCTCTGCGTTGATCAGCAGCAGCTTTACACTCGACGTCCCGAGATCGATTCCCAGATACATGAAACGCCCTCCCGATGGCGGCCTTGTCTTGAAAACACCGCTCTGTTGCGCAGCTGCCGACCCATGGATCGGCGCTACGGTTTCCTCCGGCAAAATCCTACAGCCCAAATCGGCGTGAAGCGCAACCGCGAAACCGGCTTACCGCTACATTTTTTTCGCAACCCGAAATAAAATCGCCGGATTTTGTTATTGTCTGACTTATCGGTTTAGGCTGAGAGGTGTGCGCGCCTTAGGAAAAGTTGCGACAGCGGGCTATCCGGACGCGCCACCGCCCGCTCGGCAGACAGCGCGCCGGCAAGGGCGTCGTCGCCGGCCCGAAACGCCGCCTCAATCAGGGTGAGATCGATAAAATCTCGCTGCGCATGGCTACCGCCAAAATGCGAGGCAATGGCCCGGACCGGCCGCAGCAGAGCGACCACAGTCGTATAGTCGTTCTCTCCAAAAGCCTTGATGGCGCACGTCACCGGGTAGCCCACTTCGCGGGTAAAGCTGGCATTGTCGTCCTGACCGGCCATTGCTTGCTCCTGCGCCTCAAGAAGCAGACGGGCCGGTTCGTCGAGGCCGGCACCGACAAACGCCATCATGGCGTGCGCGTCGTTGAAGGCGTAATTGCCGTCTTTCGCTTTCGGCGACCAGTTTGCAGCGAGCGCGGCCCAGCGGTCGCCAACATCGATACCCCGAAGATGCAGCCGCCACAGCAGCGCCGATGCATCGAGCATGTTGAGTGCCAGTGTCGAGCGGGTACCGTAAATCTCGTCGTCGAACAGTTTCAGCGTCTCATCGATCTCGCCAAGTTCGTAGTGGAAGAGCGCCAGATGCCACCAATTGTGCACCTGGAAGAAGCTGTCCCCCGTCCAGGACTCTGCATTGTCACGCATCCAGGCGATACCATCGCGCTGTCGGCACTGCATCTCCATGACGTGCGCTACCGCATGCTGCGCCCAGCCGTCGCGCGGCTCGATAGCGATGGCCTGCCTGCCGAAGCTTTCGGCCCGTCCGTAGTCACCCATCTCTTCGAAACCAAACGCCTGCATGGACAATGTTGCATGATAGCCTACCATTCCCGGAGACCATGCCGGCAGTGCGCGGGCAATGCGATCGCGCAGCATGCGCGAATTGCCGGTGAAGAAGTCGATCTGGTGGCCAGCAAGCAATGCCAGTGCGTCGCGCGGCGTCTCGATCGTCACGTCCTCCAGAACGCGGCCTGCCTCATGCCACCGCCCGTCGGCCAGATGGCCGAGCGCCGCGACATGGCCACGCTCGCGACTGGTCGCACGCAGCGCGGCGGCTGCCGCATGGCAGGACTTCACCGTGTCGACTGCCTCGCGATCGGTTGACAGGCCGAACAGATAGCCCTTCAGCACATACCCCATCACGAAACCAGGCGCTTCGGCCAGGGCGGCGTCCACCGACGCAACAGGATCACCGACATAGCACTGCAGCTCATGCAGCGCCTTCTCATAGTGCCCGACGCTGCCTGGTTCCGCGCCCGAGAGTTCCAGTCCGAGTTGATCCTTGGCTGTCATGGCAAGGGCCTCCCTTTCAATGACCCGATCGCACGGCAACCGTTGCGATGCCGGCGCCAACCAGAAGCGTGCCGCCGGTCCTGTTGAAGACGCGGATTGCCCGTGGGTTCCTGACCAGATTGCGGGCACGCGCCGCCACCAGCGCGTAACCAAAGGCGTTGGCGAAGGCGAGCAGAAGGAAAGTCGCCTCGAAGATCAGCATCTGCGGCCAGAACGCTGCGTGGCGGTCAAGAAACTGTGGCAGGAAGGCGACGAAGAAAGTAATGCTTTTGGGATTCAGCGCCGTTACCAGCCAGGCATGACCCATCATCTTTGCGGCGGAGGCAGCCTCTGTGCGGGGTTCTGCGTCGAGGCTGCCGCCGGCACGAAACAGTTTGATGCCAAGATAGATCAGGTAGGCGGCCCCGATCCACTTGAGCAGCGTGAACACCGTCGCCGAAGCGGCGAGCAATGCACCGATGCCCAGCATGGAGAGCGTCATGGCCGTGAAGTCGCCGAGCGCGACACCGACAGCCATCGGCATCGCAGTGCGCCAGCCTTGCCCGAGCGCATAGGAGACAACCAGCAGGATCGTCGGGCCCGGGATGATGAGAAGCACGGCGGAAGCGGCAGCGAAGGCTGCCCAGGTCTCGAATGCCATGGCGCTCTCCATTTCAGCCCTTGATCAATCTCCACCCTGACGCATTTGTAAAGTGCCGGGATTGCCGAAAACCGCACGGACTGCTGCCTTCACCTTTCGTCAACCATGATTGCCTAAAATTGTCGAAAGTTTCGGCTCCTTGTCGAAACAGGTAGCTGAGTGGAACAGTAACAGTGTCAAAACTCTACGCTTCACCGATCCTGGTCGCAGCAGAACAGCCGAACGCCATATTATCGCGTCGCGCCGCCATTGTCGGAATCGGATCCGTCGCACTTCTGGCGGCAACAGGCTGCTCGCGAACTATAGATATGGGCGCCATTGAGGTCGACGACTACACGACCGGTTCCATTCGCCCGCGCATCAGCGTCGACAGCCAGGTCACGACACCTGAATTGATGTATGCCTCGTTCTCCGACGGTGGCTTCGTGCTGCCGGAGGTGCCCTACAAGAAGGTCGAGGCACAGTGGCGCCGTCAGATCGTCGTCGATCCGACGGGCGAGGCCCCGGGCACGATCGTCGTTCGACTCAAGGAACGTCACCTTTATTACGTCCAGCCGGGCGGCGACGCCCTGCGCTATGGCGTTGGCATCGGCCGCGAAGGCTTCCTGTGGTCGGGTCGAGCCAACATTCAGTACGGCAAAAAGTGGCCCACCTGGACACCGCCGCCCGAAATGATCGCCCGCAACCCGGAGCTTGAGAAGTGGCGCGGCGGTCAGCCCGGCGGCCTCGAAAACCCGCTTGGCGCTCGCGCGCTCTATATTTTCAAGGACGGCAGCGACACCGGATTCCGCGTCCACGGCTCACCTGAATGGTGGACCATCGGCCAGGCCATGTCGTCTGGTTGCGTCCGCATGATCAACCAGGACGTCATCGACCTGTTCAATCGCGTTTCAGGCAAAACCCCGATTGTCGTCGTCTGACGATGAACGGCTCTTGACTGCTCGGACGGCCCTCCAGACCTCAGCTGTTGGCAGATACCAGTGCCCTCTCCAGCTTGCCCATGCCTTCGGCGAGGATCTCGTCTGAAATGGTCAACGGCATTAGGATGCGTATCGTGTTGGCGTAAACGCCGCATGACAGCAACACCAGACCCTCTGCCAGCGCCGCGGCCGTTACCCGTTTCGTGGCGTCGGCATCCGGATCTTCGGCGCCGCGCGACTTGACGATGTCGAAAGCCACCATCGCACCCGGTCCACGGATGGCCGACATCGGCACCGTGTCGTTGCGCTGCGCGATGCGGGCCAGTTCGCCCTTGATCCTGTCGCCGACGACATTGGCCCTCTCGATAAGGTTTTCCTCGGCAATGACTTCGAGCACGGCCAGCGCGGCGGCACAGGCAAGCGGGCTGCCGGCATAGGTGCCGCCAAGCCCTCCCGGATCAGGCGCATCCATGATCGCGGCGCGGCCCACGACGCCCGACAGCGGAAACCCGCCAGCCAGCGATTTGGCCATTGTCATCAGGTCGGGCTCGACGCCCGAATGCTCGATACCGAACATCTTGCCGGTTCGCGCAAAGCCGCTCTGCACTTCATCGGCGATCAGCAGGATGCCGTGTTCGTCGCAGATGGCGCGCAACGCCACCAGAAGCTCGGTCGGCGCGGGATAGAAGCCTCCCTCCCCTTGTACCGGCTCGATGATGAATGCAGCGACATTGACAGGATCGACATCGGCGCGAAACAGATACTCGATCGCCTTCAGCGTATCGGCAACCGTAACTCCGTGCTGCGGAACCGGAAAAGGCACATGCCAGATACCGGCCGGCATCGGGCCGAATTTCTTCTTGTAGGGAGCGACCTTGCCGGTCAGCGCGCTGGTCATCAGCGTCCTGCCGTGGAAGGCGCCCGAGAAGGCAACCACATTGGTACGGCCGGTGGCGGCACGCGCGATCTTGACAGCGTTCTCCACGGCTTCCGCGCCTGTGGAAAACAGGATCGACTTGGCCTCGCCCGAAAACGGCGCCAGCGCGTTCAACTTCTCGCACAGGGCGATGTACGGCTCGTAGGGAACGATCTGGAACGCCGTGTGCGTGTAGTGGTCGAGCTGGTCGCGCACCGCCTTTACCACTTTCGGGTGGCGGTGACCGGTATTCAGAACCGCAATGCCGCCGCCGAAGTCGATGTAGCGATTGCCGTCGACATCCCATAACTCCGAACCCTCTGCGCGCTCGGCAAACACCGGATAGGCCGTGCCCACGCCGCGCGGAACTGCTGCAACCCTGCGGGCCTGTAGCGCTGAATTGCTGGTCATCGAACACCCTCCTTGGTGAGAAACCCCACCACTCTATCCACTGTGACAGACCAGCGCTATGCGGTCTGGATGGTGGCTGTCATCCGGCCAGCCGAAAAGTTCGCATGGCTCAGTCACCAACCGCGGTACAGACCCGCGCGGCGTACCCGGCCAGAAAGATCAGCGCCAAGACGACCTCGCTCGACGCAAACAGTGGCTCGCCGACTTGCTGAAGCGTCGACTCGCTTTAGATTATGGCCGTCGCAACCGTGCCACCACGATGATGCTGACAGTGAACTTGTTGAGCGGTGCCAGCCCGGCCGGGGACCACGCGCCGGTATCGAGTTGACGCAAAGCGGGGGACGCCGGCTACCGGCCAAGCCCATACCCCCGCGATGACGGGAGCCATGACATCGGCGCCGCCATTGCCTTTAGACGAAGGGCATGCCGACGTCGTGCTTCTTGGGCACCAGGCGCTCCATATAGGCTTTGCCCTTGGCAGAGAGCGCGGTCCCCGTATCGTCCAGATAATCGTCCGGCATGTGCCTTGTCTTTGCCGCCACGCTGGATAGCGGCACGATCTTCAGCACTGTCTTATCACCGTCAAACTGAAGCGCCACCGAGCCACCGCCCTGTGCTGCCGCCTCCACCGCGTGCACGCCCGCGTCGAACGCCTCCTGCTGGTCGACCTTGCTGATCGCCGCGATAGAGCCGCGCGGCATGTAGCCCAGCGCATCGACGCGCGCGCGCTGCCCCGGCAATCCGTCGCGGAGCGCATGCTCGAACGCCAGCCCGAGATCGCCGCCGGACAGCTTCAGATTGCCGTGTGCATCGCGCTCCAGCCGTTCCTCCGGGACGATGGTCTCGACCAGCGAACGCCCGTCTTCAGTCGATACCCCTTCCGAAACGGCAACGATGCACCGCTTGTGGCGCGCCAGCTTGGCTTTGACGTCGTCGATGAAGCGCGGCACCGAAAATGCCCGCTCAGGCACGTAGATCAGGTGCGGCCCGCTGTCCTCGTCAAGCCGCCATGCCGCCGATGCTGCTGTCAGGAAGCCGGCGTGGCGTCCCATCACGATGGCGACATAGACGCCGGGCAGCGCACGAAAGTCGAGATCGACGGAAAGGAATGCGGCAGCCACGAATTCCGCCGCCGATATGAAACCCGGCGTATGGTCGTTCTCCATCAGGTCGTTGTCGATGGTCTTTGGCGCATGCACAAAAGCCATGGAGCCACCCGAGGCATCGGTCAGGATCTGCTGCGTGCCTGACGTGTCATTGCCGCCGATATAGATGAAAGCATCCGCCGACACCTTCTTCAGTCCAGCCAGAACCTTGTCGCAATAGGCGGCATCCGGCTTGTCGCGCGTTGAACCGAGGGCAGCACTCGGCGTGCCGGCGATCAGCCTGAGTTGCGCCTCGGGCAGGTCTGACAGAACGACATAATCGCCATCGCGCACGCCGCGAACGCCATGCCGTGCGCCGAGCACCCGCGCGCCCGGATAGCGACGGCGCACTTCCAGTGTCGCACCGACCATCGTCTGGTTGATAACGGCGGTCGGACCGCCGCCCTGCGCGATTACGAAAGTCTCGGTCATGCCAGTTCTGTCTCCGTCGATAATGCAATGGCGGCACAATTGCCTGTCTCACATGACAGCGCAACGTCGTTTCGGCAAAAAGCCGTCCCGGCCCCGGCACGCGGCTGCTCTTTCATCGGCGCTGCGAAATCGCATCAAGCACGGTCGCCGAAGTCGCTCAGTCGCCAATATGCGCCATTGCGCCGAGCGCTGCCGGAATGTCGATTCGGGCCTTGAGCGGCAGATGGTCGGAGGCGACCCGCGCCAGCGGCGAATTGTGCACCTCAAGCTTGGTCACCAGCCCATGCGAACCGATCACCCTGTCCAGGGCGATAACCGGGAAATACGAAGGAAAGCTGAAATGCTCGTGCGACAGCGGCCCGAAGAGCGGTCTCAGAGCCAGCAGTGACGACCGGCTTCCAGGGCGCCACTCGTTGAAATCGCCCATGAGCAGAACAGGGGCAGCCGGACCTTCCTCGATCGCATTGAGAATTGAGCGAATTTGCCAGCGTCGGCTTCTCCGCAGCAATCCGAGATGAGCGGCAACCATCCTGAGCGGCCCGCCAGCCAGTTCGAGATCGACCAGCAGGGCGCCGCGCGGCTCGGCACCTGGTAGAGCCAGCCGGCGCATGTTTCGCACCGTGCCGGCCTTCATGAGCAGGGCGTTTCCATGCCAGCCATGCCCGTCCGGCTTCTCGGATGTCGGCACCAGTGACAGTCCGGTCTGTCGTTCCAGCGCCACCAGGTCAAGCAACCCGCGTCGTTGCCCGAAACGCTCGTCGGCCTCCTGGATGGCCACGACATCTGCGTCGAGTTCAGCGATCACCGCAGCGATCCGTTCAGGATCGAACCGTCCGTCCGTGCCGACACATTTGTGGATGTTGTAGGAAGCGACGGTAAGTTCCTGGCCGCTGCTCTCGACTGACGGCCTGACGCCGGACAAATTGTCCTTGATCTGCATTGCCTGCAGGCGGCTTCTGATTTTGACCTTCATCGAACCGAATTGCCGCGACGTCCGCTTGAGACGCGCAAGCAGGGCCGGGTCGAGCAGATCACGTCGGCTCTTGGTCATTCGCACGCCTTCGGCTGTTTCACCCGAAGTGATAGCCGCACCCGGACGATGAGAAAAGCCGCAAGAGCCATGAACTTTCCGTATTGATGAATTGCGCCGGAACGACATCCTCTTTCTTCCAACGACCGCCCTCCCGGCAACAGCAGTCGCATATTTGGCGATCGCGGCTTGCGGCCTTATCGGCTCCATGGTTACTGCGCCTCCAGCAAATACGTGTCGCTGGAGGGCCCCATGACGAATCAGCTGGACGGAAAGACCGTGCTCATCACAGCCGCCGGGCAAGGCATCGGCCGCGCCACCGCGCTGGCGTTTGCCCGCGTCGGCGCACAGGTCCACGCCACCGACATCAATGCCACGCTTCTTGCCGAACTCGCAAAGGAAGACGGCATTCAGGTTCGCCAGCTCGACGTTCTCGACGACGCTGCCGTGAAGGCGGCGGCCGCAGACATCGGCCCTGTCGACGTCCTCTTCAATTGCGCCGGTGTGGTACACGCGGGCACTATCCTTGAAACGGCCGATGCAGACCTCGATTTCGCGTTCGATCTCAACGTCCGGGCGATGGTTCGCACGATCCGGGCGGTGCTGCCTGGCATGATCGAGCGTGGCGGCGGCGCCATCGTCAACATGGCCTCGGTCGCCTCCAGCAAGACGGGCGTGCCCAACCGCTTCGCCTATGGCACCACCAAGGCGGCGGTCATCGGCCTCACCAAGTCGGTTGCAGCCGATTTCGTGGCTCAGGGGATCAGATGCAATGCTATCTGCCCTGGGACGGTCGAGAGCCCCTCTCTCGAAAGCCGCATGCGGGCGCAGGGCGATTACGACAAGGCGCGCGCCAGCTTCATTGCCCGCCAGCCGATGGGCCGTCTGGGCATGCCTGAGGAAATCGCCGACCTTGCCGTCTACCTCGCCGGTGCGACCTATACGACCGGCCAAGCCTACGCGATTGACGGCGGCTGGACGATCTAGCGTCCGTCCCGACGCGGCTCCTGGCCGGGTGCCTTACTGGTGATCCTTGGTGATAACCTGATCGGTGTTGGCCAACAGCACACGGACAGCCTTGCGGGCCGCATCGGGGCGTTTCAGGCGAATGCTTTTTTCGATTGCCTCGTGCAGGGTCTGGGCATAGCGCACATCATTCTGCTCGCGCGTGACAAAGACGAACAGATTGTTCAGCGCAGATTCGATTAGCACGCCGAGCGGCACCAGAAGTTCGTTGCCGGAAGCCCGAAGAATAGCCAGGTGAAAACGCGTATCTGCCTCGGTGCGGCTGGACAAGGACGTTGCCTCGCCCATCTCGCGGCACGCAGCGCTGATTTCAGCCATCTCTTCTTCAGACCGGCGTTGCGCAGCAAGCGCCGTCGCCTCGGGTTCGATGATGTGGCGAAATTCCTGGACGGTCCGCAAAAACTGCTCGCGGTCGGGCGACATGGCGTACCAGCCCAGAACATCCCGATCGAGCAGGTTCCAGCGTTCCTTGGGCTCGACCCAGCTACCGATCTTGGGTCTTGAACTGAGGAGGCTCTTGGCCATCAGCATCTTGATGGCTTCGCGGACCGCCGAACGGCTGACCCCGAATGTCTCGGACCACTTTGCCTCATTGGGAAGAATGGTGCCGGGCGGATAATCGCCGCGTACGATCCTCAGACCGATTTCATTTGCCAGGGACGCATGCACGCTGGTCCCGACGATGCGCACCGCATCTGCGCCTTTGCCCCGTTCGGAGCCCGCGGCCAGTGCCAACGGTACTTTCGGTTCCCCGCCCCGCATTGTTCAAATGGTCCCCATCGCCCTGCCAACGGGCGTTCACCTCCGCAAGAAGCGCCCCGGCGTAACCGAAAGGATACGCCGGGGCAACATTGTTATTTCTGGATACAGGTGTCGACCGTGTCCTTGGTGCATTCGTCGAGGCCGGTGAAGACCGGATCGTCGACTGGCTTGCCTTCGATAAGGTCGATCATCACGCCAGGTGCCAGGTAGCCCATCTCGAAGGGGCGCTGACCAACCAGTGCGGTAACCAGACCCTCGCCGGCGATTGCCACCTCGTCGCCGATCGTATCGGCGGCGCCGATCACGAACTCGTTGGCGGCGATCTTGTCAGCCATCGGCCTGAACAGGTCGCGGTATGGCTGCGGTGCACCGAACAATGGCCAACCACCCATGATGCCGAAACCGGCAAGATCAGGATTGGCTGCGAGGATGTCAGTCATCGCCTGAACGCCCTTTGCGCCATCGTCATTGGTGAAGACGGGGCAACCGGCAACTTCGGTCCAGCCGCCTTCGCCCTTGAGTTCTGCCAGGCCCTCTTGGCCGGACAGCGAGTCGCGCCAACCCTGGGCACGGCGCAGAATGTTGTCTGCACCGGCATTGCCCTGGATCGAGCAGACCTTGCCCCCGCTCGGCTTGGCTTCCTTCATGTAATCGCCGATGCGCTTGCCCATCAGATAGTTGTCGGTGCCGAGATAGGTCTTGCGCAATCCTGCATCTTCAACCGCCAGATCGGCATCGAGGGTCATGATCGGAACAGTCGCGCCCGACGTCTTGATGGTCTGGGCGATCAGCTTGGCGTTCGAGGGCGAGATCGCCATCGCCGCGGTATCCGGCTTGCCCAGCATGTCCTGCACGATCTGTGCCTCGCCGGCTTCGTCAGATGTCGACGCAGGACCGGTGTAGAAGCATTCATACTCCGAACTGGCGTTCTCGGAATTCCACTTCTGGCAGCCCTGGTTGATCGCCTCGAAGAATGGATTGTCCAGACCCTTGACGACAATGACCAGTTGTTTCTTTGCTAGGGCTGGCCCGACGCCAAGCGCCAGGGTTGCCGCAGCAAGCAATAATGGTAGTTTCCTCATTCATTCCTCCCTTGGATAAAACGGACACGGGAACGTGCCCGAGCAGTTCAACTAACCGGGTGGAAGACGACACGTACATCGCTTCGCAAACGCCCGCGCTGCCAGGCCGGATCGGCAACCTTTTCGGATTTCGACCGGCGATCCCTGAGCCAACACCGGCCCGACCCCGAAGCGCCATGCGCAGCGCGGTCAGCGATGATGGAGAGTCGAGTGCGTCCGCAGGCAGGCGGCAAGTCCAGTCCGGCCCTGACAGCAGCATGCATCTCGAGGATCAGCATTACTTCCTCCCACCTCGATACCTAATAGAGGCACATGACGCGCGTCAACGGGTTTGTCCTATTTGTCATACAAAAGGCTTAATATTCGCCGCTCGATGATTGACGGGTGCGTCGGGGTTTGCATATATGCCGCCGATCGTGACGGCCGGAGGAGATTGGCCCGAGCGGTTTCGCGACAAGGCTTTCGGTGAGCATGGCCAGCGCGATTCAAGGGAGGAGCGAGAACCATTGGCGGTCCTGGAACTCATTAACGTATCGAAGCATTTCGGCGCCATTCAGGCTGTCAACGATGTCTCGTTCTCACT
>JBBSOT010000152.1:0-10704 GCA_038259455.1 Hyphomicrobiales bacterium | reverse complement strand
TCCTCAAGAAGACGCGCATGGGCATCGAGATGCGCGCTGCGGCTGTCGATTTCCAGATGGCGCGGCTGCTGGGCATCCGCGCCAATCGCGTCATTGCGGTTGCCTTCGCCATGAGTGGCCTTCTGGCAGCTGCCGCGGCGATCCTCTATGTTGCACAGACCGGCGTGGTTGAGCCCCGTCTCGGGCTCCATCTGGCGCTCATCGGCTTCGTGGCGACCGTGGTTGGGGGCATGGGCAGCCTGCGCGGTGCTGTCCTGGGCGGGCTTGCCGTGGGTATGGTGACGGTCTTCCTGCAGATCTTGCTGCCGCCCTATCTGCGGCCCTACCGCGAGGCCTTCGTCTATCTTGCGGTGATCCTGATCCTCGTGCTGCGCCCACAAGGGCTGTTCAGGCCGGCTTCGGCAAGGGAGCGGGTCTGATGTTTGCACGGTGGCAGACCCTGTTCCTGCTTGTGGGGCTGATCCTCCTGGCCAGCCTGCCGGGCTATCTCGGCTCCGGCGCCACGACCCGTTTCGCCATCGACATGATGATCAAGCTGGTCTTCGTCATCGGGCTCTCCATATTCGTCGCCAACACCGGCATACTTTCGTTCGGACATGCGGCCTTCGCCGCGATCGCAGCCTATTCGGCCGCCTGGTTCACAATCCCGCTGATCACCAAGAAGGTCTTCCTGCCCGAACTTCCACCCTTCGTCCTGAACACCCATCTCGGCCTGTGGGGCGCGATGGCGATAGGTGTCCTGCTTGCTGCCGCCGTTGCAGTCATGATTGGGATCGCTGTGGTCAGACTGACCGGTATCGGTGCCAGTATCGCCACGCTCGCGTTTCTGGCGATCGTCAACACGACGCTTTCCAACGCGACATGGCTTACCAAGGGAACCGCCTCTCTCATCGGCTTACCGCTGGCGGTGGACCTGCCAACCGCGACCGGGGTGGCTCTGGCCGCGCTTGCGGTGGCCTTCGCATTTTCCGCCTCTCCGGTCGGTCTCATGCTGCGCGCATCGCGAGAGGACGAGGCCGCGGCCTCTGCGTCCGGCATCGCGGTCAGGCTGCTGCGTCTCTTTGCCTTTGTGGTCTCGGCCGCCGTGGTAGGCGCCAGCGGGGTCCTTCAGGGCCATGCGATTGGCGTATTGTCGGTCGGGCAGTTCTACCTGGAGCTGACCTTCCTGACACTCGCGATGCTGGTGATCGGCGGTCAACGCAGCCTTTCGGGTGCGGTGGTTGGCACTGTCGTGATCGCCTTCGTGGGTGAAATGCTACGCACGATTGCCGGCGGCTTCACCGTGTTCGGTCTCACCATGCCGCCAACGCCGGGCCTGCGCGAGGTCGGGCTGGCGATCATCATGCTTGGCGTCCTGATGTTGCGTCCGTACGGCATCACGGGGAATCGCGAGTTGGTCTTTCCCGCAGGTCTGAGAAGGCTCATCGCAAAGAAATCCGAATAAACTGCGATACCAGATTGACGGGGCTGAGCCAGCGCAGTTAACTGATATCGCAAAAAGGGATACGACCATGCGCGTCGCGATCATCGGGGCAGGTTTGATCGGAAGGGGTTGGGCTGCAGCCTTTGCACGTGCAGGCTGGGAAGTCCGGCTTTGGGATAGTCAATCCGGTGCAGCAGAGGCGGCTCTTGTTGCGGTGAAGCAGTCGCTTGGGGATATGGCTGATGCCGGACTTGTTGCTGATGCGCGCCATGCCGCGGCCGGCGTTCACGTGGTGAAAACGCTGGAACAAGCCGTCGCCGACGCAGACTACGTCCAGGAAAGCGTGCCTGAAACGCTGGACGTCAAGCGAGCCGTGTTCGAACTGATCGATGCGGCGGCACCGGATGGGGTGCCTGTCGGCAGTTCGTCGAGCACGATTGCCGGCAGCCTGTTTCTTTCGGACCTGCCTGGCCGCTCGCGTTGCATCGTGGCGCACCCAGCCAACCCGCCGCATTTGATGCCGGTTGTCGAGATAGTGCCGTCACCGTGGCATGACGCGGGTTTTGTCAGCCGGACCTGCGATCTGCTTGAGTCAATCGGTCAGGTGCCGGTGGTGGTTCGCAAGGAGATAGAAGGCTTTGTCATGAATCGCCTGCAAACGGCGGTGGTAAACGAGGCCGTCGCGCTGGTGGCGCAGGGAGTGATCGACCCTGCAGATCTCGACAAGGTGATGAAGCACAGTTTGGGGCTGCGCTGGGCGCTGATCGGCCCGTTCGAAACCATGGACCTCAACGCGCCTAACGGCTTCCAGGACTATGCCACGCGATATGGCCGTTACTATCAGGCAATGGGGCGCGACCTCAGCGTCGCCGATCCATGGCCGAGCGAGGCGCTTGAACGAATTGAAGACAGCCGGCGCGCTGTTACTCCGCGCGAGACTGTGGGCGAACGGATGCGTTGGCGTGACAAGGCGCTCATGCGCCTGCTGGTGCTCAAGGACATCGTTGGAGCTGGTGAAAAGGCGGTACGTTCATGACGGGTAAAGTAATCATAACCTGCGCGGTGACAGGCGGCATTCACACGCCAACCATGTCGCCACACCTGCCGATTACGCCGCAAGAGATTGCGGCTTCGGCGATCGAGGCCGCCGAAGCGGGCGCATCGATCATCCATCTCCACGCGCGGGATCCCGAAACCGGACGGCCACGTCAGGATCCGGATCTGTTCATGCAGTTCCTGCCGCGCATAAAGCAGTCGACGGATGCAGTCCTCAACCTGACGACAGGCGGTGGACTCGGCATGACACTGGAGGAGCGGCTGGCGCCGGCTCATCGAGCCAAGCCGGAAGTAACAAGCCTCAACATGGGCTCGATGAATTTCTCGGTCGCGCAACTGGGCGCCAAGTTCAAGGACTGGAAGCACGACTGGGAAAAAACCTATATCGAGAGCTCCTGGAAGACCATCTATCCGAATAGTTTCGACATGATCGAGCGGATCATGGTCGAGGTCGGGCAGGCCTACGGCACGCGTTTCGAGTTCGAGTGCTATGATCTCGGCCATCTCTACAATCTCAAGCAGTTCGTCGACCGCGGCCTGGTCAAGCCGCCCTTCTTCGTTCAGGGAATCTTTGGCATCGCCGGCGGCATGGGCGCCGACTACGACAACCTGATGTTCTTCAAGCAAACGGCTGACCGGCTTTTCGGCTCGGATTATCGGCTCTCGGCCTTTGGTATCGGCAAGGCGCAGATGGGGTTCCTGACCATGAGTGCATTGCTGGGCGGCAATGTCCGGGTCGGTCTCGAGGACTCGCTCTATATCGGCCGCGGCAAACTGGCGGTCTCCAATGCAGAGCAGGTGTCCAAGATCAGGCGGATACTCGAGGAACTGGGCATGGAAATAGCGACACCCACGGAGGCGAGGGAAATTCTCGGCCTCAAGGGTGGCGATAAGGTGGGATTCTGACGAAACCAAGCTGAAGGGGAATGATGATGAAACGTCGTGAATTGCTTGTTGCCGCAGCGGCGGCTGTTGGTACCGCTACCCTGGCCTCGCCGGCCGTCGCGCAAGACACGTTCCGCTGGCGAATGGCAAACCTGTATCCGCGCGGGGTCTCGTTCGGAGTGGCCTATGAGGCCTTCACCAAGAACGTCGAAGCGATGAGCGGCGGCCGTCTGGTGATCGAGAATGTCTATGATGGTGAAGGGGTCGGTGCCACCGAGGTTTTCTCGGCGGTCAAGAGCGGTCTGGTCGAAATGGGGTCGCCCTACATGGCGTTGCATGCCGGCGAGTTGCCTGCGGGCGTCGTGGAACTCGGGTTACCGGGCGGCCCCGAGCGCTTCGACCAGATCTATACCATGATATCCAAGGGAGGCTGGGCAGAGATACTCAAGGAAACCTATGGCAGTCAGGGTATCGTTCATATCGGCGATATCATGCAGCCAGGCGTCTACCTGCTGACGAAGAAGCCAGTCAACTCCCTCGCAGATCTCGCCGGTATGAAGCTCCGGGCGCCCGGCGCCTATGGCAGCCACATGCGCGAATTGGGCGTCGCGCCGGTTACCATGGCTTTCGCTGAAGTCTATACCAGTCTCGCCACCGGAGTGATCGATGGCTGCGCCAGTTCCAACCTGGTCGATTATCGCGACGGCAAATGGTACGAGCAGGCAAAGTATCTCTATCCGCTGCCGCTGTCTGGCGCGCAGACCAGCCCAATCCTTGTCAACAAGGAGGCATGGGACTCGTTGCCGGCCGATCTTCAGGCCATCTTGTTGTCAGCGCAGGTCGACCACTGCTGGGAACATGTCGGGCTATCCATCATGACGGTGGGCGAGGCGGTCGAGCAGATGAAGGCTGGCGGCGCCGAGTTCACGGGGGCCCCATCGGAAGAGGATCGCCAGAAATGGCGTCAGGCCGCCGCGAAGGTCTGGGCGGAGTACGCTGCAGCCGATCCTGCTTCCAAGCAACTGGTTGACGCGCAGGCCAACTATCTGACCAAGATCGGATCCTGACGATCAATGGAGCGCCTTCGCGTCATCGCGGCGGCCATCGACACGCTGAGCGAACGGACCGGCCGTGCGCTCAGCTGGCTTCTTCCCGCGATGGTGTTGGTGATCGCCTTCGAGGTTGTGGCGCGCTACCTGTTCGCCGCACCCACGATCTGGGCATATGACAGCGCTCTGATGCTCTACGCATGGCTTGGCCTGCTGGGCGGCGCCTTCGCCATGAAGCGGGGCGCCCACATTCGCGTGGACCTCTTTACGGCCCGCCTTTCGCAGCGCGGCCAGGCCATGGTTGAACTGGTCGGCGCGCCGGTCGTTTTCTTTTTTCTCGTACTCGTCATCTGGAAAGTCGGCATTGCGGCGCTTGACGCATGGCAGGTGGGCAGCCGTCGGCCCACCGAATGGGCGCCGCCGCTGGTGCTCTTTCTGGCCGCCGCACCCGCTGGAGCCGCTCTGCTGATTCTCCAACTCACCTCGCAGGTCATAAAGGCAGTGGACCTGCTCATCCGTCATGATGAGCCGCGATGAGCGTTGAGCTCCTCACTCTTGTATTGTTCGGCTCTGTCCTGCTGGTCTTTGCAGGTGGCATTCCAGTGGGCTTCGGTCTCGGCGCGGTGTCGATGGCCATCGCTACATTCGCGTGGGGGCCTCAAGCATACAAGCTTATCCCCACCACAGCCCTCAATTCGGTGACAAGCTTCATTCTGCTATCGATCCCGCTGTTCTTGTTCATGGGGCAGATGCTGGTCCGCTCGGGGTTGGGCGAGGCGATGTTCCAGGCAGCCTATGTGCTTGCCGGCCGCTTGCGCGGCGGCCTGGCGCTCGGCGTCATCGGCGTCTGCAGCCTCATTGGTGCGATGGTCGGCATTATCGGCGCCGGCATCATGACAGCAGGGGCTGTTGCCTTGCCGCCGATGCTGGCGCGCGGCTACGACCGGCGTCTGGCTTTGGGTATCATCATGGCAGGGGGTAGCCTCGGAATCCTGATCCCGCCAAGCGTGCCAATGATCATCTTTGGCGCCGCCACCAGCACCTCGATCGGCAGGTTGTTTGCGGCGGCGCTCCTGCCTGCGCTGCTTCTCGTTCTGTTTTTCTCTGTCTACGTTGTCGTGCTTTGCTGGCTCAAGCCAGAAGCAGGTCCGGCGATCGACTTTCGGCCGACGCGGCGCGACAAGGCAGTCGCGGTGCGTGACGGAGGCGTCGCTTTCCTGCTGATCGTGGCGGTTCTCGGCACCATCCTTGGCGGTCTTGCCACGCCGACCGAGGCCGGAGCGCTTGGGGCGATCGGCGCGATTTTGGTCGCGGTCCTGTACGGACGCTTCAATCTGGGTGTCCTGCAGGAAGCGAGTATCGAGGCTGGGCAATTGGCGGCCGTCGTGGCGTGGATCGTGCTGGGCGCTGCTGTCTTCTCCAACTTCCATCTCCTGATGGGCGCGGGCCGCCTGCTCAATCGTTTCTCGGTCGAGTCGGGGTTGCCGCCGATCGCCATCATCTTGCTGATGCAGCTTTCGATGGTCATCCTCGGCATGATCATCGACGAGATGATTATCGTCATCGTCTGCGCACCGCTTTACACACCGATCGCGGTTGCGCTTGGCTACGACCCCGTCTGGTTCGGTATCCTCATGATCATCAACATGAGCATTGCCGTACAGACACCACCCTACGGTTTCGCTCTGTTCTATCTCAAGGCGGTTGCGCCGCCGGACGTGTCGATGGCGGAAATCTACAAGTCGATCGCGCCTTTCGTTGCGTTGAAGACGCTGCTTCTGGCAATTGTCATGACGTTTCCGCCGATCGCCACGTGGTTGCCAAAACTGCTGTTCGACTAAGACAGCAGCATCGACGTCAACGATGGCATGGCCTGCTACATCGCCGTGTGTTCCAGAATGGTGGGAGCGAACTGCCCATCAGAATTGCGCAATTGTGAGCTGTGCGTAAAGGGTGTCGGCCCGTTCGGCCAAACTAATGCCCGAACTTCCGAAAGCGATCACAGATTTGAAGGGCGGACGAATTTCAGCACGTTGTTGATCACCTGGTCGCGCAGCACCGGGCTGTCGTCAACGTTGAAGTGGCTGATGCCCGGCCTGATGGACATGTCGATGTTGTTCAGGGCGCCGGCAAAATCGCGTTCGCCCGTGAAGACTCCACCCCAGCCTCCGGACTTGAAATAGAAGTTGAGCACATTGAGCACATTGGACGGCACCATCATCGGCGCGGTGGATGCGTAACTCACGATCAAATCGACCTGGATCCCCTTCTTCTTCAGGGCTTTAGCTACGAGGACCGCGTTGTTGGCGCCCAGTGAATGGCCAATGATGACGACCGGCCTGCGTCCATACCTGGCGCGATGATCGGTGATTTCCTGGGCGACGGATCGCCAGGCCCGATAGCTGGCCCTGTTGGCGGTTACGCCGTTCTGCTGCAACTGCGCCTTGAGTTTGGCGAGGCCCGTCGAGAATACGCCGAAACCACCGCCCAGGATGTAGACGTCACCCTGGAAGGAGGTCGCTGCTGCCATGGCCTTGTCGGTGACTGGCTGCCGGGTTGCATCAGCCCGGACGGGAAACGACAAGGCGACCACCAGAAGAAGGCAAATACGAAGTAGGATACCGGAATTGATCATGCTGTTGCCCGAGCGAAGATGACTTAGGGACGTTTGGCGGTATTGACCAAAAACTCAAGTCCGATTTCCGCCAGTCGCATCATGCAGCTTCAGAGAATTCGGGGAATAACGCGGCCGGTTCTCGCTGCATAGGCCCGGTATTCGTCGCCGAAGGAATCTCGCATCATGGCCTCCTCTGCCCCGACGCGCGCGAAATAAAGCAGTCCTACGCCGACGATGCCTGAAAAACCCGCCACCCAATTAGGCAGCAGGAACGCCTGCGCAATCCCCCACAGCCAGAACGAGGAATACATCGGATGGCGGACATATCGATACAGGCCATCGGTGACCAGTCGGTGGTCATCGCGTATTTCCAGCGTCACTGACCAGTTGCGGCCGAGCTGGCGATGGCTGGCATAAAACAGCACCAGGAAGAGGGCTTCTACCAGAAGTCCGCACCAGCCCATCCAGGGCCGGAAGCTGTAATCTGCAAAAGCTGGAATACCGGTGGCGAGATAGAAGGATGGGATCACGAAGAGCCCAATTGTCGCTGCCGGCAGTACAAGTCGTTCAGGCAGAGGGCGCTTTGCAGCGACGACGAGAATCCTGCGCGCCCTTCGTTGATAAGGGAGCCGGATCGCAAACCACGCAATGAAGCCGACTGCCCAGATAATTGCCGCGATGTCCCCGGTCATCGAGCCGCTTCCCGTTGACGGGGGAGTTTCAGCGTCGGGTCGTCGGGTATCGAGGAGATGGGAAGTGGACCGAAGCAGATCCGGAAAAAATCGTAATAATATTCACGCGTGTTGGCCAAAATGAATTGATAGTGAATACGGAAGAACCTGCCTCTGATCCGCTCGTACGCCGCTCGGCTCATCATCTTGCTCAAATGGATCCTGCGGACGATTGGAAAGGCCGACGAGCCGGTCTGTTCGCGCTGCTTCAACGCCATGGCTTCAACCGGGTTCGTGTTGTAGAAATTGATAACGTCGATAAGGCATTGAAATTCTGCCCATCCAAGCAGCGTCTCGTCGACCAGGGTCTGGACCTTGCTTCTATAAGCCGTCGCGGCAGGATGCAGCCCGAACTTCAAGGCAGTCGAACCCAGAGTCAGCAGGCTGATTTCGGCACGCTGCGCCAGTTCGGGGTCAGCCTTGAGGCTCCTTGCCGCGATATCGAGTATCAGCCCGCCACCCGTGCTGTGCCCAACGAGAATGATCTCGTCGAACCTTTGTGCGTTGGCCGTCTCGACGACGATTCCCGCGTAGCGCTCCATCAGCGCCTCGGCCTCCGGCCGCCGCCCGTGCAGATATTCCAGCGAGAACGACCACAGGTCCATCAGGTGAGTGACCGACCATCGGTTGCCCAAGGTGGCCAGAAGCGGCAACAATGCCAACACAGCGATCAAGGCGGGCAGGCCGGGCACGTGCATGTCTGCAAATCGCAAGGCGCCGAATGATGCGAGCAGAACCGCAAAGAAGAAGAAGCACGTAAGCGCAAAAGGATAGAGAAAATACAACCCGAAGCGCCAGCTCTTGACGAAAATCGAAAAGGCCGTTCCGCTGAGCCAATAGTCGAAAAAGGCCACGAGATATCTGAAAAGACGCACGAAAAGTGGCCGGGCGAAATCCCTTGCCACGATTGGTTCGAGGCTGAGGAAATGGAAGTCGGCAGTCACCGTCCAAGCGTCTTCCTTTGCCGTGACGACTGATACCCTGCCGACATTGTCGAAGGGCAAGGTTACGTCCGTGGTTGATGTCTGAACGTCCCACGTCGCTTCGAAATGCCGCATTTCGCGGGCAAGGCGCATGAAAAAAGACTTTGGGGTCTTCGGTTCGTAGCCACCAATAAAGAAAACGCATCGTCGGCTAACCGTGCGATTCTGCTCGTCTGTGGAAATTTACCTCGTTCCTTCGTCTGCGTCAGAATTCAGCACCGGACGGTCGGTTAATGTCGCTTGACCCTGATTGGTGGCTCAACGACCCGCGTGTAGGTACTGACAACTTATTACGTCGCACCTCCACGTCATGCCTTGACCTTCAGGTCCGCGTCAAGATCGCACTCTTGCCAGCCGACGATCCAGAAACGCCACTGATGTTCTTTCGCTGGCGACCCCTGCTTTCGGGCGGGTTCCGGATCCGCTTGTGCCGACGCCATCAGGCGAAAGCGAACAGCCGGTTCTGGCGACAGCGGACTGGCCGCTTTGGGCCACCAAGACGCAATACAAGACGTCGGGAGAGGGGGCTCGACCGACGGAAGGAGGCGCGCGTGAGTTCCAGCAATTATCGGCGACATGACCACGACGTCGTGTCGACGAGCCGCAGATTTACATTCGTCCTGATTCCTGCCGGAATTGGCAGCAAGGCTTACGCAGGGTATAGGCGAGAAATGGGGTCCATGGTGCGGGGCAGGCACGTTTCATCTTTTCGCACGGTAGCGGCGCTGGTTGTCGCGCTGCTGCTCTTCCTTGTTCCACCCGCACGGGCAGCCGATTACGATCCACTCGAACAGGCCTTCCTCGCGGCGCAATGGGCGATGCTGTCTTCGGCTGGACGCGCCCTCCAGCAGACCGGCCTGCGCGCCGTGGCTGGTGATACTGAACTTGCCCGCAAAGTGCGTGATCGGCAGGACCTCGCCGACCGCGCTCGCGATCTGGAGGATCGACTGGCCGAAGAGACCCAGCCTGAGGCGCGCATCGCGCTGCGTGGCGAGGTCGATTCGCTGGAAGATGAGATGGCCTCGATCGATCTGATCCTTGCCCGAGATTTCCCACGTTTTGCCGACTTCTCCGCACCCGAGCCGCTTCCCATCGCACAGGTGCAGGCCTTGCTGGGAAAGGACGATGCGTTGCTGCTCTTCCTCTCGGGCCGGGACGTCATCTTCACTTTCGCCATCGGCAGGCAGCAAGTTGCCTGGCACCGGGCGTCGTTTGGGGAAGAAAAGCTGGCCGGCGATATCGCCAAACTGCGACGCCAACTCGACCCGCACGCAAGCAGTCGCGGTGCCGTCTCACTGGTGCCTGGCAAGGACAGGCCGCGCGTGCCAAGCTTCGACCGCGGGCTGGCGCACCAGTTGTTTCTGGAATTGCTGGCTCCCTTGCAAAACGTGCTTGAGAACGCTTCGCATCTCTACGTGGTGGCGGATGGTCCGATCAGCAGCCTGCCACTCTCCCTGCTGGTGACCGAAAGGCCTCGGGGAGACGACACCGATCCCCAGGCCCTGCGTGACACGGACTGAAGGGCCAAACGCCATGCCACGACGACTCTGCCCGATGTTGGCAGTCTGCGTGTGATACGGGGCCTGCCTTCGGTGGCGCAGGGCTCAGAGCAAGTGACCTTCGCGGGATTTGGTGCGCCGGTGCTCGGTGGACGATTTGTCGAGGACCGGCTCGGAAATCCGGCCGTTGGGCAGTCCTTCTTCCGCGGCGTCTTCGCCGATGTGGGCGCTGTGCGCAACCTGCCGTCCCTGCCCGAGACGGGGCCAGAGATCGAACGGTTGGCCACATCTGTGGGTGGCCGGTCGAGCCTCTATCTTGCCGCGGACGCGACCGAAACGGTGGTCAAGTCGATTGACCTTTCAAGCTACGATATCATCGCCTTCGCCACCCATGGTCTGCTCTCGGGCGACCTGGAGGGTCTGGCAGAGCCTGCCCTGGTCCTGACGCCGCCGGAGGTTGC
>JBBSOT010000151.1:0-10723 GCA_038259455.1 Hyphomicrobiales bacterium | reverse complement strand
TCGATGTACTCGCCTATCCGGAAGGCATCGTCCACGAGGAAAAAGAGCCCGGACACGATATCCTTCACGAGCGT
This sequence comes from Hyphomicrobiales bacterium, assembly GCA_038259455.1. Lineage (GTDB taxonomy): Bacteria > Pseudomonadota > Alphaproteobacteria > Rhizobiales > Rhizobiaceae > CAMYMG01. The sequence goes on along the minus strand of JBBSOT010000151.1, from coordinate 10,649 downwards.
CTGCGAACCGAAGCCGATTGCCAGGCCGAAGACGCTGAGACCGGTGATCAGGGGCCAGACATTGACCCCGAGCGAGACGAGGATCGACAGCAACACGAGGGCGATGATGAAGGATTTGCCGACCCAACCGATCAGCGGCACCAGCGTCCCAAGGCGGGAGGTTGGCGCAACCACATGGCTCGATGATTGTCCATCGTGTTGCGCGATACGCCCCATCACCGTGCCCAGAAGGTTCCAGATGAACGCTCCGCCAGTGGTGATCAGGGCGACATGAAAGGCTTCTGCGGAGATGCTGTGCAGGTTGATGCCAAACCCGGAGGCGAGGGGTGACGCCCATATGGCGCCAAGCATCGTCACCATCGCGACCAACACCGCAAACCGCAATGTATGACGCAAGGCGATGCCGACCACGGAAGCGTGCGCTTCGTCCATCGCGAGGTTTGCCTGGCTGGCGATCAGGGCATCGAGATGCGGGATCAGGAACAGGATCACAACGGTGAGAAGGACGGTCCCGGCAGGGAGCGCCACGCCCAGCGTCTGGGCGATCTGGGTTGTCATGAAGGTAATCACAAGGAAACCGACGATCATCGCGGGCCAGAGTCGTGCAAAGCGGGAATGCCATCGCGCGCGCGGCTTCGGTCCGGCTACTGCGGCGGCCAGCGTCCTGCGGTGATGCGAAACGATCCAGATGAACATTGCAAAGGCCGGGACTATAAAGAGCAGCATTCCGCACACGTCGCGCAAGCCGGGTCCAGCTCCCCAGAGCCGTAGAGTCGCCATGAAGGCGATGCCGAACAGGCTCCAGCCGATGGCGATGCAAAGGTCTCGCGCCAGTTTGCCGAGGTGCCCCCTTCCAAGTGGCAGCCGCGTGAGCAGCGCACGAAGAGCCTCGAAGACCACAAGCGTGAATGCCGTGAAGACGATCCAGATGCGCAGCGTACGGATGGAAAGTCCTTCGACCGGCATGAGCCGCTGCACCAGAACGCCTATGACAATCGCGAGAAATGCCGCGCCAATCAGAGCGAACAGTCTGCGCCAGGCGCTTTCATGCGATCGGCCGAACCAGCGCCGACAAAGAAGGAATGCAACGCCCGTGACGGCGACCAACAGGATGATCTGCAGCACCAGAGCGCCGAAACTCGTTCCGCCGGCCGCCAAGGAAGTGTCGAAAGCGTTCAGGTCGGCAGCAATTGTTTTAAGCTGGCCGACGCGTGAATCCAGCCCGGCAACGAGGCCTTCGATCAACTGTTCCACGCCGGAGACTATCGCCGTTACGTCGCCCGCCGCGGATGTAGTGTCTCCCGCCATTTTGCTGCCCTCTCAGCGGACCAAGCCCCTTGGCCACCACGCTATGAGTACAGGGGGCGCGGGCGGGAAACAATATGCCCGCAGCACGATCCGGACGGCAGTCAGGTCATGCCAAGCGCGGCCTTGTAGAGGTCGAGGATAGCCTCGGCTTCCTGTCGTTCTTCCTGATCCTGCTTGCGCAAGCGGATGATGGCGCGCACCGCCTTCGTGTCGAAGCCCGTTCCCTTCATCTCGGCAAAGACTTCCTTGATGTCGTCGGCGATCGTCTTCTTTTCCTCTTCGAGGCGTTCGACGCGCTCGACAAAGGCGCGCAACTGGCCGGCGGCAACAGTCTGGCTGGTTTCGGCAATGTCATCGGCTGCCATGTCTGTCTCCGCTTTTCGCTTCTCTGCGCCGCGACTCGCTGGCCCGGCACGCATCGCGGTTCGATGCCTCAAGCCGGAAGGAGGGTCAAGGCGGAACTTCGGACGGCGAAGCGAATCGCGGACCCCAGTGTCGGGGTGACTAGTGATCCTTCGGTCGGTTCTGCTCGGATGCCGCCTTCTTGGTCTCTGAGGCCTCCACCTGATACTTGGCCTGCCATTCGGCATAGGGCATCCCGTAGACGATCTCCCGGGACTGATCCTTCGACAAGTCGATCCCATCGGCATTGGCTGCGTCGCGATACCAATTGGACAGGCAGTTCCTGCAAAAACCAGCCAGGTTCATCAGATCGATATTCTGCACATCGGTCCGCTCACGCAGATGGTCCACCAGGCGTCGGAACGCGGCTGCCTCGAAGTCCCGCTGCTTTTCGTCGCTGAGTTCGGCCATCGTCATGCTCCCTTCAGAATGGCCCGGTTCGCGAGCCGTATTGCTTGACCTGATGTATATCGGGACGACGGTTGATGGCTTCAACGATCGGGGCCAGTCTTTCCGCCCATTGATGCGCGCCGTCCTGGTTGGCGATCAGGTCCTGGCGGATCTCGATCAGCGCGTGTGCAAGGCCGTTGACGATGGCATGCTTGTACATCGTATCGCCGCGCAGGGCGCCGTCGTAGGGTTCATTGTCGCCGACGACCACTTTCGGGTCTTGCGCCAGCATCTCCATCAGCGGCCGTGCCACGCGGTCATCGAGGTCCCACAGCACCCCGGCATGCCACGGTCTGGCGCGACCCTGCATGACGGGGGTGAAAGAATGGACGGAGATGATCAGCGGCGGCGCATCTGATGCCTGCGCCACCGAAGCGATCATGGCGCTGACAGCGTCATGATATGGACGGTAGAAGCGCTCGAGCCGCCGCTCCCGCTCCTCAGGATCCATCGGATAATTTCCGCTAACGATGCTTCCGTCGTAGAGCTGCCGGATCAGGGTAGGATCGTCCTCGCCGCGGTTCGGATCGATCAGCAACCGCGAAAAACCTGCCATGACTGCCGGCGCTCCAGTGAGGGTCGCCAGTCGCCGGGTCGTGATTTCGACGCCGATATCGTAGGCGATATGGCGCTGGAATTCGGATGGTGGCAGGCCGAGATTGCCATATTCGTCCGGCAAGTCGTTCCTTGCGTGGTCGGCGAGCAACACGAGCCCGAGGCTTCGGTCGCCGTCGATTATGTCGAACGGTCTGAGAACTGCCGAGCGTGTCATTGGAGATCAACCTGTCATTGCCAAGTGCCGGCAGCATGCCGTGGTTTGACCAACTTTTTCAACAGAATCCGCGCATGCTGCCAACGTGCCTGCCAAGGCGCCTCTAAATCGATTGGATATGGCGTCTCGCCGCGCGTTGACATGCGCCCCGACTTTTCCGAAAAGAGGCTGAAGATGCTGTTCATGCGCACAAGGGGTTGGACGATGACATTCGCGGAGGGACAGCGCATGCGCTGTGCGTCGTCCGTATCGTTGCTTCTCCTGACGTTTGTCTGGGTTCTCGCGATTGGCGCTGGCAGCGCCTTGGCTGATTTCCGGGTCTGCAACGCTACTCAGAATCTCGTCGGTGTGGGCATCGGATACCGTGCCAAGGCTGGCTGGGTCACCGAGGGATGGTGGCATATCGAGGGATCGACCTGCAAAACGCTGATCGAGGGCCCATTGTCATCCAGATTTTATTATCTCTATGCAGAAGATGCCGAGCGCGGCGGGCGCTGGGATGGTCCGATAAACATGTGCGTCGCCGAAAAGGAATTCAAGATTTCCGGCGTCAACGACTGTTTCGCGCGCGGCTTTCAGCGCGCCGGGTTTCAGGAATATGACACAGGCGAGCAGGCGAGCTGGATGGTTCAGCTGACCGACGAGCCTGCAACGGATGGCACTGCTGCCGTCACAGGACAGAATCCTCAATGAGACGCAGCCGCAAGGTCAAGATACTCGCCACAGTAGGTCCGGCATCCTCCGACGAGGCGATGCTGAAGCTATTGTTCGAAGCCGGTGCGGACGTTTTCCGCATCAATATGAGCCATACCGACCACGATCTGATGCGCACGCTGGTGGGACGCATTCGGGCCGTCGAGGCGGCCGTCGGGCGACCGATCGGCATCCTTGCCGATCTCCAGGGGCCGAAACTGCGGGTCGGCAAGTTCGCCGACGGCAATGTCGAACTGAAGGTCGGCCAGACCTTCACGCTGGATGACAATCCGGCCCCTGGCGATGCCACGCGCGTTCATCTCCCCCACAAGGAAATCCTGACCTCCGTAGAGGCCGGCCACCGCCTGCTCATCGATGACGGCAAGCTGGAATTGCGGGCGCTGAGCAGCGACGGCCAATCCATCGTCTGCACCGTCGTGGCGGGTACGGGGATTTCCAACAAGAAGGGCGTCAGCCTGCCCGATACCGACCTGCCGGTCGGCGCGCTGACCGAGAAGGACCGCAGGGACCTCGATGCCGTGCTCGAAACCGGCGTCGACTGGGTGGCACTTTCGTTTGTCCAGCGTCCCGAAGATCTCGTGGAAGCGCGCAAGATTGCAAACGGACGGGCGCTCATCATGTCGAAGATCGAGAAGCCGCAAGCTGTTGCGCGGCTTTCCGAGATCATCGAGCTGTCCGACGCGCTGATGGTCGCGCGCGGTGATCTTGGCGTCGAAATGCCGCTCGAGGCGGTTCCTGGCATCCAGAAACAGATCACCCGTGCCGCGCGCCGCGCCGGCAAGCCGGTTGTCATCGCAACACAAATGCTGGAATCGATGATCTCGGCCCCTGTGCCGACCCGCGCCGAAGTGTCCGACGTGGCGACCGCCGTCTTCGAGGGCGCCGACGCGATCATGCTGTCGGCAGAATCGGCGGCGGGCGCTTACCCTGTCGAAGCGGTGGCGACGATGAACCGGATTGCCCAGAAGGTCGAACAGGATCCGACCTATCCCGGCATCATCAACGCGCAGCGATCGACGCCCGAAGCGACCGGCGCGGACGCGATTTCTCTGGCGGCAAGGGAAATCGCCATTACGCTCAAGCTGGTGGCGATTGTCAGCTATACGGCGTCGGGAACGACCGGTCTTCGCGCGGCGCGCGAGCGGCCCGAGGTTCCGATCATCGCGCTGTCGCCGATCCTAGATACGGCGCGCCGGCTTTCGCTCGTCTGGGGCACGCACTGCGTGGTCTCGCCCGATGCAACCGATCTGGACGACATGGTCGATCGTGCATGCCGCATCACGCATGAGGAGGGCTTTGGTGTGCCGGGCGACCGCATCATCGTGACCGCCGGCGTGCCGCTCAGAACGCCCGGTTCCACCAATATGCTGCGCATTGCCTATATCGGCTCGGAAGGGCAGGGCAGCCGCTGGGCCGCGACGGAGAACAAGCCGCGCTGACTACCCGGCAGGCGCCGGCAAGGGCGCAGGCACGTTGAAGCACTCGCCGGCGCCGGAATTCTGGCCGGCGATGCGCGCCTCAACCGTTTGCGCAGCCTGCTGCAGGTCGACCTGTTTGCCGCCGAGCTTCTCGATGGCTGCAACAACCAGGTCAGGTGCAATCCAGTCGGGCTTGTGGCCGAGGTTTTTCACCCACACGAGTTCAGCACCCTCAATGTCGCGGGCCAGGCCGAGCGAGTGGATTTCTTCGTAGACGACCGTGTCTGCGTCACCCGAAATGATCACCGTGGGCTTCTTTATCAAGCTGTAGCGTGACGCGTTTGCAAGCGCGTAGCGGTAAAGCCCCTCCACGTCGGTCGCGTTGGCGCGAAACGTCCTGGGCCGCAGCACCAGTGGAATTTGGGCGCGTTCGAGATACTTTTCAGGCACAGGATTGGGCGCGAAAACACAGGTCGTCGCAGCGTCCATGCGCAGCGAGCCCGCCGGCGTTGCGACGGTTTCCGAAAACAGCCAGCCGAGCAAGGGAACGGTTGTCAGCTTGTAATACCAGGAAGTATCGCCGCCCGGCCACGGATGCGTGGCCGCCGACAGGAACACCAGTCCGAGCGTGCTTCCGGGATGGTCAAGGGCAAAGGCTGCGGCGACCGATCCACCGAAGGAATGGCCAACGATGATCGCCTGGCTGATGCCCAGCTTCTCCATCAGGTCCGCGATCATTGCTGCCTGGCCACTTTGGCCGGCATTGGCGCGCGGTCCCCGCCCGGACCAGCCAAGGCCGGGGCGGTCGACAAACAACAGTTCTGCGCGGCCCTCGAGCAGCGGCCGCAAAGGAACCATCTGGTCGAGCAAATTGGCGCTGGCACCATGGATAAACACAACCGGCGGCAAGTCCGGGTTCTCGGGCGCCGGTACGTGGACGTAATGGAGTATGGTGCCGTCGATGTCGAGGAAGCTGCCGACCGGCGGATTGTTCCGCTCGATAGACCACGTTCCCGCACGGCTTACGCCGGCCATCACAACCAGCAGGGAGAGCAAAACCAGCAGGGCGGCATAAATCAGATTCATGCGCGCGGCTGGACCTTCAGGGCTGTCGGTTCAGATGCCGACGCCGACAGAGGGGTTGGGTGGGTCAAATGGCTTCGCCGGACAGGTCTTCGGACAATGAGGCGACCTCGCTCTGCGCGTTGCGCATCATCGGATAGATGTCGAGGACCCGCTGCCAGGCCTGAAGAGCCAGTTGCTTGTTTCCGGAGTTCTTCATGATCTGTCCCAGGCCCGAAAGCGCGCCAAAATGTCGTGGTTCAAGAACCAGCGTCTGGTTGATGTCGGCCATCGACAGGGCGTAGTTCTGCATCATGAAGTGAACCGTGGCGCGGCGGTTCCACCCTTCGGCAAATGACGGCGAGATTGTCACCACCTGGTCGAGAAAATCGAGCGCCACGTCGAACTTTCGAGCGTCCATGGCTTTCTTCGACCACATCATCATTAGATCGACCGAAGCGCTGCCAGAGCTTGCCCAGCTTTCCTGGATGCGGGCTGCGATGCGTTCGGCGGACTTTTCGTTGCGCTCGCGCTTCAGGTCGGAAAACAGGCTGTCGAGGCGGTCTTCGCTGGCCTGTTCAGTTGCCTTCGCCGCAACGACGGGTTCTGCCGCAGCAGCGGGACCCATCACCGCGATTGGCCATAACATCAGTGAAATCGGCACGAGTTTGAGCATTCACGGGAATCTAGTCCCATGCGATCGAACGTCAAACTGAATTTTTCGTGTGAAAGGCCTGCCGGGCAGGCCTGTCATCAACCCTGGCGCGCTTTGAAGCGCGGAGCGGTCTTGTTGATGATGTAGATGCGGCCCTTGCGACGAACCAGCTGGTTGTCGCGATGCCGTGCCTTCAGTGCCTTAAGCGAGTTCTTGATCTTCATGGGTCTGGCCTGTCGATGGGCCCTTAGCCGGGCCAAACTGAAAAACGCGCCTGAAGCGCGCCGGAATTCGGTCTGGCTCATAGACGACGAGCATCCGGCCTGTCAACTGTTTCAGGCAATTTCTGCGGCCCGGGCGGCTCGCCGCGAGCTCAGGCCGGGCGTGGCGTCAGGCGCGTGAAGTGCCCCATCTTGCGGCCAGGCCGCGCCTCGCGCTTGCCGTAGAGATGAAGCACGAGATTATGCTCGGCCATCAGGGCTGGTGCCTGCAGCACGTCATCGCCGATCAGGTTTTCCATGATGCAGTCGCTATGGCGCGCGCCGTCGCCAAGCGGCAGACCGGCGATCGCCCTTATGTGCTGCTCGAATTGTGAAATGGCACAGGCCGCTTCGGTCCAGTGACCTGAATTGTGCACGCGCGGCGCAATCTCATTGACCAGCAGGTCGCCATTTTCCAGAACGAAGAACTCGACCCCGATCACGCCGACGTAGTCGAGAGCCTTCAGGATGGCGAACGCACTCTTGCGGGCTGCTTCCTGCGTAGCGGAGGCAATCGCCGCCGGTACGCTCGACTGGTGAAGAATGCCGTCGCGGTGAATGTTTTCGGCCGGTGCGTAGGCTTCGAGCGCTCCTCCCGCGCCACGGGCGGCAATGATGGAGACTTCTCTCTCGAAGGGGACCAGCGATTCGAGAATCAACGGAACGTTGCCCATGGCCGCGTAGACACCGTCGGTGGTTTCTGCCGATCCATGCCGAAAGACGCGTTGGCCCTTGCCGTCATACCCCATGCGGCGGGTTTTCAGGACCCCACTGCCGAAAGCCAGCAACCCGGCAGCCAGGTCGGCGTCGCTGTCCACAGGAAGAAAATTCGCTGTGGATATGTTTTCGGCGTTCAGGAAGCGCTTCTCGACCAGCCTGTCCTGACTGACGGCGAGCGCCTGCGGTGGCGGGCAGACGGGGACCGACGCTGCGAGACGGTTCGCCGCCTCGACTGGAACATTCTCGAACTCATAGGTCACGACATCGCAGTCGCGCTCCAGCCTTGCCAGCGCATCCGGATCATCATAGCCGGCGATAACATGCTCATTGGCAAGTTGCGCGGCAGGGCAGTCGTCCTGCGGCTCCAGGATGATCGTCCGGTAGCCGAGCCGCGCTGCAGCGGCCGCGAGCATCCGGCCAAGCTGGCCGCCGCCGATGATGCCGATGGTGGAGCCCGGGGCCAGAGCCGTCATTGCGCGTCGGACGGCCGTTCAGCCACGTTTTCGGTTTGGGCCGCCCTGTAGGCATCCAGCCGGTCGGCCAGTTCAGCGTCGCCGAGCGCCAGAACGGCAGCCGCCAGCAAGGCCGCGTTGATGGCGCCGGCCCTGCCGATGGCCAGCGTTCCGACCGGTACGCCAGCCGGCATCTGGACGATTGAAAGCAGGGAGTCCTGACCCGAAAGTGCCTTGGACTCGACCGGCACGCCAAACACCGGCAGTGGCGTGAGTGCCGCCGTCATGCCTGGAAGGTGCGCGGCTCCGCCAGCCCCGGCAATAATGATCTTGATGCCCGCGGCTTTTGCGCCCCTGGCGAATTCATATAGCCGTTCAGGTGTGCGATGCGCCGAGACGATGCGCTTTTCATAGGCGACGCCCAGTGCTTCAAGTGCCTCGGCAGCGTGTTTCATCGTCGCCCAGTCGGACTGGCTACCCATGATGATTGCAACGTCCGCGCGACTGCTGTTCAAAAAACTGTCTCCTGCCGAAGGATCGCGGCAATTATCGGAATTCGCGGTTGCCTGCAAGGACGGCTCAACCGGGCGATGCGAATCAGGCGATGATGTCTGGGATGATCTTGTCTTCCAGGTTCTTCAACCGATCCTTGAAGGCCAGTTTCTTTTTCTTCATCCGCTGGATCTGCAGCGGGTCGCAGCCCATCGCCATCATGGCGTCGATCGCCGCGTCGAAGTCCGCATGGTCCTGTTTGAGCTTGGCGTATTCCAGGCGGATTTCAGTCTGTTCCTGGTCCAATATGTCCACCGTCTGCAAGTTTCTGACGCAAGAAATGCACGCCAATCCGGAAAAGTCCGGAGGCAAGGACGACCGGCGCGCAGCCTTTAGCACATTTCCGTGAGCCGGGAAATCCTACCAACGCTCGTTCGACATCCTTGCTGGAAAATGGCATACTGTCATCGTGCCGTCACAGTACGGACCAGCGGAGGAATCGGCTGTGAGCGGTGCGCTCGAGGAACCCACAAGAAGGGAGCAACCAATCATGTCGCTTGCCAACCACCTTGAAACGCTACAGCGGAAGCACGGGGATATCGAACGCGAGATCGATGAGGCGATGCTTCATCCTTCCGTGGACGATCTCCAGATCGCGCTTCTCAAGCGACGCAAGCTGGCACTCAAGGACGAGATTGAAAAGCTGAGGGCCAGCCCAACGCAGCACTAGCCCCTAAAAGCGCATTTTCGAACGCAAAGCTGGGTTCCGGCGATGCTTCCGCGTCGCCGGAACCCGGGGAGTCTCTCTATTGCCATATTTGAATATTGCCGGAACGAAAAAGGTCGGTCCGGTCGGACCGCCGCTCAATCGAATTGGCAGGGCCATGTTTCAGGCGCCGTCAGTCCATCTGGAAGTTTCGTCTCGGCATCGCCGCACGACATGTTGATCTGCCACTGAGCAAGCCCGGTCGAGGCCGACAGGTCCAGACCGCCGATGCGTGTCAGAAAAAAGAATGCATCGGTAAAATCGATTGGCCCGGTAAATTTTGCCTTCGAGAAATCCGCCCTGGCGAGATTTGCAAGCGAGAACTTGCTGCCGGTGATATCGGCATCCAGGAACTCCGCCCGACCAAGTTCTGCCTTCGTGAAGTCGACATTCTTCAGATCGGCGCCGGTGAAGTTCGATCGTTGCATTTCAGCACTGCCAAAGACCGCCCCTTGTGCGCGCATGCCGCTGAAATCGGTTCGATAGGCTTCGATCCGGTCGAACCTGGCTCCCTCGGCATTTGCCCCTGCCAGCGAGGCCCGGACCAGGGTCGCCTTTTCCAGATTGGCGCCGAGCAGATTTGCGTCCCTGAGATCGGTGGACGTGAAATCGACATCGACGAGAACGGCCGCGCTGAGGTCTGCTCCCCTGAGAATGATCAGTTTCTTCTCACAGTTCGTCCAGTCGACCCCAGGTTCGGCACTGCTGCGGCAATCGACCGCTGCAAGCGCCTCGCCTGGCGACGACAGATGAAGCAGGCTGACCGCAGCCAGCAGACCCGTTATGCACAGTGTTCGTCGCAGAATTTCGGTGGCCCTTATCATCAATCTTCCTTCTTGCATTCCTGCTCCGCCGGCAGATTAGCAATTGCATGCGCCGGCGTCATCCAACGATACCATCGAACGGCGATTGCCGTTTCGGATCAGTCATTCCTGCCAGAACTGATCGAGCCATATGTTCAGCTTCAGGAAGCCAGGGACAGAAACGGCATAGATGCGCTTCGTACCCTCGGCGCGGGCGTCGACCAGGCCCGCATCGAGCAGAACCTTCAGATGCTGCGGAGATGACGGCGGTTAGGATCTGCAATGGCCGCGAACGCGTCGACGGATGTCATTCTCCTTTGTGGGGCAATAATGCGCCAATCTCAATTGTCTTCTTGTTCCGGCGTGCGAGGATCG
>JBBSOT010000150.1:0-10728 GCA_038259455.1 Hyphomicrobiales bacterium | reverse complement strand
CGCCCTGCAGCAGCCGGGCACGGACGTCAACAAGCTCGGCATCGGCCAGCCGGACTGCACGACGCCGCCGCATATCGTCGAGGCCGCCATCAAGGCACTGCGCGACGGTCATCACGGCTACACACCGGCGAACGGGCTTCTGATGACGCGCGAAGCAGTGGCGCGGCGCACGCTGACCACGACCGGCGTCGAGGTATCGCCCGAAACGATCATGATCATGCCGGGTGGCAAGCCGACGATGTTCGCCGCCATCCTGATGTTCGGCGAACCGGGTGCGGAAATCCTCTATCCCGATCCGGGCTTCCCGATCTATCGCTCGATGATCGAGTTCACCGGCGCCAAGCCTGTTCCCGTGCCGATGCGCGAGGCCAACGGCTTTGCCTTCTCGGCCGACGAAACGCTGTCGCTGATCACACCCAAGACACGGCTTTTGATCCTCAATTCGCCGGCCAACCCGACCGGTGGCGTCACGCCGCGCGCGGAGATCGAGAAGCTGGTGGCCGGACTGGCCGCGCACCCGCATGTCGCCATCATGTCCGACGAGATCTACGACGTCATGACCTATGACGGCGAGACCGCCTGCTCGCTGCTGCAGTTTCCCGAGATCCGCGACCGGCTGATCATTCTCAACGGCTGGTCGAAGACCTGGGCGATGACGGGCTGGCGCATGGGCTGGTCGATCTGGCCGAACGGCGAGGCCGGCAGCCACCTCTATGACAAGGTGCGCAAGCTGGCCGTGAATTGCTGGTCCTGCGTCAACGCGCCGAGCCAGTTTGCCGGCATCGCCGCGATCGATGGCCCGCAGGATGAGGTCGACAAGATGATGCGCGCCTTCGATCGGCGCCGCCAGGTTGTGGTCGAAGGGCTGAACGCGCTGCCCGGCGTCTCCTGCATCACCCCGAAGGGCGCGTTCTACGCTTTCCCGAACATCTCGGGCACCGGCTGGAAGGCCAAGAAGCTGGCGTCGGCGCTGCTCGAGGATGCCGGTGTCGCGCTGATCGGCGGACCGGATTTCGGCATCCTCGGCGAAGGCTATATCCGGCTTTCCTACGCCAATTCAGAGGAGAACATCCTGCGCGCGCTGGAGCGCATCGAGAAATTCCTGGCGAGGACGCAGAACCACTCAGGCGAGGCTTAGACCGCTAGAGCCTGGTCGTTGCCAGCTTGAAACCGGCAAACAGGAAGAAGCAGCCGAGCCCGCCCTCTATCCAGCGCCGCGCCCGCCCATAGGCGCCGCGCGCCGGGCCGGAGGACAGGAGCAGCGCATAGGCGCCGTGTCCGATGAAGGAGTTCAGGAAGGCAACGGCGACAAACAGAACGACGACAGGCAGCGGCGCATCGCCGACGCCGCCGACGCTGGCGATTGCCAGCCAGAACATGATCGCCTTGGGGTTGGAAATCTGCAGCACGAAGCCGGCGAACCCGGTGCGCCAGGCGCTTTCGCGCCCGACCTGCTCGACCATCAGCTCGGGCGGCGACGCCGCCTTGCGGAAAGCCCTGAAGGCCAGCCAGACAAGATAGGCAGCACCGGCCCAGCGCAAAACCGTCATCAGCTCCGCAACCTGTGCCAGAAGCGCGGTAAGACCGACGATGGTGGCCACCGATAGCACGACAGACCCGCAGGCCACACCGAAGGCGGTGACCAGCGACGGCAACCGGCCACGGCTTGTCGCCACGCCGAGGATCAGTGCAACGCTCGGCCCCGGCGACAGGATGCCCATGGCCTGGATCGACCAGGCGAGGATCAATTGCGGCAGGTACTCGGTCAGTTGCATGGTTGTGTCCCTCCACCCGATCCGTCGGGCCAGAAAGGCTGGTAGCAAAAGCCTCCTGACACTGTCCTGTCAGGAGGCTTCTTGCGCGAGGCGCCAGTGCCCGACATTTTGGCTCGCACTGCTGGCGTATTGCTCGCCTCTGGCGCTACGCCCATACATCTCTTGCTGACCTTGGAGGGTAATCCACCATGCACTACGCGATCCTTGCCTATCATGTGGAAGGCGCCATTGCGGCAATGACGCCGGAAGAAGACGCAGCCCTCATGGTCGAGTTGCGGAAGATCGACCGGAGGATGACGGAGGAAGGGACGCTGGGACCGGCGGCCCGGCTCGATTTCACACGGTCGGCCTGTACGCTGCGTGACGGACTGGTCACCGACGGGCCATTCGCCGAAACCAAGGAGCAGCTTCTCGGCCTCTATCTCGTCGACTGTGCGACACGTGACGAAGCGGTGGAGGCAGCACGCGATCTTGCCCGCGTGAACCCGACCGCCGTCTACGAAATTCGGCCGATAGTGCTATTTCTGCCCGGCGCGACGCTCCCGAACACCGGTGCTACAGGCGGATAATCGGCCCTGCGGCAGGATCGCCGCAGGGCAACTACCCGTTGTACGCTACAGCCGCGCTTCCAGGATGAGGTTGAAAGGCGTCTCGTAGGCCCTGCGGAACCTGGTGAAGCCAGCCCGGCGGAAAACGTCCGACAGCCTTTTCTCACCAGCTTGCGCGCCAAGGACCATGTGGCCGCCATCCGAAATAGCGTGCGCACAGCAGATCGTCGTCGACGCCGCGTAGTACATGCGCGCGATTGGTGAAATATTGTTCTCGACCAGGTCGTTGGCGAAGGGTTCCACCAGCATCACCGTGCCGTCGCGCGCTATCGACCTGGCCGCATGCTTGGCAGCCGCCACCGGGTCGCCCATGTCATGCAGGCAGTCGAAGAAGCAGATCAGGTCATAGCCCGCACCCGGATAGTTGTCGGCGCGTGACGAAATGAAATCCGCACGTTCCGCAACGCCAGCCGCCGCGGCAACCTTGTGCGCCTCGGCAATGGACTCCTCGTGCGAATCGAAACCGCGGAACTTCGAAGCTGGAAACGACTCGGCCATAAGCACCGTCGAATGACCATGGCCGCAACCGATGTCTGCGACGAGGGCGCCCGCCTCAAGCTTCTCCACGACCCCCTCAAGCGTCGGAAGCCACTCCGCGACCAGGCTTGCCTTGTAGGCATTTCGGTAAAAACCGGCCACGCCGCAAAACAGCCGACCGTCATGGTCGCCCCACGGAATTCCGTTGCCGGTGCGAAATGCTTCCACTGCCTTGTCCTCGTCCGACCACATCGAAGCGGGCACCGACCAGGCCGTGGGCATGAAGGCCGGGCTGTCTTCATCGGCCAAGACAAAGGCCTGCTCGGGCGTCAGCTCGTAGGTATCGCTGACCGCGTGATAGGCGACATAGCCGCCGGCGACCTGTGAATTCAGCCATTCGCGCACATAGCGCTCCGCACAGCCGGCGCGACCCGCAACGCCGCGCGCGGTGAGCGGCCCGGCGCCGGCCATTGCCTTGTAGAGTCCGAGCCTGTTTCCGAGGCTGACCATCACCCCGCCGTAACCCGCCGACAGATCGCCGACCGCACGCCCGATCAGGGCATCCAGCTTGGCCGGATCGATTGGTTCCCGTTGAATGCTGTCCATAGTCGTGTCTCCTGTGCTTGCCCTTCGGAGAATCCGGAGGCTGTGCCTAGATCGCAGGTACCACCGGCCGGAGGCAGAGCCGTACTGTCCAGAATCGGGCCGTTTGCGCCAACTGGGGGACAAGTTTCGCAGCAATCACCGCAGCGACGCACCCGGGACAGGGTTTTCAAGGGCGCCTGTCCGGGGCAATGTGGGCGACAAGGCCGGGGCAGGAGCCCGTTGCAACAGGAAGTGGATATGCCGCCTGCGGCGAAATCGACACAGACCGAACCACTCCATGTCAGCCTCGTCGCCATTCCCGAGGCCGTGGTGTCGACCATTTCCGGCATATTCGACGTCATGAATGCGTTTGCCATCATGCCCGACACCGGATCTTCGCATCAGCCACCGCCGTTCCATGTCGAGATCGTCGGGCTGAAGCCCGGTCCGATTGAACTTGCGAGTGGGCTGCCGATCGTTGTCCAGCGCAGCGTGGACACACTCGACCGCACCGATATCGTCATCGTCCCCTCAATCCTGCTCGCCCGGGACGGCTGGCAAAAGGGAACGCATCCCGAGCTGGTCGAGTGGTTTCGCGCCATGCACCAACAGGGCGCGCTGCTCTGCTCTGCTTGTTCAGGCATCTTCCTGCTTGCCGAGACCGGTCTTTTCGATGGCGCGGACGCAACCGTGCACTTCGGATACGCTCGCGATTTCGCCGCGGCCTTTCCCGAAGTCCCGATCGATCCCGAGCGCGTTCTTGTGGTGTCCGGCAGGCGAGAGGAACTGATCAGTTCGGGCGCATCCATGACGTGGCACGACATGGTCCTCTACCTGATCGGACGCCACGCCGGCGCAACGTCGGCCCAGACCGTTGCCCGGATGTTCGCACTGCAGTGGCATCAGGACGGGCTCGCTCCCTACATCGTCTTCGAGGGACGCTCCGACCATGGCGACCAGGCCGTGAAGGCGGCGCAGGACTGGATCGCGACCCATTTCCCGGTTGCCAATCCTCTTGAGGGAATGATGCGGCACGCGGGACTTGGCCAACGCACGTTCAAGCGCCGCTTTACCGGCGCGACGGGAATGAGCCCCATTGCCTACGTGCAACGCCTGCGGATAGAGGAGGCGAAGCGCCGGCTCGAGCGCACGGAGGACTCGGTCGACGACATCAGCTGGAAGGTGGGCTACGAGGAGGCTGCCTTTTTTCGCCGCCTGTTCAAACGCGTCACCGGTCTGGCCCCTGCGACGTACCGACGCCGCTTCAGGATCCCCGATTTCGCCTTGCCCAAGCGCCCGAGCTAGCCGCGCCCGACGAATGGCATCTTGGTCGCCATCACGGTCATGAAAAGCACATTGGCGTCGAGCGGCTGGCTGGCCATGTAGGCCACCGCGTCGGCGACCCGCTGCACGTCCATGACCGGTTCAATTTCCGTGGTGAGATTGGCCTGCGGCACGCCCGTCGTCATCGCCCTGGCCATGTCGGTCAGCGCGTTGCCGATGTCGATCTGCCCGCAGGCGATGTCGTAGGGTCGGCCGTCGAGCGCCAGCGTCCTCGTCAGCCCGGTGATGGCATGCTTGGTCGCCGTATAGGGCACCGAGCCCGGACGCGGCGCGTGCGCGGAGATCGAACCATTGTTGATGATGCGGCCGCCCATGGGCTTCTGGTGGCGCATCGCCTTGAACGCGCCGCGCGCGCACAGGAACGAGCCGGTGAGGTTGACGTTGACGACCTCGGTCCACACATCGACCGGCACTTCGTCGATGGTTGCGGTCTTGAAGCCCATGCCGGCATTGTTGAACAGCAAGTCGACCCGGCCGAATGCCTTGTCGACCGCCTCATAAAGCGCATCGACTTCCGCCGGCTTTGTGATGTCGCAGCCGACAGCGAGCGCGCTGGCCTCGGTCTTGCCAGCGGCGGCGATGGCATCGTCGAGCAGGTTCTTGCGGCGGCCGACGAAGACGGTGTTCCAACCGTCAAGCAGCAATTGGGTCGCGACAGCCTTGCCGATGCCGGTGCCGGCTCCGGTAACGATTGCGGTCTTTTCACTCACCATGGCTGATCCTCCCCTGAAGGACGCACGCATCGCAAATGAAGATGGAATAAGCAAGGTCTCGTCAAAAAGGGCGGTCATTGGCGACCGCCCTTATCGGGACCAAGCTTGGGAGGAGGAGAAGCCGATCCGACTGTCAGAAATGATGCGCCCGATTGGTTAACGAAACCCTAACGGAATCGCTCGAATGCCAGCGTTCCCGACGGGCGGCCGAAAGGCTACCAGACCGATCCTGTCGGATCCGAGGCCGGTGCGCGTGAGGGAACGCTGTCATTGCCGCCCTTGGCCTCCGCGACGGTCGCTTCGACATGATCGACCAGCGCATCCGGCAACGCCAGACGGCCGGCAAGCAGGTCGAGGTAGCCGCGCTCGGCGCGGGTATTGGGATCAATGGCAAGGCGCGAGGCGGTGTAGAGCTCGACACGCTGCGCCTCGGTCTGCGCATAGGCGACCAGCGTCTCGATGTCGAGCGGCATATCGAGCTCCGCGCTTATGAACCGTTCAGCATCCTCGCCGATGCCGGCGAGGCTCAGCCGGTCGGCGATCTTCCGGCGCTCGGTGTCGTCGATGTGGCCGTCGGCCTTGGCCGCAGCGATCATGGCGCGCACCAGCGACAGGGTGAACTCGTCCTCGCCCTGCGGCGCCTGGGCGGGATGGAAGCCGGAATCGGAAGGCGGCGGCAACAGTTCGGGATTGCCCGAAGCCGGCGTCTGCACCGGCTTGGCGCCGTTCTGATAGTTCTGCCACGCCTTGTAGGCCAGCCCGCCGACGGCGGCCAGACCACCCAGTTTCAGCGCCGAGCCGGTGATCGCGCGTCCAGAACCCGTACCGAGCAGGATCGCAGCGAGCGCGCCGGCGGCCAGCGGATTGTCCTTGGCAAGCTGCGTCGCCTGGCCGGCCTTGTCGCGCACCGTGGACTCGGTGCCCGGAATTTTCGAGCCGAGCAGATCGTCGAGCAGTTTCTTTGGATCAAACATCACAACCTCCCAGAATGCGAAAGAACGCGCTTGCGGTGACCAAGAAGTAGGCGGCGCAAGCGACATTACAATGACCGCGGGCGTGAAAATGAGCGGCGGACTCAGCTGCCGATATGGCGGCCCCTGCCCCGGGCTTCGGCCAGCCGGACCTGCCGCTGGCGCTCGGCAAAGCGCGCCCTGTCAGCTTCGGTGCGGCTGTCGAAGCAGCGCTCACAGGAAATGCCCTCCTGAAAGTTCGGCGAGGTACGCTCTTCGGGCAGGACCGGATGACGGCAGGCGCGGCACAGTTCCGCCGCGCCGACCGCAAGCCCATGCGATACCGACACGCGCTCGTCGAAGACAAAGCACTCGCCCTCCCACAGGCTGTCTGCAGGCTCGACCTCTTCGAGATATTTGAGAATGCCGCCCTTGAGGTGAAAGACGTCGTCGATGCCGAGCGATTTCACATAGGCGGTCGCCTTTTCGCATCGAATGCCGCCGGTGCAGAACATCGCGACTTTCCTGCCCTGCAGATCCACCTGCCGGCTCTCGACCCAGGCCGGGAATTCGCTGAACGTTGCGGTGTTCGGATTGATCGCGCCCTGGAAGGTTCCGAGCGAAACCTCGTAGTCGTTGCGCGTGTCGATGACGATGGTGTCGGGGTCCGAAATCAGCGCGTTCCAGTCGCCGGCCGCGACATAGGCGCCGGCATCTTGAAGCGGATCGATATCGGGCTTGCCCATGGTGACGATCTCGCGTTTCAGGCGAACCTTCATGCGATGAAACGGCATCTCATGGGAGGTGCCGTACTTGATCTCCATGCCGGCGAGTTCAGGCATGGCCTCGAGATGCGCGACGAGCGCCGCGATTGCTTCCGCGCTGCCGGCCACCGTGCCGTTGATGCCCTCGCGCGCCAGGAGCAGTGTTCCCTTGATGCCGTGCCCGAAGCAGAATTCGCTGAGCGGCAGGCGCAGTTCGGCGAAGCGCTCGAGCCGGCAAAAGCGGTAGAGTGCGGCAACGCGGACGTGCGGGGTTTCGGGGCTCGGGTTCATCCGGGAACGGGTATAGATTTGGTGTCGCGGTTTCAACTGGGTGACGTGGCAGCTTAAGGCTTGGCCTAGGAGCACGACACAGACAATTACTTTGTCCACACGCGCCAATCGAAGGTTTGCAACGGCTCTGAGTTTCTTCTCCTTAAGCTTTCAATCTCGGAACCAACAGCTGCGCTTTCCAAGCGAAAATGGGGGAGCAAACAGGATGGCGACCGCATGTTCGACGAAGAGACGCAAGCAGAGATCAGGACAATCGCCGGGCAGTTCGGCATCGAGGCGTCGGCGCTGCTTGCCATCGCCGAAGTGGAAAGCGGCGGGCAGGCATTTGCCGTGGTCGATGGCCGCGCCGAACCGCTGATCCGGTTCGAGGGCCACTATTTCGATCAACGGCTCTCGGAAGCGGATAAACGGCGCGCCCGCGCCGAGGGTCTGGCGTCGCCGGTGGCAGGCGACATAGCCAATCCGCCAGGCCAGGCGGCGCGCTGGCGGCTTGTCGGGCGCGCCGCGGCAATCGATGTGCAAGCCGCCTACGAATCCGTGTCGTGGGGACTTGGCCAGGTGATGGGCGCGCATTGGGCGTGGCTCGGCTTTGCCGATGTCGAGGCGCTGGTGGCCGAGGCGCGCGAGGGGCCCGGCGGCCAGACAAGGCTTATGGCGCGCTACATCGACAAGGCCGGGCTGAAGCCGGCGATCGGCCAGCGCGACTGGGCGGCATTTGCGCGCGGCTACAATGGACCGGGCTACAAGCGCAACGCCTATGACCGCAAGATCGCGCAGGCCTATGCACGCCATGCCGGACAGCCTGTGCCGAACGACGTCGCAGACAGAGAGCCGGCAGATCTTCTCGGACGCGGATCGCGCGGTCAGGCGATCGTTGACCTGCAGCAGATGCTGACGGCGCTCGGCTACCCGCTCGACGATGACGGCATGTTCGGCCCGGCGACCGACAAGGCCGTCAGGAATTTTCAACGCGAGCGCGGCCTGCCAAGCGACGGCATTGTCGGTCCGCAAACGCGCGCGGCGATCCGCAAGGCGCTGCCCTTCGGGCCGACGCCGGCCGAATTGTGGGTGGCCGCGCTTGGTTGGCTGAAGGGCTGGTTCCGGGCGCGCTGAAGCCTGCGCGGCGGCCATTCGTGGACTTGGCGCGGGGCTTCTGCTAACCGATTCAGAGCCCCGAAACGCCTCAGCAGAAAGCCCCGCCCCCATGTCCAGCAAGACCGAAAAGCTCCTGTCCCTGCTCGGCGGCCAGCCGGTTATCCCGGTGCTGAAGATCGACGATGCCGCCAACGCCGTGCCGCTGGCTCGCGCCCTGGCGGCAGGCGGCCTGCCGATGATCGAGATCACGCTGCGCACGCCCGCCGCAATGGAGGCGATCCGCCGCGTTGCCGGCGAGGTCGAAGAAGCCGTTGTCGGTGCCGGCACGATCCTCAATGCCAGGCAGTTCGAGGAGGCCGAAAGGGCCGGCTCCACCTTCATCGTCAGCCCGGGCCTGACGAAGGAACTGGTCAAGGCCAATGATGCGAGCGCGGTGCCGCTGCTGCCCGGCACGATCACGCCCGGCGAGATCATGGCTGCACTCGAGGCGGGGATCGATTTCCTGAAATTCTTCCCCGCCGAACAGGCCGGCGGCGCGGCTTTCCTGAAGGCGCTCTCGTCACCGATCGCCGGCGCGAAATTCTGCCCGACCGGCGGCATCACCGCGAAAAACGCGATGGACTATCTCGGCCTGCCCAACGTCAATTGCGTCGGCGGCTCGTGGGTGGCGCCCGACGACATGGTGCGCAAGGGCGACTGGGCGGGCATCGAGGCCCTGGCAAGGGAAGCGAGCAAATTAGGTAAGGGGTGAGGGTCCCGACCCAGCTGCAGGACCCCGGTGCCCTAGCCTCGCCGTGCTCTCCTAGACGTCACACGACGGCAAATAGCGCGATGCATACTCGTACGGCATGACTTTCATGCGGCGTTCGAGACCGCCATTGGCCGACAACCATTTGCGGACCCAGCCGGGATAGGACCGGACCATGTATTTCGCGGCCACCTGATTGCTGCGTCTGGAAGACCCGTAGGGCAAGTGGAAGCCGAACGACGCACCGCGACCCAGGCATGCGCGGCTCACGGAAAGATAGATTGTGCAGGCCGAAAGGCAGCGCCCCTTGAAGCGCACGCCGCGACCACTCTCCTCAAGCGTGCGCGAACGCAATGCGTAGTCGAGGACGACGCCGCCTCGGTTGTGGCCGATGGTGATGTAGCTGTTGCGTGACAGGGGTCCTGCCAGCGCGGGCACCGCCAAGCTGCCGGCCAGCAATGCGGATAGAACGAATTTCGTTGCCAGTGCTTTCTTTGAGCGCATTCCATTCGCCTCCATTTGTGCAGAGAC
The DNA here is from genome assembly GCA_038259455.1 of Hyphomicrobiales bacterium. Lineage (GTDB taxonomy): Bacteria > Pseudomonadota > Alphaproteobacteria > Rhizobiales > Rhizobiaceae > CAMYMG01. The sequence goes on along the minus strand of JBBSOT010000150.1, from coordinate 847 downwards.
GATGACAGATGACTCTGGAGATCCGGCTAAGAGAACCGTTCAGATTTTAACGGTCCTCGCAGTTCTCGCCCACAAGGGCCTTGTTTCCTAAAAGTGCGGCACGAAAACGCATCCTTTGCAGAAAATCCGGGCAAATTGCCAAATAATCAATCTCCTGCGCCGTTCGTTTGGCGCTTTTTGCCCAGTTCTCCACAAGTCCAAAACTCCTGAAAACCGTTAGCCGACGCACGGCACCAGAAATTCCCTGCCGCGGAAAGATGGTAAACGATTTGTTAATACATTAACTTTTTAAGTTATACAGGAAAAAGAAATAGAAATGCTTTTCGCTTTCACGCTATTAACTATTTTAATATGACAAATATAGAGATTTATCTACATACTGATTTGCAATATTGGTATGACCTTTATTTGGTTTGACTTGGATTTTTGCGAGGAGTATTTGTCTCTCTTCCAGAAAGCTACTTGGGCTTTTGATGGGCGTTGGAGTTGGAGAGTTTGCAATGAAATCCAGTGGAATGAGATCGTTGGTCATCGCGGTCGGTGCACTGTCCGTTTTCGCAATGGCAGGACAGGAATCGGTGGCCGCGCGCAAAAGTCCGTCGCAGCGGCAGGCCCAGGCCGACCAGGCCTGCGAGGATGCGCTAAACAAGAACACTCGAGCCGCACTTCTGCAGTTCAAGAAGCAGTATTCGGCTTTCAACACTGCCTGTTCGACCCTGGCCTATAGCGCACCTGCCTCGCGCGAGCGCGGCGATGCACTGAACACGAGACGGGGCAATAATGGCGGCGGCGGTTCGGGTTCGGGCAGCGGTTCGGGCGGTGGTTCCGGCTCGGGCAGCGGTAGCGG
>JBBSOT010000149.1:0-10782 GCA_038259455.1 Hyphomicrobiales bacterium | reverse complement strand
CCTTCCGAACCAGTGACGATCGGGGCAAGCGGATTCGGCCGGGAGAGCAAAAGGAATTTGAAAGGGCGGTGTGCCTGGCGCTGGCGCAGGGCGCGGATGACGCCTTGCGGCTGGCCGCAGACCTGTCGCGGCGCGCCGGGCGGCTTGCGGCGGTGGTGCCAAAGCTGCGCGCCAAGGGGGCAGGGGAGGTGGTCAAAAAACTGCTCGACGATGATGCTGTGCCCGGCTCGCTGACCACCAAAACCCTGTCGCGGTTCGGGGCGCGGCGTCTGTTCGAGCGGCTGCAAACATTCGAGGCAGTACGGGAGCTGTCCGGTCGCGACTCCTTCCGGCTGTTTGGGCTGTAACCATGGCCGGATCTGCCGCACGCAAAGGGCCAATTGGCCAGCCGGCGCTGCTCGACACCGAGCTCGAGCACCTGCCGCCGGAACTGCGCTGGCGTGAATGGATGGGCCGGGTCGAAGCGGTGATCTTTGCCGCCAGCGCGCCCGCGACTCGTGAGACTCTGGCGCGCGTCGTCGGCAAGACCTGCAACATCGAGCTGATCATCGACGACATCCGCGCCGAGCTCGCCGGCCGGCCCTACGAGCTGGTCTCGGTCGCCGGCGGCTGGCAGCACCGGACCAAAAAGGCGTTTGGTGACGTCATCCGCACCGCCTCAGGCCAGGCAGAGAGCTTACGGGCACTGTCGCAATCGGAAGGATTGGTGTTGATGTGCATCGCCTATTTCCAGCCAATCACGCGCAGCGAACTCTCTTCGTTCTTCGGCAAGGAGGTGTCGCGCGACCTGATCGGGGTTCTCCGCTCGCAGGATCTTATTGCGTCCGGGCCACGCTCACCGCAGCCGGGAGCGCCCTATACCTATGTGACGACGAAGGCGTTTTTATCCCACTTTGGCTTCGACACGCTGCGCGATTTGCCGGATTTCGAGGCGCTCGAGGATGCCGGGTTGTTGTCGAAGGACAAAATGCTGGCAGGGGATATCCCTTTTGGATTGGCTGGCGGGGGAGACGTAGACGATTGCGACATCGCCTGACGATCTAACTCAAAGCCCAGCAGTTATTGCTGCCGGCAGGGCGCTCTTGGCCTCATTGGCGAACTCAGACTACGCAAGATGAGGGCAGGACGGCTTCGCGCGTGCGGAATTTTATATGATCAATCGCTGTTGCCTGCAGCACTCGCGAGCTTTACGCAATTATCGAACTTGGCGAACTTGCATTCTGTCTCAACATTGACGGAAACCGGTGGTTGTCGTCATGGCCGGTGCAAAGCGCAGCAATCATAGCGTGACCGCGTCGGATGTGGGAGTCGTGTTCTTAAGCTTCACAACAGATCTACCGGCACAGGCTGGCCCAAGGGCCTCCGGTGTGTAAGAACTCAAGGCAAGCGGCGATCCGGCTGCATTTTCAGCTCGCATCGATCCGCCGGTATTGGCGAGTGACCCGAGTCGTGCTTGCCTCACTTGCCCTGTCATTCGACATCATGCGTCGCTGCAGCCGCTGAGTGAGGGACCGCTCGAAATGCTCGGCAGAACCGTTGCGTCATTCGATGAAGGAATCATCATGCCCCTGAGTCCCCAACAAGCACGGGTCTGCGCCGCGAGTACGATTGACTTTTCAGGTCTCTCGGCCCTGTTTATCAATACCTCGCTCAAGAGATCGTCGGGCGACAGTCACACACGGCTGCTGTTGGGCGTGGCCGGCGACATGATGCAACGCGCCGGTGTCGTGGTAGAACACATCCATATGCTCGATCACATCATTCCGCCCGGCGTGCAGCCCGACATGAAGGAGCATGGCTGGGACCGCGACGACTGGCCAAAGCTGTGGGACAAGGTCAGGGCCGCAGACATTCTCGTCATCGGTACGCCGATTTGGCTCGGCGAGGAAAGCTCGGTCTGCCGGGTGCTTATCGAGCGCCTCTACGGCATGTCGGGACTGCTCAACGACAAAGGGCAATCGGTCTATTACGGCAAGGTCGCGGGCAGTGTCGTCACCGGCAATGAGGACGGGATCAAGCACGCCGCCATGACCATCAGCTACGCCCTGTCGCATCTCGGCTACACCATCCCGCCTCAGGCCGATTGCGGCTGGATCGGGGAGGCCGGGCCGGGCCCATCCTACGGCGACGAGAGTGACGACGGCACCCGCGCCGGCTTCGACAATGACTTCACCCAACGCAATACGACGATCATGACGTGGAACCTGATGCATTTGGCGCGCATGCTGAAGGCATCGGGCGGCTACGACAATCATGGCAATGACCGCAACGCCTGGAAAGCCGGGTGCCACTTTGGCTTCGAAAACCCCGACTACCGGTCGTAAGCCAGACACGTGCCGGTCCCTTCGCCTCGTTGGAAAGAAACGCATTCGGGCAAGGATGCCTGTCAAGGAAAAGGTTATGGAAAAGGTTAGAAGCCATGACCCACCTTACTTCAGGTCTCCTGGCCGAATTTGTCGCTACCGCCGTGTTGTCCGTCCTGATGGTCGGCAAGTCGATGATGGGCATCATGCCTGAGCTCGATGTCATCGCCATGCTGAGTGACATGATGCGCGCGCCGCTCGCCGCGGGCTGGATCGTGCATTTTGTGATTGGAACCATCTTTTGGGGCGGGGGCTTCGCGATCCTCTACGATAAGATCCCCAGTGCCAGCGCTGTAAAGAAAGGCATCGTCTTCGGTATCGTCGCCTGGCTGCTCATGATGATCCTGATCATGCCGATGGCAGATGCGAGACTGTTCGGGATGTCGCTCGGTATCATGGCCCCTGTGATGACACTTGTGCTCCATCTCGTTTTTGGCGCAGTTCTCGGTGGTGTCTACGTGGCACGCGCACGTGCCATACTCAGCTGAACCAATCCCGGTTGCGACAGACTTCGTTCTCCGCAACCGGGTGATCGCAAACCGGAGGGCGCCATGCAAACCGAACGCATCACATTCCAGGGCCATTCCGGTGACACTCTCGCGGCGCGGCTCGATCTACCTGACGGCCCCGTCCGTGCCAGCGCGATTTTCGCGCACTGTTTCACCTGCTCCAAAGATATCCCAGCCGCGCGCCGCATCGCTGCGCGGCTGGCGATGCAAGGCATCGCGGTCCTCCGGTTCGACTTCACCGGGCTGGGTCATTCAGAAGGCGAGTTTGCCAACACACATTTCACCTCGAATGTCGCCGATCTCAGGTGTGCGGCGGACTATCTGGCGAACCGCGAAATGCCTCCAAAGTTGCTGATCGGCCATTCGCTGGGCGGGGCCGCGGTCATCAAGGTTGCGCCCGACATCAAAGGGTTGCGCGCTGTCGTCACCATAGGCGCCCCCTTCGAACCGGCGCATGTCTCGAACAATTTCGGCGCCAAACTTGATGAGATCAAGGAAAACGGCATTGCCACGGTCACTCTGGCTGGTCGCGATTTCATGATCCGCAAAGACTTTCTTGACGACATCTCCACCGCCAGCCTGCAATCGTCGCTGGCGCATCTTGGCGCGGCTCTGCTGGTGCTGCACGCGCCGCGCGACGCCACCGTCGGGATCGAAAACGCCAGCGAGATTTTCCTGGCGGCCCGGCACCCCAAGAGCTTCGTCACGCTGGACGACGCCGATCACCTGATCACAGACGAGGCGGACGCGACTTACGCAGCAGACATTATCGCGACGTGGTCTTCTCGATATACTGGCGATGCCAAGGCTGCAGATGCCTCGTCAGTTCCCACCGGCGTCGTGCGCGTCAGCGAACATGACCTGGCTGGGTTCAGGCAAGACATTTTCATTGGTGGGCGCCACCAATTGCTCGCGGATGAACCAGTGGAAGTTGGGGGCATGGATACCGGACCGACCCCCTATGAGTTCCTGTCCGCGGGTCTTGGCGCCTGCACTGCGATGACCATCCGACTCTATGCACGTCGCAAAGCCATCCAGCTGACCCATGTGGCGATCGACGTTAGGCACGACCGAGACCACCGGAAAGATTGCGAGGACTGCGACAAGAGCACGCGCAAGATCGATAGGTTCAGACGGACCGTCCGGCTGCAAGGCGACCTTTCCGATGACCAGAAGGCCGCCTTGTTGCGTATTGCCGACAAATGTCCGGTGCACCGTACGCTTGTCGAGACGAGTGCAGTGGAAACGACACTGGAAGAATAGATTGCGCCGACAATTCCTATTCCTTGCACTATAGGCTGGACGGTGACGAGGCCTAGCAGAGCAGGGCAAAACCGCCGTCGCCCGCGGCGGCAGCCGGACCCCGCAGCATGCGACAAACCAGGCGGCGGCTATATCGGTGCAGCAAGACGGAGGGTGCGTCCAAAGCTCGATCCGTTCATCGCCGTCATCGATCAGATCATGAAGGAAGACGGCGAACAGCCGAGGAAGCAGCACCACACCATGAAGGGGATATTCGAGGTGCTGCGTGACGAACATGGCTTTGTTGTCTTCAAATCGGTGTCGCAAAATCTCGCCGACACGCCGCATGGTCACTCTCTCCGCCGGCATCTGGTTCCTCCTCCGGACAAGCCAAAGAAGCGAACCTGAACGCATCAACAGACCCTGCCCACCGCCCCGAAATAGGGGGCGGCATCATCTCGGAACCAGGGGGCGACATCCCTCGGAATCAGCAAGAAGACCGAGGGATGAACGGATGCGAACATTTGTAACGTTCGCATCCCCCGCTCCCGTATTCGGAATGGTTGGTGCGAATTCTCCGCTCTCCGATGCGGAGTTCACGCAGCGCCGCCCCATACGATCGCAGACGATCCGTCACGATCTCATCAGCGGGGCCATGCCGCTTCTTGGTTTTCTTCAGGAGTTTCAATGCAGGTTTCTGTCCCGCGGCTTCGTCACGAAGCTCTCGAGAACTTCGCCTCCGTGATCGACAGCCCGCCAGAGGTAGTGCCGCTGGCCGTTGATCTTCACGAAAACCTCGTCCAACTGCCACCGCCACGTGCTTGATCGCATCCCCCTCCCGCCGCTTTCGGATCTCCGCGACAAACATTGGCCCGAACCGGTGCCACCAGAACCAAACCGTCTTGTGGCAGATGTCGATGCCCCGCTCGTGCAGCAGGTCCTCCCCGTTCCGAAGCGAAAGTGAAAATGGATATACAGCATCACGACCAGGCGGATGATCCTCGGGGCTCGTCTTGAAACAACGAAACGGTGTGCCTCGACAATGGCCGAAAGCCCTCAAGATCAAGGTTCATGGCAAGCACTTTCAGCGTCCGAAGAGCGTCACCTTCTTTTGGTCGTCGATCATGGCGGCGACGATGCCAACGATCGTCAGGCCATTGCTGAGCACGGCAGAGGCAAGCGCATCATTGCCGGTTATCGATTTCCGAAGCTTATCAATGGCTGCTGCGTTTTCGGCCATTGACGTGTTGAGTACCGCCGAATTTGAGCCGCCAAGCAAGATGGAAATGTCGCGAACGTCGACGTGTTTGGGTTCGACAGTCTCAAGGTCCTTGGCCGTCTGCGCGGAACGCGAGATTGCTTCGACAAGGTCGGCAATATCGTAGGCAGAATTCTCTATCTGGGACGACGCAGGCGCGTCCGAACGGCCGCGTCCGCTTTGCTGTTGCGGAACGTCTGAGGGAGGTATGACGATGATCGTGCCGCCTGGGGGAGCCGGTTCGACGATCTCCCCATCACCAACTTTCGGCGGAGCCAAGACCCCGTTGCAGTCGTTCAGCTGTTCGCTAAGCGATTTGTCGTCGGGAGACGCCGCCGGATTTGCGGCGCAAGGGTTTGTTTCTGGCTTTGTTGTCTGTGCAACTGACGCGCCGCAAATGACGCACAAAGAGGCAGCAGAAGCGAGGGTGAGAATTCGAGGTCTCATGGATCACCTGTTTCGTTTCGGCGTACTGCTACAGATGATTTTTACGCCAGCGGACGGGAGGTCTAACGCTAACCGCCCGTGATGAGAATGGTTCCGGCCTCACGCACGGCCTGCCGTATGCAAGCGTCGAAGCCTGATCCCAAATGATACCCATAGCTATGGCAACGTTTCGCGATTTCAGGGGTTGAGTGGTCACCAAGTCCCACGATTGAATTGGAGGAAGTCAATGTCGGCAGGACAAAAGAGCGGAACTGGCGCAATGGATGAACTCGACGACGATAAAGTCAGAAAGAACGACATCCTCAGCAACCGGGACAAGGCTCAACGTCAACCTGGGCAAAGCATGGATGGTACCGGCCTTCAGATCGATGAATATAAAGATATTCCGACAAATAGGCGCCCAAAGAGCGAAGAATCTTTGGGAAACGACGAAACAGATGCGACAGAGGAGAACGGTATGCCGGCGACTGAAGCTGATGAATCAGACTCGACCGACCCTTCGCAGCAGGTAGACCGACCTGGCTTTGATCTGGGAGGGTCAACGGGAAAGACTCATGCGGGTCGAGGCTTGGGGTTGGGAACTGACGCAAAGGAGGATGGTAAAGGGCAACGGCTGCCGAGATAGCGCACTGCTGCGAGTCTCACCCGACATGACGGCGCGGAGTATCAGGAAACATCAGTGTGGAGGACCCGCCCGGGCAGTCGCCGCCGCAGAAAGAAGGGAGATCAGAATGAGCTATGCGCGCTTTGGAGCGATGATTTTCACATCGACCATTGTGATGTTCGTGCTTATGTATATTAATACTTATGCGCTCGACCACGTGTTCTTTAGTCAAACTCGTGCATGGATGGCTTTGCTCATGGGCGCGACCATGTCGGCAATCATGCTGGCATTCATGCTGAAAATGTATTCAAACAAAGGCGCCAACTTTGCCATCTTCGTCGGAGCCGCTGCCGCTTTTGCTGTTTCGCTGTGGCTCGTCCGGAGCCAAGAGACCGTTTCCGATGTTTCGTACATGAGAGCTATGATTCCGCATCATTCGATTGCCATTCTCACCAGCGAGCGAGCCAATATGTCCGACCCGCGCGTCAGGAAGCTCGCGGATGAGATCGTCGGCGCACAGCGCCGGGAAATCGATGAAATGAAGGCGCTCATTCAGGATCTTGGCGACAGGAACTAAGAATCGCCTCCCGTGCGCCAAACCTGAGATCGCGGATCGGCCATGTTACCCTTGAGCGGAACGGTTCGGAGTCTAATGCCAAGGTGAGACGTCAAGGTGATCGGTGACCGGCAGGACTGAGGTGAGTCCACAGGCCAATGAGTTCTACCCTGCTGGTGAATCCGGCATCCATGACCACAAAAATAGGAGACGACGGTATGCCGAAATCCGTTCCCCATCACGCGCTTGTCGTCGTGGCTGACGGCCATGGAGCCATCCTCCTCCGCAACGAAGGGCCAGCAGGGGACGTGTCGCTGCGCGAGGAGCGGCGGCTTTCGCCCAAGAATTTGCGTGACGAGGGGCCTTCCGGCTCACGTCCCCCGGAGCAGACGCCGCGCCAGACAGACGAGGCTACCTTTGCCAAACAACTGGCGGAGGCGCTCTACAAGATGAAGCAGAGCGGAGATTTCAAGGATCTCGTCTTGGTGGCTGATCCGCAGACGCTCGGCCAGTTCCGCGACGCGATGCACAAGGACCTGGAAGCCAGCATCGTGCTGACCCTCGCCAAGGAGCTCACGAACCACTCCATCGCTGAAATCGCCGACGCGCTCAGGTAGCGGCCGCCGCCGGCTGGCGCGTCAAGACGTTCCGCTGCCAATCTCCGATTTCGCTTGAATCTTATGTCTGTCGAAATCGAGTGACGCCTTCTTCCGACTCTCGCGGTGGATCTCCTCGCTCAGATCGGCGATGGCCCTGCGCGTCGCCGGTTGTGCCGCCCGGCTCAGCGCTGCCATGGACGTCAGAAGAAGCGTGACGACATCCGCGTCTGCCAAGCCGTAGCGGGCGATCGCGGCATATGCCGGGCAGGCCAGCGATTCGAGAGAGGTGACCTTGGTCAGGATGCGCAGTCGGTGATCGTCGTCGAACCGCACGCCCGAAGGGATGTCACGTTCGGCAAGCCGGCCAAGCGCCTCGCCGAGACGGTCGATGCAATATAGCGCAGTCGTCGGGTCGTTGATGCCGGGCGACAAGGCACGCTGCGCGATCTCGACGATACGCCGGATCGAGAACTCCAAATCCTGATCCGGGGTGCGTTCCAGACCGACGACGAGCGTGCTGCGCAGGCGGTCGGCGACGTCGTCGGAAACGCGGTCGGAAGGATGCGCGGTGAGGATGGTATCACGCTCCGTTACAAAGCGGCCCGGCCCGGCGTCGATACGCACTATGAGATCATGGTCGGTTGCGTGCCCCATCAGCGCGTCCACGTCTACACGCTGGACATAGCCGCTGGCTGCGGCGCGAACCGCTCGGGAGTCGCGATCGAAGCCGCTCGGGATCAGCTGCTCGACCGGCCTCCCGACCGGCGGCGGTTCGTGGCCAGTCCGCTCCGGGTAGATGCGGTCGATTGTGGCGTGCGTCTCTGCCGCAAGTTGCGCGAGCAGATTCTCGATTCGGATCGCGGTGGCGACGTGGTGGATGAAGTAGATCAGCACGGCGATGCTGGCCAGGGCGAGGAGAACGCCGAACGCTACAGAGATATGCGGAACGAAGCTCGCGTCCTCTGTGCCGCGTACCGTTCGCAGGACGAGCAGGCAATAGACGAAAGTCGAAATGAACGTGCCGAGCACGATCTGATTGCCGCGGTCGCGCATGAAATTGCGCAACAGACGCGGCCCGAACTGCGATGACGCGAGCTGAAGCGTCAGCATGGTGATGGAGAAGGTGAGGCCGGCGACCGTGATCATAGAGCTCGCGATCGCGGAGAGGATCGCCCGTGCTCCCTCTGGCCCAAAGGCGTAGCTCCAGCCAAGTTCGCGGACGACCTTCACGCCGAGCCAAGTGTCGACCTGAACGATGAACGAAAGAGCGATGGCGAGTAGAGCCATCGACGACGGCAGAAACCAGAAGCTTGTGCGGAGGCGGTCCCAGAGGTTGGAAAGCCATGTGATGGAGAAGGGGAACCGGATCTTCGCCTCCTGTTGCTATGTCGGCACTTTACCGACGCCTCCGGTCCCAGCTGCCGATGCCGACTCGAGCACTTCAGGCCTGCCCCGCACCTCGCTCAACGAGCGCTGACCCACCATGCCATATCCTGATGATCAATGGCGACACCTACCGGCTCAAGCAACCCGCCGGCCGTCGCAGAGCCGCCTCGGCGGACGGGGCGGAGCAAAACCAGACCACCACGGATATCGTCGACGGAGAGACTGGCGAGATCAGCAAACCCTAGCTAATCCTCGAAACTTGGCCCCCGACACAGCAAAGACGCCCGATTCGGCCCCTTTGCTGTGTCGGGCACTCTAACGCCAATGGCATGCTTTTACTCCGCCGCGCTGGCCTGGAACTGCTCCGCCCTTGACACCGCATGACCACCGCCCTCGTCCTCCGTGATGCCGAGGCCTGCGACTTGCGCAATGGGCACGCTTGCTCCCCGGCGGCGGGCGATCTGCACAGCCCATCTTCTCAGCCTCGACAGGCGCTCCCCGCTGTGCATCAGCACTGTTGCGGCAATTGCGCAACGCGCGCATGTTGACGCCACCTGCCTTGTTGATGCCGCCCGAGAAGTGGCGCTCGCCAGACTGGTTGCGCGCTGCACGTCAAGCCGACCCACTTTATGGTAGTGACTCAGTTTGCCTCTGGAGTCTGGTGGGCATCGCGCAACCTCTCCCATCGATCCAGGAGTTCTTCTGTCTCAGCGATTAGAAGGTCTCTTTGGGTATCATATACGCGGCGCGATGCTTCGCCACCTAGCAAATTTGGATGCGCCTCTTCCTTCGCTATCTGATCCAGGCGGCTATGAATCGCCGCGAGGCGTTTCGTGATCTGATCGTCGTATGCCATCGATTCTATCCTCCTGCCATCAACATATAGGAACCGCCGGCGGGACGCGACACCTGCGTCGAAACCCCAAAATTTCAAACTAAGACACTGCCTGCCTTCCGCCTTTTCGAAAGGTGAAGCGGGCGGGATCATCGACATATGGTCGCACCTCAGGCGGCAGTTTTGCGTCCTGTGGGTGGCGGCCCACAAAGCTGGCCCCGGGGCGGGTCCCCGAGGCCAGGCCGGCCTTTGTCGCGGCTTCACGGAACCTCATGCCGACGTGTCACGTTGAGCTGTGACTCCCGTCTACGCGCAGAACCTGCAGGAGAATTCATGCCCCCCGCCCATATGACCCGACGCGGTTTCCTGACCACGGCGGCAGCTGGCGCTGCCATCAGCATATTGCCGCTGCGCTCGGGGCTGGCGGACCTTCAGACCGGCACTGTCGGGCAGCCTCCAAACTGGATTGAGGGCGGCCGTGTGCGCTTCCGGCGCGACGGAATCCAGAAGGTGACGGGCGACAAGGTTTTTGCCATCGATATTCGCGCGCGCGACATGAAGGGTTGGCCCAAGGCGCAATCCCACGCGCTGATCCTGCGAGCGGCCCGCACCGATGCGGTTTTCGACGGCGTGACGGTCGAGCCGCTTGGCGCGCTGGCGCCCGACATACTGGTGACCGACGATGAACTGGAACGCGATGGCGTTCAGATGGTCGATGCTGATTTCTACGGCCGACTGCTGCTGAAGAGGGGCGAAGGTGCCACCTACCTCGGTCTGCCGCTTGCCATCCTGATTTGGCACGACTACGGGCGCTTTCGTGCGGCGAAGGCACGCTTGCGGTTTAACCAGGATGCTGTGCGCTATGGCGCGGCTGCCACGCCGCCCCAACGCGCGCCCTATGGTGCCGCTCGCTTCGTGCGGATCGGCGGCGAGCGGCCCGAGGCGCCCGACGTGTTCTCGCCGTTGAAGGACACATTGGTGTT
>JBBSOT010000148.1:0-10942 GCA_038259455.1 Hyphomicrobiales bacterium | reverse complement strand
GGCGCCCTGCTGGTCCAGCAATCGGGCCTGAACCCGTTTGCCGAGCGACCCAACCCGTTCGCTAGGACTTTGTCGCAGGGCGCTCTGTCAACAACGCCGGGCACAATGCTGAAGAGCGACGTGGCCCAACCCGTTGCAACCACCCCGCCAGCCGTCACAGCGCAGATCGACCCGAAGCGGTTTGCGCAGGCAGAGAGCGACGGACCGGCAGACGCGTCACCATCGCCAGCCATCCAGGCTCCGGCTCCGGCCGGACCGGAGCAAGCCGTAGACGAGACGGCGCTGCGCTATTTCGCCGAACGCGGCGATACAAAAAGGCTCGAAGCAGAAATTGCCCGCCTGCGTGCGCTATATCCACGCTGGACCCCGCCGGCAGATCCGTTAGCGGCGGCCCCGCAGGGCGATCCGCAACTCGACCGTATGTGGGAGATCTACGCCGAAGGCAAGATCGAAGAGGTTCGCACGGCGATTGCCGAGCGCAAGGAGCGCGAAGCGGACTGGCAGGTTCCTGTCGATCTGCTGGACAGGCTGGCGCTTGCCGAAGCGCGTGAGCAACTCGTCAACGCATCCGGCATCAAGCAGTTTGACACGGTCATTCGTGTCGCATCCGCCAACCCAGCGATGCTCACTTGCGGTGACGTCGATGTCCTGTGGCGGGTTGCCGAAGCGTTCGCTGGCTCCGAGCGCACCTCTCGCGCCGTCGACACATATCTCTATATCCTCAGCAACTGCGAGAATCCTGAAGAACGGTTTGCCACCATGCAAAAGGCAATGCTGGTCCTGCCGCGTGCCGATCTCGACGTGTTGCTGGCCGCCGAACGCACCGAAAACGGCAAACGGGAGTTCGAGCCGATCCGGGACGAGATTGCGCGTCGTGCGATTGTCGAAGCAGAAGCCGATCCGACAGTTGTCGTTTCGCCTGCAGACCTCGCCCTGATCGAGAAGCTGGCCAGGGAGCCCGGGCAGCAGTCGGACCAGCTTCTGCTTGGCTGGTACTATCTGCGCCTTGAAAACCCCAGAAGCGCCGAGGACTGGTTCCGCAAGGCCCGCGACAGCCAGAACGACGCATCATCATCGCAGGGCCTAGCGCTGGCGCTGATCATTCAGGACAAGCCGCAGGAAGCCGAGGATATCCTCTACGAATGGCGCAACGCCAGCGATGACGTCCGCGCTGTTTACCTCGCGGCGGTCGCCAACATGCTCGCATTGCAGCCTCCCCCACAATTCAGCGCCGAGGTGCTGCAACGCGCGGTAGCCGAGGTTGCAAAGGCCAGGGACGCCGCATCGGCGCAGCAACTCGGCTGGTACGCCGATGGTTTCAACCAGTTTGAAACAGCAGAGCGCTGGTTCCGCACCGCGCTCGACTGGAAGCCAGACGATGAGCCCTCCGCCTATGGGCTTGCTCTGATGCGGTGGAAGCTCGGCGACCTTGCCGGCGCCCGCGAAGTGCAGACGGCGTGGGCAGGGCTTTCCGAGCGCATTCCGACGGTCGGCGAAAGAAGCATCGAGACAGCCGCGATCGAGGGTCGCGTTCGCCAGAAGATCGAGATCGGCACGGCCGACAGCCCCAACACGCCGCGCCCTGTCCAAATGACACCGGTCCCGATCGGGCCGGTCAAACAGCAACCGCCAGCAATTATCCGCCCAGCGGCACCTCAACCGGCGGCCCCTGCCCCGCGATCGGAGCGCCGGGATACAGTCGCGCCGTCCACTCAATCAGCTGCCTTGACCGTGGCCGAGGAGCCACCAGCAGTGCGCCAGCCGACACGTCAGGCCAAAGGCGATCGGGTTCGCACCAAGGGCTGCCGGACGACTTTCGATCCGGAAGGTCTGTCACCCCAGGCCGCACTGGCAAGAGGCTGGTGCTTGATGGACGCCGATCGACCCATAGAGGCCGCGAAGGCGTTCGAGGTGGCATTGCGCGGCAGCGGCCAGACGAAGAACGATGCGGCCTACGGACAGAGCCTTGCCTACATGCGCATGGGGCTTAATGACATGGCGGCGGTAGCCGCCACGCAAGCACCGCTGAGTTCCAACCGGAGCGCTGAGGTCAGCGCCTCGCTACTGGCAGCGAAAGCTAATTCCGCCTATCAGAACGGGCGATATGTCGAAACGCTTCTGGCACTCGACGAGCGCGACCGCATCGCGCCCGTGCAGACCGATCTCATGGTTCTGCGCGGCTATGCCTATATGAGCCTTGTCCGCTACGGCGACGCAGAACGCGTGTTCCGGGCCGCAGCCCGCGCAGGCAATCGTGACGCCATGCGCGCGTTGAACGATCTTCGGGCGGCTCGCAACCCACAATCCAACAACGACTGACTGCACTGGCCGATGCAACCCGCGACTTGCTGGACAAGTCTGGTGGCGGGTGTAGGACGCTCCAACTCACATCCCGATTGCGCCCGTCGACCCGGACGCGCTTCACCGTCCAGGTTGCGAGACGCTCTGATTTCCGAAGGCTGGGCTTGGCGCATGATCTCGTCGGCGGTCCTGTCCGGGTCTACGGCTTAAGTGGTCATTCGCTACTCTCTTCGTAGCAAGTACGAGCGGCTGCGCGAGACCGAGGCGAAAGGCTGCGACAACGATGGCGCTTCCATTCGGAGGCAGACTTCGATAAAAGTGGTATAGGAGATACCACAATGACGAACTTTCCATCCGCCGATATTCCGCGACCGCTTGAGGAGCGCGCGGTCGTCCATCCGGACGTCGACCGTGACTTCATCGGCCGCCTGGTTCGCGACTTCTACGGTCGGGTGCGCCGTGACGAGCGGCTCGGGCCAATCTTCGCCGCGGTCGTTCAGAACAACTGGGAGCCGCATCTGGAGAAGATGACGGATTTCTGGTGCTCGGTTATCCTCAAGGACGGCTCCTACAGCGGGCGACCCGTGCCCGCCCACCTGAAGCTGAAGCAGGTGCGTGAGGAAGATTTCGAGATCTGGCTCCGCTATTTCCGCGCAACGGCCGAGGAAACCTGTCCTCCCGGCGTGGCTGCAACCTTCATCGACCGGGCCGAGCGAATTGCCAGGAGCCTCATACTGGCGATGTTCTTCAGGCTCGAGCGCCCGGCGCCTGACGGACCGCGGGAGGTGGCATGCGCCTGACGTATCACACAGACTATGCGCTGCGCATCCTTATGTACCTGGCCGTCAACAGGGGGCAGCCGACACGTGTGTCGGATGTCGCCAAGAGCTACGGTATCTCGCGCAACCATCTTCTCAAAGTCACGCTGCGTCTCGGACGTCTGGGCTACCTGACGACGCTTCGCGGAAGGTCGGGCGGAATCGCTCTCGCCAGGAGGCCGGAGGAAATAAATCTGGGTGAAGTCGTGAGGCAAATGGAAGAAGAGTTCGCGCTTGTCGAATGTATGCGCCTGGATGGCGGAGACTGTGCTATATCGCCCGAATGTCAATTGAACGGCGTCATCAGAAAAGCGCTTAAGGCTTTTCTTTCGGTCTTCGACGACTATTCTCTGGCGGATATCGCCAGAAACAGAGACGCGCTTGCGGAACTACTGGGGTTGCCGGGCATGACCATGGAACCTGTATGATCGATTTGCGAAAGACATCAGAATGATCCGGCAGCTCAATTCCGCCGAACGGCAGGTCGCGGTGGTCGTGCTCGTTCTGGTTGCGGTTGCCGGAGTGGCGATGGCCGCTCTGGGGCGAAGCGACCCGCTCGGCGTCCACGGACTGCTCGTTATGCTGTTTGCGGGCGCGCTCATCTATCCCGTTCTGGCCGGGTTCTACGAGCCCGAGCCAACCGAGGATCGAGAGGCTTCCTATTACGACGACCCGATCAAGGTCGGCATCGTTCTCTCAATGGCGTGGGCGGTATTCGGCATGTTCATGGGCGTTTGGGTCGCCGCGCAGCTTGCCTGGCCAGACCTTGCTTTCGATGCGGCGTGGTCGACGTTTGGGCGGCTGCGGCCAACCCACACATCCGCAGTCATCTTCGGCTTCGGCGGAAATGCCCTGATCGCGACCTCTTTTCACGTCGTCCAGCGCACCTCCCGTGCGCGGCTCGCCGGACAGTTCAGCCCGTGGTTCGTCCTGTTCGGCTTTAACCTGTTCTGCGTTCTCGCCGTGTCCGGCTATCTGATGGGCGTGACCCAGTCGAAGGAATATGCCGAGGCCGAATGGTATGCGGATCTCTGGCTCGTGGTGGTCTGGGTTACCTATTTCGTCCTCTTCCTGCGCACCATTGGTCGCCGGCGGGAGCCACACATCTACGTGGCGAACTGGTATTTCATGGCCTTCATCGTGGTCGTGGCCATACTGCACATCGTCAACAACCTCGCCGTTCCCATCTCGTGGGGCCATGCCAAGAGCTACACGATCTGGCCAGGTGTTCAGGATGCGATGATCCAGTGGTGGTACGGGCACAATGCAGTCGCCTTCTTTCTGACCGCAGGTTTCCTCGGCATGCTCTATTACTACCTCCCCGTGAGGGCGCAGCGGCCGATCTTCTCCTATCGCCTTTCGATACTCAGCTTCTGGGGGATCACCTTCTTCTACATGTGGGCGGGCTCTCATCACCTGCACTACACGGCGCTTCCGCACTGGGTGCAGACGCTGGGAATGACCTTTTCGATCATGCTCCTGGTCCCGTCATGGGCATCTGCCGGCAATGCGCTGCTGACGCTGAACGGCGCCTGGCATCGCGTCCGTGACGACGCGACGCTCCGCTTCATGATGGCAGCCGCGGTCTTCTACGGCCTTGCGACCTTTGAAGGATCCTTTATGGCGATCAGACCCGTCAACGCCTTGAGCCACTACACGGACTGGACCATCGGGCACGTCCACGCGGGTGCCCTCGGCTGGGTGGCGCTGATCACATTCGGCGCCTTCTATACGCTGGTTCCGACCCTATGGAAGCGCGAGCGGATGTATTCCGCGAGGCTCGTCGAAGTTCACTTCTGGCTCGCGATAGCGGGAACCCTCATCTACGTGTTCTCGATGTGGAACTCCGGCATCATCCAGGGGCTGATGTGGCGGACCTACACCGACGACGGCGCGCTCGCCTATTCGTTCGTCGATACCCTTGTCGCGATGTATCCATATTACATCGCGCGGGCCTTCGGCGGTCTCCTGTTCCTGATGGGCGCGGTCGTCTGCTGCTACAACATCTGGATGACCGTCCGATCCGTCCCGCAGGCGGAGCGCCGCAGCACCGACGTGCCCGCGGCCGTCGCCGCGCTGCCGGGAGAGTGATCCATGCCTGAACTCTTCCACCGCAAACTGGAACGCTCGGCTATCGGCTTCGTGCTTGCCATCATCGCGGCCGCGAGCGTCGGCGGTATCGTCGAGATCGCGCCTCTCTTCACCATCGATGACACCGTTGAGGAGGCGCCCGACATGCGTGTCTACACGCCGTTGGAGCTTGCGGGTCGCAACATTTACGTGCGCGAGGGCTGCTATGCCTGCCACAGCCAGATGATCCGCACGCTGCGCGATGAAGTGGAGCGCTACGGACCGTATTCGCTTGCAGTCGAGTCCCAGTACGACCGACCGATGCTCTGGGGATCGAAGCGGACCGGTCCTGACCTGGCGCGCATCGGCGGCAAGTATTCCGACTTCTGGCACGTCGCCCACCTGAACAACCCGAGGGACGTCGTGCCCGAATCCAACATGCCTGCCTATGCCTTTCTCGCACGGACCCAGCTGAGGACAGACGATCTCGAAGCGCATCTCTCGGCGCAAAGGACGCTGGGTGTGCCGTATACCGATGAGATGGTCGCCAATGCCGCCCGCGACGCCTATGGCCAGGCCTTTCCCGACAGCGAGGCGGCATCCGGTGTCACCGAGCGCTACGGCGAGGCCACCCAGGTCAGCGCATTTGACGGGGTGACGACCCGATTGACCGAGATGGACGCACTTGTCGCGTATATCCAGGTGCTGGGCAGGCTCACCGACGCGGCCTTCCGCGACACTGCCGCCTCCGAACAAGCTCCCGACCCGGAGAACTGAGCGCCATGGTCGACATCAGTCATGACACGCTGGTCGCCTTCTCAAAGAGCTGGGGGCTGTTCTACCTGATGGGCTTCTTCCTGTGCGTCGTCGCCTACGCCTTATGGCCAGCAAACCGGAAGCGCTTCGACCGGGCGAAGAACAGCATCCTCGACCAGGAGGACAAGCCTTGGAAGTAAATGAACGCGATCCTGTTACGGGCCGGGAGACGACCGGGCACGAATGGAACGGGATCAAGGAACTGGACACGCCCGTGCCGCGCGGCGTGCTGATGTTCCTGATCGTGACTCACATCTGGGCGATCGCCTGGTGGTTCTTCGTTCCAGCCTGGCCGCTGGGAACGACCTATACCAAGGGTCTTCTCGGCGTGGACCAGCGCACGACAGTCGAAGAGCAGGTCGTGGAAGGCCAGCAGCAGCGATCGGCATGGATGACGCGGCTGGAATCCGAACCCTACGACGCAATCCTGGCCGACGCTGCGCTGATGCAATCCGTTCGTGGTACCGGGCGGCAGCTGTTCGGCGACAATTGCGCAGCCTGCCATGGTCGCGATGGCCGGGGACAGGCCGGATACCCTGACCTAACGGATGACGACTGGCTCTGGGGCGGCGGTCCCGAACTGATCGAACAGACGCTGAGGGTGGGTATCAACACCGTCCATCCGGAGACTAGGATCGCACAGATGCCCGCGTTCGGACGCGACGGCATGCTGGAGAGGGAACAGGTCCGCAGTGTCGCTGCCTATGTCTATTCGCTGACCAACCCCGATTATTCGACCGAGGAAAACATCGCGCGGATCGAGACCGGGCGAGAGGTCTTCGCCACGACCTGCGCCGCCTGTCATGGCGAGAACGCCGAAGGCAACCGGGATCTTGGGGCGCCTAACCTCATGGACGCGCACTGGGTCTACGGCGGCGACATCCAGACGATCATAACGTCCGTACATGGCGGCAGGCAGGGCCACATGCCGACATGGGATGAGCGGATGACAGATGCCGAGATCCGGACGCTGTCTCTCTATGTTCACGATCTCGGGACGAGCACGCCATGACCGCCGCGCCCTCGGAAGGCCGCCGGCGATGGAAGACCGCATGGCTGCTTGTTCCCGCCGGACTGCTGCTGGTCGCGGGGGCGAACGCCCATCTAGTCTATGTGGCTGTCACCTCGCAGCCGGATTGCGTGCCGCATCTCAAGGAGGCCGGGACGAGCGGCAGCTACCGGGCCGCCAAGTCGGCGTGCTGACGGAGGAGCTTCGATGAACGAGTCAGACAAATCCTACTGGTTGCTGAGCGAGACCTCGGGCATCGGCGAGACGCGCGATCCCGCTTTGCAGCGCAACCTGCCGATGCTCGAGGGCTTCCGCTGGCTTTCGCTTGGCTGGCGCGATTTTTGGAAGGGACCTGCCAGCAGCATCGCTTACGGGATCGGGGTGTTCGCACTGTCGGTCGCCTTCATCTGGACGCTGTTCGAATTCGGGCGCGACTACATCCTCTTCCCGGCGCTGGCGGGCTTCCTGATCGTGGCTCCGTTCCTCGCGATCGGCCTCTACGAGAAGAGCCGTGCGCTGGGCGAAGGCAGGCGGGTGAGCCTCGCCGCCATGCTGCGGACACGTCCGCGCGCCGGGGCTCAGGTGTTCTTCGCGGGTCTCCTGCTGACCATGCTCATGCTGCTTTGGACTCGTGCCGCCGTCATCGTCTGGGCGCTGTTCTTTGGCGTCACCGCCTTTCCCGGCATGGACAACGTCATCGGCGTGCTGATTGGCTCGGCCTATGGCTGGACGATGATAGCGGTCGGAACAGCCATCGGCGGTCTGTTTGCCGCCTTCGCGTTCTCGATCAGTGTGTTCGCGGTGCCAATGATGCTGGACCACAGGGTGGACGCGCTGACCGCCATGGGCACAAGCACCAGGCTGGTCTGGAACAACCTGCCCGTCATGATCGCCTGGGGCGCAATGGTCATCGCGCTCTTCGCTATCAGCGTGGCGACAGGGCTGCTCGGCATGATCGTGATCTTCCCGCTTCTCGGGCATGCCACATGGCACGCCTACGGTGCCGTGGCCCGGCCGGAGGCGTAAATCGATGAGTTGCTGTGCGCCCGGAACCGAGGCTGCCCTCATGGTCGGACACGGGCGGGACGTGCCGTCCGAAGAAATCCGTCTGGCCAGCCGGGATCTCGGCGACGGCACCATGCAGACCGTTCTGGGTATCCCAAGGGCGCATTGCGGCGCATGCATCGCCACGATCGAACAGGCGTTGGGCGAACTTTCCAGCGTGACGGCCGCGCGGGTGAACCTGACCGCGAAGCGGGTTGCCGTCAGGTGGCGGACAGAGGATCCGGTCCCACCCATGATCGAGGCCCTGCGCAGGGCCGGCTACGAGGCGATACTGGCCGAATCCGATCCGGCCGAAGACCCGGAGATGGGGAGGCTCCTGCGCGCGACGGCCGTCGCCGGCTTCGCCGCGATGAACATCATGCTTCTGTCAGTCTCGGTTTGGTCCGGTGCGGATGCGAGCACGTGCGACGCATTTCACGTCATCTCCGCAGTCCTGGCATTGCCCGCCGTGGCCTACTCGGGTCGCATTTTCTTCGTGTCGGCCTGGAGCGCGCTACGCGTGGGCAGAACTAATATGGACGTGCCCATCAGCGTGGGAATCCTGCTGGCGTTTGGTCTAAGCACCTACGACGCGCTAACGGGCGGGGCGCACGCCTACTTCGACGCGGTGACGTCGCTCTTGTTCTTCCTGCTGGCCGGACGCGCGCTCGATCACTCCATGCGCGGAAAGGCGCGCGACGCGGTGCGATCGCTGGCAAGGATGATGCCCCGCGGGGCGACCGTGTTGGACGAGGTCGGCGGACGCAATTTCCGGGACGTGCAGTCGCTGCGCGAGGGAGACATAGTGTTCGTGGCCGTCGGCGAGCGGATCCCGGCCGACGGCACAGTGCTCAAGGGCGAAGCAACGCTGGACCTCTCCATTGTCACCGGGGAGACCACGCCCGAGAGCATCGCGCCGGGGTCGCGGGTGCTCTCTGGGGCGCTGAACCTCAGTGGTCCGATCGAGCTGCGCATCGACCGTCGATCCCGCGACTCGTTTCTGGCTGACATGGTCAGGCTGATGGAAGCAGCCGAAGGCAGCCGCGCACGCTACCGCAGAATCGCCGATCGCGCCGCCGCCCTCTATTCGCCGGTCGTCCACGCTGTCGCGCTGGCGACGTTCGCGGGCTGGTTTGTGGCGACCGGCGACTGGCACCGTTCGTTGACGCTCGCGATCGCCGTGCTCATCATCACGTGTCCCTGTGCGCTCGGCCTCGCCGTCCCCATGGTCCAGACCGCCGCCGCGCGCCGTCTGTTCGGGATCGGCGTCACCATGAAGGACGGCAGCGCGCTCGAGCGGCTTGCGGAGATCGATCACGTCGTCCTCGACAAGACCGGGACGCTTACAACCGGGCTGATGCGGGTCTCATCATATGACGTGCCTCATGCCGAACTGTCTGTCGCTTCCGCCCTGGCGCGGCTCTCCCGCCATCCGGCTGCCATTGCGGTCGCGGCGCTTGGCGACGGCGAAGGCGTCGGGGTCACCGAGGCGCGGGAGATCCCCGGCAACGGTATCGAAGCCCGGATCGGAGCGAGCCTCTGGCGGCTCGGCAGGCCCGGCTGGGCAGTCGAAGGTGACGGCGACCGGAGCGACTCCGGGCCGTGGCTTTCCCGCGACGGCGTCTTCGCCGGCCGTTTCGACGTCTCGGACACGTTGCGCGAGGGAGCCGTCGCGGCGATAGCGGCCTTGAAGGATTCCGTCTTGTCGGTGGAACTGCTGTCAGGGGACGCGGAGGAAGAGACCAGGCGGGTCGCGAAACTGACGGGCATCGTGCAGATGTCGGGCAGGCAGCGTCCGGACGACAAGGTGCGTCGCCTCGAGACGCTCAGGAGCGAGGGGTGGCGGGTGCTGATGGTCGGCGACGGCATCAATGATGCGCCGGCGCTTGGAGCAGCGCACGTCTCTATGGCCCCGTCGACGGCAGCCGATGTCGGACGCAGCGCGGCCGATCTCGTCTTCCTGGGTTCCAGCCTGCGCAGCGTGCCGGAGGCGATATCCGTGGCCCGGAAGTCCATGCGTCTCGTCCGGCAGAACATCGCGATCTCGATCGCATATAACGCGCTGGCACTGCCCCTGGCCGTGGCCGGCTACGTGACGCCGCTCGTGGCGGCGATTGCTATGTCGTCGTCGTCGATCCTGGTCGTGGCCAACTCGCTGCGGGTGCTTTCGGATAGGCGCGACAGTGGAATACAGAACCGTGCGGACGTCCTGCGCGAGGCCACCGCATGACCGGGCTACTGGCATGGCTGGTTCCCGTCGCCTTGGGCATGGGCCTGGCCGGCCTGCTTGCCTTCCTGTGGTCGATGAAGAGCGGACAGCTCGAAGATCTCGACGGCGCGGCGGAGCGCGTACTCCATCAGGGCAGTGATGCGCCGTTGCCCGCGCCGGAACGTCGTCCCGAAACGGACGTTGAGGACTTGAAGGAGCGACAATGGGAATGACAGCGGACAGGAAATTTGACTGGGTCGCGGCTTTGTCTGTCGCCTTGGGGGCGGCGGTGATCGTTCCAAGCCTTGTAGCCCTTGCGATTAGCCTGATCGCGGTTGCGGCAGGTCTCCTATAGCCAAAGTCCGTCAAGTGGCTGCCGGCGGTCCTTAAGTTTTACCCGGAATCTCGCGATGCCCGAGACCGACGAAGGTCGACCAACATAGCCTTTATGCTGTGACCCGGCGGTCGGCGCGCCTGCCGAAGTGGAACCTAGCTGGCAGGTGGCAGTTAGCCGAGTATAAGCCGCCTCCGAATAACGGCGGGAATTCCCGAAAAATCAGGAGAATTACGATGAAGGCGCTTTCAGCACTTGCCGTTGCAGCAGTACTTTCGACGCTTACGTGGAGCGGCGCCTGGGCGGCGGATCATGAGGTTCGCATGCTCAACAAGGGGCCT
>JBBSOT010000147.1:0-11031 GCA_038259455.1 Hyphomicrobiales bacterium | reverse complement strand
TTCTTTTCCTTCTTCTTCTTTTTCTTACGCTTGACAGGGTCCGGACTGCCATCTCGCTCGGCCTCAGCTGGCTCTGCGCCAGGCTGACTGCTTATATGGAGCGCAGCTCCGCTGCGCTTGCGCTTGGCTGTGTTCTGCTCTGCTGGCGCTCCGCCTGCGGCTGCTTCAGTAGGCTGCGCGCCATTGCGCCGAGCAGCGGCGTCGCCGTCGCGCCTGCGCTTTGCCTTCAAGGGCAAGTCGGGCAAGGAATGGAACCTGAAGGTGACGGACAGGCGCATGGCCAAGATCATTCGCGGCATACAGGAACTGCCAGGCCAGAATCTTTTCCAGTATATCGACGCGGACGGCGACCGGCACGTGGTGCGGTCGCAAGACGTCAATTCATACATTCATGAGGCCGCCGGCGATGGCTTCAGCTCAAAGCATTTTCGTACCTGGGGCGGTACGGTGACGGCAGCATCGCTGTTTGCGGAGACCGGGCTGCCGGAATCGCAGCGCGAGCGGGCGATGACGATGAACACGGTGATCGACCAGGTGGCAGGACACCTTGGAAACACGCGCGCCGTGTGCCGCGCCTGCTACATCCACCCGCACGTCATGACCACCTGGACAGAAGGCCGGCTGGCCGAGGAGTTTGCCCTGGCGCGGCGGTCGCGCCGAAAACCTGTCGAGGGTCTGGAAAACGAGGAGTTGCTGGTTCTGCGCTGGCTGGAGGCGCGCGACCGCGCCTGACCGGTCCGCTCACAGCATGTCGTATTCGATGAAGCCGGTGCGGCGCGCGACGCGGTCGTAGAGCCGCCGGCCGACCGTGTTGGTCTCGTGCGTCATCCAGTAGACATTGGCAACGCCTTCATTGGCCGCCGCAGCGTGGACAGCCTCGATAAGCGCCCGACCGACGCCTGTTCCCCTGACCTCAGGGGCCGCGAAAAGATCCTGCAGGTAGCAATTGTTGACGAGCGACCAGCAGGAGCGGTGATAGAGATAATGGACAAGGCCGACGGGCTTGCCGCCGACGAGGGCAATCATGCCCTTCGGTTCGAACTCACCGCCATCGAACAGCCGCTTCCACGTCGTGGCATAGACCTCATCGGAAACGGTCGTCTCGTAAAATTCGAGATAGAGCGTCCATAGCCGGCGCCAATCGGCATTGTCTGACTGCTGTAGCGGTCGGATCAGGGCATCGGACATTGGCGGTCTCCGGTTTCTCAATCCTCCCTACCCGTCAAGAACCCCAAGCGGTACTGCCAACCACGCAGAAGTCAGGGACCACAGGCTTGGCAAAAACATCATTAAATATGGCTGAGTATGCTTTCGATTTTTCTACTGCATTTTTTTGCAATCATATTTATGCAATCGTTCAGCCAACAGAGACGGTTGCAATGCCATGAAGCAGATCACCGAAAAATGCTGGATCGCCGTTCAACTCGAAGGCGCCGTCATCCGGCCGGCCGTGGCAAAGGGCATCGTGAAGATCATCAACAACCGGCCAGACGAAGACGAAGCGGGGCGGCCGACAGCCATGCAAAACCGCCAATTGGCGGAAAGCCTCGGCCTTGCCCATGTGGAAATGCCAGTGGCTCCTGGGCAGATCTCCGAACCGATGGTGCGCGGATTCCAGAAAGAAATGGCAACCACGGAGGGACCGGTTATTGCGCACTGCAGGAGCAGAACTCGGTTCCCGACGCTGGACAATCGGCGAGGTGCTGGACGGCTGACTGCCAGTCAACCAGATCGCGCCACATCGCGAACGCATGGGGGCGGATCTTTCAGCCGCTCAAAAATGGCTCAGTGCCAATCCCTGAATTTGACAATCATAGCAGGAGACAAGCAATGCCGATAAAACCACACGTCAAGGGCTTCTTCGATAAACGGACCTTTTCGATCCAGTACGTGGTCGCCGATCCCGCAACGAAAAAATGCGCCATTGTCGATGCCGTCCTGGATTTTGACGAAAAATCCGGACAGACGGCGACAGCCAATGCCGATGCAATCCTAGCTCATGTTCGCGAGCAGGGGCTCGAGGTCGAGTGGATCCTCGAGACGCACCCGCATGCCGACCATTTTTCTGCCGCCCGCTATCTGAAGGAAAAAACCGGGGCGCCGACCGCCATCGGCGAAAAAGTCACCGAGGTGCAGAAGCTCTGGAAGGGCTACTACAACTGGCCCGACTTTCCGGCGGACGGCTCGCAATGGGACCGGATTTTCGCTGACGGAGATACGTTTACGGTTGGCAGTATCCCGGCAAGGGTAATGTTCTCGCCCGGCCATACACTCGCCTCGATTACCTATGTGATCGGCGACGCGGCTTTCGTGCACGACACGCTGTTCATGCCCGACAGCGGCACGGCGCGCGCCGACTTTCCAGGCGGCAGCGCCAGCCGGTTGTGGCAGTCGATCCAAGCCATACTGGCACTGCCCGGCGAGACGCGCGTCTTCACCGGCCATGATTACCAGCCTGGCGGTCGCGAGCCGCTCTGGGAATCGACGGTAGCCGAGCAGAAAGCCAAGAATACGCATATCTCAGCCTGCAAGACCGAAGGCGACTTCGTGTCGTTGCGCGAGGCGCGCGACAAGACACTGCCCATGCCGAAGCTGATCCTGCACGCGCTGCAGGTGAACATGAATGGCGGGCGCCTGCCCGAGCCGGAGGCCAATGGCAAACGCTACCTCAAGTTCCCGATCAACGCCCTGTCGGGTTCAGCATGGGAGTGACGCCATGAAACTCGACCTTGCCGACGACACGGCCGAAATGCTTGCCAATGCCGGCGAGGCCGCCGATTTCCTGAAGAAGCTGGCAAACCGCAACCGGCTGATGATCGTCTGCGCGCTGGTCGATGGAGAACGGTCGGTGCGCGACCTCGAAGACACGCTCGGTATCCGTCAGCCAGGACTGTCGCAGCAGATCGCCGAACTTCGCGAAGCGGGCTTCATTGTCGGTCGCAAGGAGTCCAAATCCGTCCACTACAGACTCGCGGACGGTCGCGTTGCCGAGTTCATCACCGTTATGAACCGGCTGTTTTGCAACGTGCCAAGCCAAGACAGCAAGGAACCAACCAAATGACTGAGTTTACGCCTTTTGCTTCGCTTTTCGGCGGTGCGCTGATCGGCCTGTCGGCGGTTCTGCTGATGCTCTGGGAAGGGCGCATCGCTGGCATCAGCGGCATTGCCGGACGGCTTTTGCCGCCCTATCGCGATTCCGCTTTCCTGTCGCGCCTGGGCTTTATCGTCGGCCTGGTGGCAGCCCCGATCGGCATGATCGCACTGACCGGAATCTCGATCAGCCAGACCGTGTCGTCCAACCTTCCCCTGATGATGGGCGCCGGACTGCTGGTCGGCTTCGGCTCGGTTTACTGCAATGGCTGCACAAGCGGGCATGGCGTGTGCGGCCTGTCACGCCTGTCGACACGCTCGATAGTGGCTACAGCGACTTTCATGGTGGCCGGCATCATGACCGTTTTCATCATCCGTCACGCGATCTGAGGATCAGACATGTCATTCATCGTCAATCTGGCCCTGGGACTTCTGTTCGGCGCCGGCCTTGTCATCTCCGGCATGTCCGACCCGGCCAAGGTTCTGAATTTTCTCGACCCGGCCGGCACATGGGATCCCTCGCTCGCCTTTGTGATGGGCGGCGCCGTGATCGTGACCTTCCTCGGCTACCGGCTGGTGTTGCGCCGCGCCGGGCCCATCTCCGGCGACACGTTCCACGTGCCGACACGAAAGGACATTGACGGCCGCATTCTGGCCGGCCCCGCGATCTTCGGCATCGGTTGGGGACTGGGCGGTTTTTGCCCCGGGCCGGCGCTGACCGCGCTGGGGCTCGCGGCTCCCGGAACGCTGGCGTTTGTGCCAGCCATGATTGTCGGCATGTGGATCGCCAGAGCGCTCACTGAGCGCCCCGTCGCACCGCAGACGGCCTGACCATGGCCGGCCAGTCGTTTAGACGCGCCGCCGCGCGGTACTTGCCGATCCTCGACTGGGGCCGGCACTATGACGGTTCAATGCTGTCGAGCGACCTTGTCGCAGCGGTGATCGTGACGATCATGCTGATCCCGCAATCGCTGGCCTATTCAATGCTTGCCGGACTGCCCGCAGAGGTCGGACTCTACGCTTCGGTGTTGCCGCTGGTGGCGTACGGCATATTCGGCACCAGCCGAACCCTAGCTGTCGGCCCGGTCGCCGTGGTGTCACTGATGACGGCCTCGGCAATCGGCGAAATCGCCGCGCAGGGAACCGCGACCTATATCGCTGCGGCGATGCTTCTGGCGCTGATCTCGGGCATCATGCTGATCGCCATGGGCCTTTTTCGACTGGGCTTCGTCGCCAATTTCCTCAGCCATCCAGTGATCTCGGGCTTCATCACCGCGTCCGGCGTGCTGATCGCAGCGAGCCAGATCAAGTACATCCTCGGCGTGCCCGCCGGCGGCCAGACGCTCTACGAGATCGTTGTGCAACTCGCCCAGCAGATCGGCCAGACCAACACTGCTACGCTGATCATCGGGCTGGCTGTGCTGGCATTCCTCTATTTCGTCCGCCTAAGGTTCAAGGGGGTGCTGGTTGCGGCAGGTATGAAGCCACGGTCTGCCGAATTCATCACCAAGGCCGGACCGGTCCTGGCGGTGGCAGGCACGATCCTGGCCACCTCGCTGCTTGGTCTTGGCGCAAAGGGCGTCGCGCTTGTCGGCGCCATCCCGCCCGGCCTTCCGGTGCCGGCCATGCCGGTGCTCGACCTCGAGATGATCACGGCGCTTGCGATCCCTGCCCTGCTGATCAGCCTGATCGGCTTCGTGGAATCGGTATCTGTGGCACAAACGCTGGCTGCCAAGCGCCGGCAGCGTATCGTTCCCGACCAAGAACTGATCGGGCTCGGCGCCGCCAACATCGCCTCCGCGATTTCGTCGGGTTATCCCGTAACAGGCGGCTTTGCCCGGTCGGTCGTCAATTTCGACGCTGGCGCGCAAACGCCGGCAGCAGGCATGTTTACCGCGATAGGCATCGCCGGCGCGACACTGTTCCTGACACCACTTCTGGCCGACCTGCCGCGCGCCACGCTCGCAGCGACGATCATCGTGGCTGTGCTTTCACTGGTCGACCTCAGCGCGTTGCGCCGCGTCTGGCTCTACTCCAAGTCCGATTTCGCGGCGATGGCTGCAACCATTCTCGGTACGCTGTTCCTTGGCGTCGAGACGGGCGTTGTCTCGGGCGTCGTGCTGTCGCTGCTGCTGCACCTCTACCGCACCTCGCGTCCGCATATGGCAGTGGTTGGCAATGTCAAGGGCACCGAACATTTCCGCAACGTCGACAGGCACAAGGTGACGACCAGCCCCGAGATCCTGTCGATCCGCGTCGACGAGAGCCTGTATTTCGCAAACACACGCTATCTCGAGGATCGGGTGGCGGAGATGACCGCCGACCGACCGGAGCTAAAGCACCTGATCCTGATGTGCCCGGCGGTGAACGCGATCGATGCCAGCGCTCTGGAAAGCCTGGAGGAGATCAATCACAGGCTGGCAGCAGCCGGCATCACGTTACACCTCTCCGAGGTGAAAGGGCCGGTGATGGACCGGCTGAAACGGTCGCGCTTCCTCGACGAACTGACCGGCACGGTTTTCCTCAGCCAGTTTCAAGCGGTGCAGAAACTGAGCAATCCGCAACCGACCTGACCGGACTACTGACCGTTCCTGGCCAACCAGGATTTAAGGAAAGCAATCTCGGTCTCCTGCGCGGCGATAATCTCGTTGGAGAGCTTCGTGAGTTCGGGATCGTTTTCGCCGCTTTCAAGATAGGCTTTAGCCATGTCGATGGCGCTCTGGTGATGCGGTATCATCATCAGCGCAAAATCGGCGCCCGGCTTGCCGGTCATGGTCATGTCCGCCATGTCCATGTCCATCTTCTTCATGGCTTCGGAATAAGCCATAGAGGCGGCGCTCATGCCGTCCATCTGCATGTTGTCATGGTTCATCTGGGCAAATGCGGGGAAAGCGGCAAGGCTGCCTGCCAGGGCCACGACAGCGAGACAGGAAGAAGCCAGAAGCGACGGTCTGTTCATGGGAGTGCTCCACTTGATGACAGGCGATTATTGCGCCTTCCAGCAGGGGGAAGGTCAAGTATCGAATTGGCGCTTGACCTTCCAGTCACTGGAAAGTGTAGGCATTTGACCTACATGCCTTTCAAAGGATCTTGCGATGCCCAGCCATGACCACGACCATCCTCAGGCAGCAGGTTGCTGCGCGGGCGGCACACACACGGCGCACAAGTCGGAAGCGGTGGTGCGCGACCCGGTCTGCGGCATGACCGTCGATACCGCCGCAGGCAAGCCGAGCGCCGAACACGGCGGCCAGGTTTTTCATTTCTGCAGCGAATCCTGCAGGACCAAATTCCAGAAGGATCCCGACGCCTATCTGACCGCCACCGATCCGGTATGCGGCATGAAGGTCGACCGCGCGAGCGCCAAGCACTTCGCGCGCCACGAGGGGCATGGCGTCTATTTCTGCTCGGCCGGCTGCAAGGCGAAGTTCGAGGCTGATCCGGAAAAATATGCGTACGGCCGCCCTGCCCCCGAGCCGATGCCGAAGGGCACGCAATATACGTGCCCTATGCATCCCGAGATCGTGCGTGACGGCCCCGGCTCCTGCCCGAAATGCGGCATGGCGCTGGAGCCGATGGGCGTGCCGACGGGCGATGAGGGGCCGAACCCCGAACTGGTCGATTTCACGCGCCGGCTGTGGGTGAGCGCCGGGTTGTCCGTGCCGCTGCTCCTCATCACTATGGGACCGATGATCGGACTTCCCTTCCGCGCCTGGCTCGGCGAGCCGACAGCGACATGGGTGGAATTCGCGCTGGCGACGCCAGTGGTGCTGTGGGCGGCCATCCCCTTCTTCCACCGCGGCTTCGAATCCATCGTCAACCGCAGTCCGAACATGTGGACGTTGATCTCGATCGGCGTTGGCACCGCCTATATCTACAGCGTGGTTGCAACGCTGTTTCCTGGTGTCTTCCCGCATCAGTTCCGCAGCCATGGCGACACTGTGCCAGTCTATTTCGAGGCCTCGGCGGTCATCGTGGCGCTGATCTTCGTTGGCCAGGTGCTTGAACTCAAGGCGCGAGAGCGGACCGGTTCGGCAATCCGTGCGCTGCTCGACCTGGCGCCGAAGACGGCGCGGCGGATCGGCAAGGACGGCGCGGAAACCGACGTGCCGCTGGAAGAGGTGCAGACCGGCGATCAACTGCGCGTGCGTCCAGGCGAGAGCATTCCCGTCGATGGCATCGTGAAAGAAGGTCGCTCGGCCGTAGACGAATCCATGCTTTCGGGCGAGCCGGTGCCGGTCGAAAAGACCGAGGGCGACGCCGTAACGGGCGGCACACTGAACAAGAATGGTACGCTGGTGATGGAGGCCGAGAAGATCGGCGCCGACACGATGCTGTCGCGCATCGTGGACATGGTGGCCAAGGCGCAGCGCAGCAGGGCGCCGATCCAGGGGCTGGCCGACCGCGTTTCCTTCTACTTTGTGCCGGCCGTGGTGCTGGTCGCAGTGCTCGCCTTCGCGGCCTGGGCCATCTTCGGACCTGAGCCGAGCCTCGTCTTCGCCATCGTATCGGCAGTGTCGGTGCTGATCATCGCCTGCCCCTGCGCGCTCGGGCTGGCCACGCCAATGTCGATCATGACGGCGACCGGACGCGGCGCGCAGGAAGGCGTCCTGATCAAGGATGCCGAAGCTCTGGAGCGCTTTGCGACGGTCGACACGCTCATCGTCGACAAGACCGGGACATTGACCGAAGGCAGGCCGGTGCTGACCGACGTCGTGGCGGCAGAGGGTTTCGACCAGGAAAAGGTTCTGTCATTGGCCGCCAGCCTCGAAACGGGCTCGGAACATCCACTGGCAGAGGCGATCGTCGATGGCGCGAAAGAGCGCGGCGCGAGCTTCGAAAAGTCGGACGAATTCGAGTCCGTCACCGGCAAGGGCGTCTCGGGCAAGGTCGGAGGCAAGAATGTCGCGCTTGGCAACCGCGCCATGATGGACGGCCTCAAGGTCGAAGTTGCAGCGCTTGGTGAAAAGGCCGACGCGCTGCGCTCGGACGGCAAGACGGCGATGTTCGTTTCGGTCGACGGCAAGCTGGCCGGTCTGGTGGCCGTCGCCGACCCGATCAAGAAGACGACCGCGGAAGCGATCCGTGCGCTGCATGCAAGTGGCCTGCGCATCATCATGGCGACCGGTGACAATGAGCGCACCGCCAAGGCGGTAGCCGCCAGTCTCGGAATCGACGAGGTGCGGGCAGACATGTTGCCGGAAAAAAAGAAGGACCTGATCGACGAACTGCATGCGTCGGGCGCCAAGGTCGCGATGGCCGGCGATGGCGTCAACGACGCGCCGGCTCTGGCCGCCGCCGATGTCGGCATAGCCATGGGTACGGGTGCGGATGTCGCGGTCGAAAGCGCAGGGATCACGCTTCTCAAGGGCGACCTGAACGGCATCGTAAGGGCGCGGAAACTGGCGCAGGCCACCATCCGCAACATCAAGCAGAACCTGCTTTTCGCCTTCGGATATAACGTGATCGGCGTGCCGGTTGCCGCAGGCGTTCTCTATCCGGTTTTCGGAACGCTGCTTTCGCCGATGATCGCCGCAGCGGCCATGAGCCTGTCATCCGTATCGGTGATCGCCAACGCGCTCAGGTTGCGGACATTGTCCTTGAAGTAAGAGTTTCGCGCCGTCAAACCTGGAGACTGCCATGAACATCGGCAATGCATCGCAGCGATCGGGACTGCCGCCCAAGACGATCCGCTATTACGAGGATATCGGCCTCTTGAAGGCCGGCCGCGCCGACAATGGCTACCGCGACTACTCGATGGACGATGTTCACCGGCTACGCTTTCTGCAGCGTTCGCGCGGGCTCGGTTTCTCGGTCGAGGAATGCAGGCAGCTGCTGTCGCTCTATGACGACAAGGAACGGGAAAGCGCCGTCGTCAAGGCAATTGCCGAAGCCAAGCTGGTCGAGATCGATCGCAAGCTGGCGGAGCTGATCGGGTTGCGCGACACGCTTCGGCATCTGGTGCACAACTGCCACGGCGACAGTCGTCCCGAATGCCCGATCATGGACGGTCTGGCGGGCGACGACGCGGTGCAATGAGCTGGCAGACCGGGGTTGGGCAGGGTCGCCAGACGCGGCAAGCGGTTGCGCTTGCACCGGGTCATGCGGCTTGGCCTTGCGGAAAATTTCTCATTCTTGCAAGACGGAGTTTGCAACTGCCCGCGTTTTGGGCATTTTGAGCGCCTGAAATCAACGGGAGATCTGAATGAAACCTCTTTTTGCAGCAGCCGCATTGGCCCTTGGGCTTAGTGTATCGGGCGTTGCCTTCGCCGAGCCGGTCAAGGTCGGCATGATCACCACGCTTTCAGGCGGCGGTGCGGGGCTCGGAACCGATGTGCGCGATGGCTTCATGCTGTCCCTGAAGCTTTCCGGCAACAAGGACGTCGAGGTCATTACAGAGGATGACGCGATGAAGCCGGAGATCGCGGTTCAGATCGCCGACAAGATGATCCAGAGCGACAAGGTCGACGTGCTGACCGGGATCATCTGGTCCAACCTGGCGATGGCCGTCGTTCCAAACGTCGTGGCGCAGGGGAAGTTCTACATCTCGCCCAATGCCGGTCCCTCCGCACTTGCCGGCGAAAAGTGCGACAAGAACTATTTCAACGTCGCCTACCAGAACGACAATTTCCACGAAGCTGCCGGCAATTATGCCGAGAAGCAGGGCATCAAGAAGATGTTCATCATGGCGCCGAACTATCCGGCCGGCACCGACTCGCTGAACGGCTTCAAGCGCTTCTACAAGGGGGAACTTGTCGGTGAGGTCTACACCAAGCTCGGCCAGACAGACTACGCCGCCGAGATTGCACAGATCCGCGCTTCGGGCGCAGACTCAGTGTTCTTCTTCCTGCCTGGCGGCATGGGCATCGCCTTCATGAAACAGTACGCCCAGTCGGCCGTCGGGATCCCCGTCATGGGTCCCGGCTTCTCGTTCAGCCAAGACGTTCTTGGCGCGATGGGCGACGCAGCCCTCGGCGCCAAGAACACGGCATCGTGGTCGCCAGACCTCAACAATCCCAAGAACAAGGAGTTCGTCGAGGCGTTCAAGGCGGAATACAACCGCCTGCCCTCGATCTACGCCGCGCAGGGTTTCGACACGGCGAGTCTGCTTGCGTCGGCTGCTGCCAAGGGCAGCGTCAAGGATGCCGATGCTTTCCGCGCAGCGCTGGAAGCGGCCGAGTTCGATTCCGTGCGGGGCAAGTTTGCCTTCAACACCAATCACCACCCGATCCAGGACTTCTTTGTCCGCGAGGTGATCAAGAACAGCGATGGCGTGGTGACCAACAAGATCGCCGCGACCAGCTTCGTCGACCATGAGGACGCCTACGCAAAAGACTGCAAGATGTAAGAGCGAGGCCCCTCACCCGGCCTCGGAGTCGCTTGAGTGAACTCTCCGCCAGAAGGCGGAGAGAAATACCGGGCGTGTACGGTGCGCTTCTCGCTTGGGTAGAAGGTGCCTGAGTCCGGCGACGGCAAGGTGCCTCATGTTGCAGATATCGGTCATCTGACGTGCAAACCGCTTTGCTCATCGAGCAGTTGCTCAACGGACTTCAGTTCGGCGTGATGCTGTTCATGATGTCGGCCGGACTGACGCTGATTTTCGGCGTGATGGGGCTGATCAATCTGGCGCATGGCTCGCTCTACATGATCGGCGCGTTCGCCTGCGCGGCCGTTGCCGCGGCAACCGGCTCGTTCTGGCTCGGCCTTGCGGCAAGCCTCGTGGCGGCTGCAGCCGCCGGTGCTATCGTCGAAATCACCGTCATCCGTCGGCTCTACGAACGCGATCATCTCGACCAGGTGCTGGCGACCTTCGCGCTGATCCTGATCTTCTCGGAAGGCACGCGGTGGCTGTTCGGCTCGTTTCAGCTCTATCTCGATATTCCGCCCCTGCTACAGGGCGCGGTTGCGCTGCCTGGCGGGGTGTTTTACCCGCTCTATCGGCTG
>JBBSOT010000146.1:0-11034 GCA_038259455.1 Hyphomicrobiales bacterium | reverse complement strand
TGATCAACAAGGTCTCGGTGTTCGAGCGCAAGAACTACTTCTACCCGGACCTGCCGCAGGGCTATCAGATCTCGCAGTACCAGCATCCGATCGTCGGCAACGGGGTGCTGCTGCTCGATCTGCCGGACGGGTCGACGCGGGCGATCGGCATCACCCGGCTGCATCTGGAGCAGGATGCCGGCAAGTCGCTGCACGACCAGCAGGACGATGCCACCCTGATCGATCTCAACCGCTCGGGCGTGGCGCTGATGGAGATCGTCTCGGAGCCGGACATCCGCACGCCCGAGGAAGCCGTGCTCTACATGCGCAAACTGCGCTCGATCCTCCGCTATCTCGGCACCTGCGACGGCAACATGGACGAGGGTTCGCTGCGTGCCGACGTTAATGTTTCGGTGCGGCGTCCAGGCGAGGATTTCGGCACGCGCTGCGAGATCAAGAACGTCAACTCGATCCGCTTCATCGGCCAGGCCGTCGACTACGAGGCGCGCCGCCAGATCGCGATCCTCGAAGATGGCGGCAAGATCGACCAGGAAACGCGGCTTTTCGATCCCCACAAGGGCGAAACGCGCTCGATGCGCTCCAAGGAAGAGGCGCATGACTACCGCTACTTCCCCGATCCCGACCTTCTGCCGCTTGAGTTCGACCAGGCCTATGTCGATGCTCTGGCGGTCGGCCTGCCTGAACTGCCGGACGTCAAGAAGCATCGTCTCGTCTCCAGCCTCGGCCTGTCGGTCTATGACGCCTCCATCCTTGTCTCCGAAAAGGCGATTGCCGACTATTTCGAGAAGGTGGCGTCCGGCCGCGACGGCAAGACGGCGGCCAACTGGGTCATCAACGATCTGCTGGGCGCCCTCAACAAGGCCGGCAAGGATATTGAAAACGCTCCTGTTTCGCCCGATCAGCTCGGCGCAATCATCGACCTCATCAAGGAGGGCACGATTTCCGGCAAGATCGCCAAGGATCTGTTCGAGATCGTCCTGACCGAGGGCGGCGATCCGCGCCAACTGGTCGAGAGCCGCGGCATGAAGCAGGTCACCGACACCGGCGCGATCGAGAAGGCGGTTGACGAGATCATTGCCGCCAATCCCGAAAAGGTCGAGCAGGCCAAGGCCAAGCCGACCTTGGCTGGCTGGTTCGTCGGTCAGGTGATGAAGGCGACTGGCGGCAAGGCCAATCCCAAGGCAGTCAACGACCTGGTCAAGGCAAAGCTTGGCATAGAGGAATAGCGCGATGTTTGTGCGCACCGCCAGCGAACGCGACCTCGACGCCATCCGGGCGCTGTTGGTCGAGACCTGGCACGCCACCTATGACGACATCTACGGCGCTGAAAAGGTCACGGAAATCACCGATGAGTGGCATTCGATTGCCGCGCTGAAGCGGCGTCTGATTGTGCCGAACTCCGATTTCCTGGTCGCCGATGATGGCGACCGGCTTGGCGGCGTCGCCTATGCCGAGGCGGACGCAGAGGGCAAGACCGTGAAGCTTCACCAACTCTACGTCTCGCCGGGCCTCCAGGGGCGGGGAATTGGCGGCATGCTGCTCGACGAGATGATCGAAAGCTTTCCCGATGCCGAACGGTTTCGTCTCGAGGTCGAGGAGGCCAATGCCAAGGCGCTCGGCTTCTACCTGTCGCAGCGTTTCGTGCAGGTCGGTCGCACGGCAAACTGCGGTGCCGAGGGTTCCGGTATTCCGGCCCTGGTGCTTGAGCGGGCAGCCGGCCCCATTCTGTGAACGCGATTGCTTGCCTGGCATGAATGCGCGGCGTGCAATTGCTGCCGGTCGGTGTGCCTTTGCCGAACATGCGGCGGCGCGGCCTATTGCAATGACGGGTATGGAAAGCCATAAGTCAGCATTCGCGCGGCTGCCTGTTGCTGCCTGCGCCCGCCGCCATATGCGACCTCGAGGAGTTCAATGAAAACCTTCTTCACACAGTTCTTCACCTGGTGGAACGGTCAGACCATTGGCACCCGCTTCCATACGTGGCGCAAGGGCTCGAAGGTCGGCCAGGATCAGTTCGGCAACATCTATTATGAAGGCGGTACGGATTCGGAAGGCCGCACGCGGCGCTGGGTCATCTACAACGGCTATGCCGAGGCCTCGATGATCCCGCCCGGCTGGCACGGCTGGATGCATCATCGCGTCGACGTGGCGCCGACGGAAGAAAATTACCGGCGCCGCGAATGGCAAAAGCAGCACGAGCCGAATCACACGGGAACCTCCGCCGCCTATCGGCCGAAGGGTTCGGTTCTCAGCGACACCAAGCGGCCGCAAGTGACCGGCGACTATGATGCCTGGACGCCGGGAGGCTAGCATTTGCGCGCTGTCGGCAGGGTTTTGTTGTCGCCACAATTGCCATCTACCTGCGTAGCTGTTCCATTAAGCGCCAAGATGCCCGATGCAATCGCGGCGGGCGAAATTCCGGTATGTTCTGCATGGTTGCATTGACCCGACCCCTTTCGATCAAGCGGCTGAGCCTTCTTTCGATGCTGGTCGCAGCGATGCTTTCGCCGGGTCTGTCGCCGGCAAGTGCCGAACGCATCAGCAATCCGATCGCCGAGTTCACCGGTGTCGACAAGATCACCGGCCGCATCATCACCTTCGACGTCTATATCGACGAGACGGTGCAGTTCGGCGCGCTGCAGGTTACGCCGCGCGTGTGCTATTCGCGCCCCGTCGAGGAAGCGCCGAGGACCGATTCCTTTGTCGAGGTCGACGAGATTACGCTCGACCGCAAGATCCGCCGCATTTTCGCGGGCTGGATGTTCGCCGAGAGCCCTGGCCTCAATGCCGTCGAGCATGCCGTCTATGACGTTTGGCTGAAAAGCTGCAAGCAAAGCTCCGACGTCCCGGCGCCCAAGAGTACAAGCGTTACGCAGTGACTCTGCCGTCTATGATCAAACGCTTGTCCTGCGTGGCGTCGCTCGTCGCGCTCGCCGCACACTTGTCATCGACGCCAGCTCTCGCCGACAGTGCCTGCACGGTTCTTGCCGATGCTGCCACCGGCACGCTTCTGGTACAGCAGGGCGTCTGCGACCAACGGGTACCGCCCGCATCGACCTTCAAGATCGCGATCAGCCTGATGGGCTATGATTCCGGGTTCCTCAAGGACCAGTACAATCCCGAACTGCCGTTCAAGGAGGGATATCCGGACTGGCGTGAGTCCTGGCGAACCGATACCGATCCGGCGGCGTGGAGTCGGGAGTCCGTGGTCTGGTACTCGCAGCAGGTCACGCAGTCGCTTGGCATGCAACGCTTCGCCGATTACGCGGCCGCCTTCGACTATGGCAACGCCGATGTCTCCGGCGATCCCGGCAAGGATAATGGGCTGACGCGTGCCTGGCTGAGTTCGTCGCTCAGGATATCGCCGCTTGAGCAGGTCGCCTTCCTGACACGGATGGTCGACGGGCAATTGCCGGTCAGCGCGCATGCGCATTCAATGACCGAGGCGATCATGACCGAGACGCAGCTCCCGGATGGCTGGACAGTGCATGGAAAGACAGGTGCCGGCGCCTCTGTCGCGTTGAATGGCAGGCCCGTCCGCGACCATCCCATAGGCTGGTTTGTCGGCTGGGCATCAAGGGACGGGCGAGACATCGTCTTCGTGCGGATGACGCAATATTCGAAGCGTCCGAAGCTGTCACCGGGCTTCGATACGCGCGATCGGTTGCTGGCCGACCTTCCGGAACTGCTTGGGCCATTCTAGGGTCCTGACCCTAGGTGTGCCGGCTGCGGCCGGAACAATTGGTCGATCGACGGTGTTTTCCAGGCTAAGCCCCCTCAACGGTGCATGGAGCCTGGCCGATGAATGATCTCGCAAAAGCCCTTCTGGCACTCGACGCCAAGTTCTGGAACGGAGACGAGGCATTCTTCCACGAGCATGTCGATACGTCGTGCCTGGTGGCGTTTTCCACCATGAGCGGCGTCATGAGCAATGGCGACATAGCCGCCACCGCCGGCGACGGCAGCCGCTGGCGCAATGTCGAGGTGCGGGAGACAGGCTTTGTCTGCCCGACGGGCGATACCGCCATTGTGACTTATGAAGCGACAGCGGTGCGTGACAGCGGCGAGCCCTACAAGGCGATCGTCAGCAGCGGCTATGTGCAGCGCGGCGATGGCTGGAAGCTGATCTACCATTCGCATCTGCCGATCGAGGATCCGCAGCAGGACGCGGCGCTCGACTGACCCTCGTCACGGCCAGAACGTTGCTTCCCCCTCCAGCGCCGCTTCCAGCAGTTTCTCATAGCGTCCGCGCGGCACGTCGACCGCGCCGAATCGCTTCAGGTGCTCCGTCGTGAACTGCGTGTCGAGCAGCACGAAGCCGCGCTCGCGCAGCCGCTCGACAAGATGCACGAGGCAGACCTTGGAGGCATCTGTTTCCTTTGAAAACATGCTCTCGCCGAAGAAGGCGCGACCGAGGCTGACGCCATAGAGACCGCCGACCAGCCTGTCTTCGCGCCACGCCTCCACCGAATGGCAGTGGCCGCGCTGGTGCAGGCCGATATAGGCTTCACGGATAGGCGCATTGATCCAGGTAGAGGTGCGCTCCTCGCGCTTTTCGGCGCAGGCATCGACTACGGCAGCGAAGTCGCTGTCGAAACGGATGTCGAAGCGGCCCTGCCGGACCATCTTTCGCAGGCTCTTGGGGACATGAAAGGCATCGAGCGGAATGACGCCCCTGGTCTCCGGCCGGACCCAGAACACTTCCGGGTCAGTGGCGCTCTCGGCCATCGGGAACACGCCGGAGGCGTAGGCCTTCAGCAGGAGCTCGGAGGGAATGCGGTAGCCTGGTGCGTAGGGGCGGGTCATGGCGGCTTGAGCCGTTCATCTACTCCGTTTCGGCCAGATGCTTCTCCAGCCAGTGGATGTCGTAATCGCCATTGGCGATGTCCGGGTTGCCGACGAGATCCTGGAACAGCGGCAGCGTCGTCTTGATGCCGCCGACCACGAACTCGTCAAGCGCGCGCCTGAGCCGCATCATGCATTCGACGCGGTTGCGCCCATGCACGATGAGCTTGCCGATCAGGCTGTCGTAATAGGGCGGGATCCGGTAGCCGGAATAGACGCCCGAATCGACGCGGATGCCAAGCCCGCCCGGCGTATGGAAATGCGTGATCGTACCGGGCGAGGGCGTGAATGTACGCGGGTCCTCGGCATTGATGCGGCATTCAATGGCATGGCCGTTGAACTTGATTTCGTCCTGCGTCACCGACAGGCCTCCGCCCGATGCGACCCTGATCTGCTCATGCACGAGATCGATGCCGGTGATGGCTTCGGTCACCGGATGCTCGACCTGCAGGCGGGTGTTCATCTCGATGAAGTAGAACTCGCCGTCCTCGTAGAGGAATTCGATGGTTCCGGCGCCCGAATATCCAAGATCGGCAATCGCCTTGGCACATGTGGTGCCGATGCGCTCGCGCTCTTCGGCATTGAGGGCCGGCGAGGGCGCTTCTTCCCATACCTTCTGATGGCGGCGCTGAAGCGAACAGTCGCGCTCGCCCAGATGGATGCCGTTGCCCATGCCGTCGCCAAACACCTGCACTTCGATGTGGCGCGGCTTGACCAGGTATTTTTCGATATAGACCGCGTCGTCGCCGAATGCGGCGCCCGCTTCGGAGCGCGCCGTCGACAGCGCTTCCGACAGTTCTTCTTCGGTGCGCGCCACCTTCATGCCGCGTCCGCCGCCGCCGGCCGATGCCTTGATGATGACCGGGAAACCGATCTCGATGGCAACCCGCCGCGCCTCGACATCGTCGGTAATGGCGCCTTCCGAACCCGGCACCACCGGGATGCCCAGCCGCTTGGCGGTGCGCTTGGCTTCGATCTTGTCGCCCATGATGCGGATATGGTCGCCGGACGGGCCGATGAAGGTGATGTTGTGGGCGGCCAGAATGTCGGCGAACTTGGCGTTCTCGGACAGAAAGCCGTAGCCCGGGTGCACGGCGTCGGCGCCGGTGATCTCGCAGGCGGCAACGATCTGGTGAATGTTGAGATAGCTGTCACGCGCCGGTGGCGGGCCGATGCACACGCTTTCGTCGGCCAGCCGCACATGCATCGCGTCGGCGTCGGCGGTTGAATGCACGACGACGGTCTTGATGCCGAGTTCCTTGCAGGCGCGCAGGACGCGAAGGGCGATTTCGCCGCGATTGGCTATGAGGATTTTCTGGAACATGCGCTGGCTTTCCCGGCGCTATTCGATCACGACGAGGGGCATGCCGTATTCGACCGGCTGCGCATCCTCGAACAGAATCGCTTTGACGGTGCCGGCGCGCGGAGAGGGGATCTGGTTCATCGTCTTCATCGCCTCGATGATCAGCAGCGTCTGGCCCTCCTTGACGGTCTGGCCGACTTCGATGAACGGCTTGGAGTCCGGCGATGGCGAATTATAGGCCGTACCGACCATCGGCGAGGTCACCGCGTTCTTGGACACCTCGGCGGCCGGGGCGACAGCGGCAGGCGCCGAGCCTGTCGCCGGCGCAAAGCTTGTCTGCGGCGGTGCTGCCACTGCATGGACCTGCGGCGACTGACGCGCCACGCGAATCTTCAGGTCGCCAAGCTCGACTTCGATTTCGGTCAGATGGGTGTCGTTCAGGATCCCGGCGAGATCGCGGATCATCTGCTGGTCAATACCGGTCTTCTTTGTCGTCATTTCAACGCCTTTTTCTTTATCCGGTTCGTCAGGTTCGCGCCGCAAGCGCCTGTAGCGCCAGGGAATAGCCAAGCGAGCCGAAGCCGCAGATCATGCCGACGGCATGGGGCGCGACCATCGATCTGTGTCGGAATTCCTCACGCGCGTGGATGTTCGAGAGATGGACTTCCACCACCGGCAAGGGGGCTGCGGCACGTATCGCATCGTGAATGGCGATGGAGGTGTGGGTGTAGGCGCCGGCATTCAGCACCACACCGGAAGCCTTTTCCGCGGCTTCCTGGATCCATCCGACGAGGTCGCCCTCATGATTCGACTGGCGAAAGTCGATCTCGATCTCGAGTGGTGCTGCCGCCTTGCGGCAGTCGGCTGCGATGTCGTCCAGCGTATGGGTGCCATAGATCGCCGGCTCGCGCTTACCGAGCATGTTCAGATTGGGACCGTTCAGGACGTAGACCGTTTTCAAGAAGTGCACCTTTCACCACGCCGACATTACCCGGCGCGCCGCGACCTCTATAGTGGGCTTAAACGGCTGCGAAAAGAGCGCAAGCGCCTTCTTTTTCTGTCCACAGCCGGTCTGGCGCCATGCCGGCGCCGTTCAGCAGGTAGCGTTGGCCGCGCAGGCGCGGGCTTCTGCAATCTTCTCGCCAAGCACATCCTGGCCAAGAGCGCCGAATACCACCTCGTTGCCAACCACATAGGATGGCGTGCCGGTGATCTGCAGCTTGTTGGCGAGATCGTAGGTCTTGGCGAAGGCATCGGTGATTGCCGGGTTCTTCATTTCCTGGCGCAGCTTGGTCTCGTCGGCGCCAAGCTGCAGCGCAATCTTGATCGCCGAGTCTTCGGTCGCGCGGCCCGGGGCGGTGATCAGCATGTTGTGAAACTCGCCGTGCTTTTCGGGCATCAG
The DNA here is from genome assembly GCA_038259455.1 of Hyphomicrobiales bacterium. GTDB lineage: Bacteria > Pseudomonadota > Alphaproteobacteria > Rhizobiales > Rhizobiaceae > CAMYMG01. Next base: position 3,484 of record JBBSOT010000146.1, on the reverse strand, counting down.
CGTGCGAACGGCCATGGAAACCACGCTGGCCTTCTGGGAATCGGGTCCGAGGATCGGAAATTCCTTCAGCACGAAGCGAAGGTCCGGATCCGACTCCGTCAGCGCCTGCATGTCTTCCTGGGCCCGTTTGCAGTAGCCGCAATTGTAGTCGTAGAACTCGACAATCGTCGTCTTGCCGTCGGGATTTCCCACGTAACCGTCATAGGAAGCGTTGAAGATTTCCTCCTTGGCGTTCTTGATGATTTCGAGATGGGCGAGGCGCTGCTCTTCCTGCTGCTTGATCTCGAGCGCCTGCTGCATTTCCACGAGGATTTCCGGATTGCTGACCAGATAGTCGCGGACAATCGCCTCGATCTCGGTGCGGTCGACCGGTGTCGTGGCGGCGGCCGATGTCTCGGCTTCCGCCGCATTGGCGCTGGCCATATGCGGCCGTCCGGCGTCAAGGCCGGCGCCCAGCATCGCAACAGCGGCGATCGCGCTCGTCGCGCCCAACAAAAATGCCCTTTTCATCTCGGTCCCGTCCTCTTGCTTGATTGCTCTGCCGACCCTGTGTCGCGCCCGGCGCCTGAAAGGTTCAGTTTTTCTTTTTCGGTTGTTTGTAGTTGACGATGTCTTGCGCGCGTATCCAGCCGGGAGCGCCGCGCTTCAACTTTTGCTGGGCCCTCATGGCGAAGATCTTGGCCTGCTTGTAGTCACCGCTATAGTAATAGCCTTCGGCGGTGGCGAGTTCGGCGTCCGCGACCTGTCCGAGCTGGTTGTAGGCCTGGGCAAGATAGGCGTAGCCGTTGAAGTTTTCCTTGTCGCGCGCCAGACCGCGTTTGATCTCCGACACGGCCTGCTTGATCGCTTCCGGCTTGCCGGTGGCAATCAGCGCCTGACCGTAGGCGATCGGCAGGATGCCGGATTTTGCCGGATCGAGCTTGACGGCGCGCGCCAGCGACTGGGCTGCATCGGCGGGCCTGTTGGCGCGCAGCAGGATATCGCCACGCAATTCGTGGAAATAGGGGTTGTTGGGCTGTGCCTTAAGCAAGGCATCGGCCTTCTTCAGCGCCGCCTTCGGATTGCCGAACAGGAAAGTCGCCTGTGCGTCGCCATATTGCGCAGGCAGTCCCTTTGGCGCGTTGCGGAAAAGGCGCGCTGTGGCCTGCTGCCCCTTCGTATAGACGGCTATCTTGGCCCGCATCATGTCGTGGCGCTGCTGCAATGCCTCTGAATCGAGTCGGTCATAGTAGGGGCTATTCTTGGCCAGCTGCTCCAGGTTGGCGATTCGGTCGCGCGGCATCGGATGGCTGACCTGGTAGGGGTCGACACGGGTTCCCGAAAGAGCCAGGGCGCTTTGAAAATGCTCGAATGTCGTCAGCATGCCCTTGGCCGACTGGCCCGTCGCTTCAAGATAGGTGATCGCAGAGCGATCTGCGGTCGCTTCCTCGGAGCGCTGGTAGCCGAGCAGGCCGCGCCGGGCGAATTCGGTTCCGCCGGCCGCCAGCCCTGCGCCGGCCTGCGCCAGGGCCCCCGACTTGGTCGCTCCGCCCGTAATGACGGCGCCAACGCCGAGCAGGGCAGAAATCACCGCCATTGTCTGGGCCCGCGCCAGCTGCTCGCGCAACCGGTCCTGATGGCCGCCGGCAATATGCCCGGCTTCGTGCGCGATGACGCCGATGATCTCGTTTGGCGTTTCGGCCTGCAGCAGCGCTCCGGTGTTGATGAACATGCGGCGGCCCGCGACGAAGGCGTTGAAGCTCGCATCGTTGACCAGGATGATATCGATGCCGGATTTCGACAGTCCCGCCGCCTTGAAGATCGGCCTGGAGTAATCGGCCACCAGCGCCTCGATCTCGGCGTCGCGCACGATCGGCAGCCCGGCGGCAACGGTTCTGGCCACGCTTGACGTGGCGATGATTCCGGCAAGCAGCAATGTGACGGCTGCGCGGGCGAATTTCGATGTCGGTCTGATCATGTTCTGCATGGGGAAATCACAGGTAAACGACCAATCGGGCGATGGAAAGACGACATGGGGAACTTCATGAACTTGTGATCCCCACATCATTCGGGCATTTGTGCGGCGCACTGTCGCGCGATCCGGCGTGGCCGAAGGGTAAACAATTGGCAATTTCAATTTCCAGACGCGGCGCAGTCGAGCCTTTCCATGCCATGGACATTCTGGCCGAGGCCAACAGCCTGAAGGCAGCCGGCCATCCGGTCATCTCGATGGCGGTCGGCCAGCCATCCGATCCCGCACCAGCCGCCGTCAGGGACGCTGCGGCACGCGCGCTGGCCGACGGCAGGATCGGCTCCACGGACGCGCTTGGCATCAGCGCTCTGCGACGCGCCATCTCGCTGCACTATTTCCACCATTACGGCCTCAGCCTGCCGGCCTCCCGCATTGCCGTGACCACCGGGTCGTCGGCGGCGTTCAACCTGGCCTTCCTGGCGATGTTTGATCCCGGCGACCGCATCGCGATCTCGGCCCCCGGCTACCCGGCCTATCGCAACATCCTGACGGCCCTTGGTCTCAAGGTTGTCGAGATCGAACTCGACGGGGATGCCTATCTCACCGCCGGCCATCTCAGGGCAGCCCATGCGGCAAAGCCGTTGAAGGGCGTGCTCTTTGCCAGTCCGGCCAACCCGACGGGTGCCGTGATACCGGCCGACGACCTTCGGCTGTTGGTCGAAACAGCCGGCGAGCTTGGCATTGCCGCCATATCCGACGAGATCTATCACCGGCTGGTCTATTCCCAGGCCGATGTCAGTGCGCTCACCTTCGACAGCGATGTGACGGTCATCAACTCGTTCTCCAAATATTATTGCATGACCGGCTGGCGCATCGGCTGGATGGTCCTGCCGGAAAAGCTGGTCCGGCCCGTCGAGCGAATCGCCCAGAGCCTCTACATCTCCGCGCCCGAGCTGTCGCAGATCGCCGCCGTCGAGGCGTTCGGCGCAACCGAGGAACTGGATGCCGTAAAGGGCCGCTACGCGCTCAACCGCGACCTGCTGATGCAGAGGCTGCCTGAGCTTGGATTTGCGCTTGCCGCCCCGATGGATGGCGCATTCTATGCCTATTGCGACGTGTCGCGGCTGACCAATGACAGCATGGCGTTTGCGCGGCGGATGCTCAACGAGGCGCATGTCGCGGCAACGCCCGGACGCGATTTCGATCCCGTCGCCGGCGATCGCACGATGCGTTTTTCCTATGCCGGAAGCCATGAGGACATGGTGCTTGCGCTCGAAAGGATCGACCATTGGCTGCGCTGACGCCTGCGCCGGATCTGGAGGAAGTCCTCGCCGAACTGGCGGCCGAGATGGCTGATCGCGCCGACAGGGGCGCTGTCGCCAGCTATATTCCGCAGCTCGGCATCATCGATCCGGGCAAGTTCGGCATTGCCGTGGCGATGGGCGACGGTCGCATGTTTGCGGCCGGTGACGCCGACGAGGCATTCTCGATCCAGAGTGTTTCCAAGGTCTTCACGCTGACCCTGGCGCTCGG
>JBBSOT010000145.1:0-11036 GCA_038259455.1 Hyphomicrobiales bacterium | reverse complement strand
TTGGCCGATCAAGGAGCGGCCCGTCGCGCGCATGCAACTGGCGCCGGCGGAGTAATCGCCGGCCACGCGATCCTTCAACCGACGCGGGTGGCCCGCGTCAGCAGCTTTTGATAAAACAGTCCGATACCGATCAGCACGATGCCGAGCCCGATGAAGGACAGCGCACGTAGAACGCCTTCAAGTTCCGACATGTCGAAGATGAAGACCTTGGCTACCGCAACCGCGATAAGCACGGCTGAGGCGATACGCATGATCTGCGACTTCAACCAGACGCCGGCGACAAGCAGCGCTACGCCCATGGAAAGCCAGAGGGCGGAATAGGAATAGGTTTCGAGCTGGCCCATGCCGGCCCGGTAGCCGATGTGCTCGCCGTGGAACAGCCGCCTGACCGACAGTGTCGCATAGGCGAAGAGGAGTGCAGCAGCGAGCAGGCCAAGCATGCCCGAGTACCATTGCGGTCGCTTCCTCATGGCGTAGACAGCGAGCCCGCCTGCGGCAACCGCAGGCAACAGATAGGCGAGGAACAGCAGGTTGAAGAAAGCAATTCCGCCGGTCGATTCATTGCTGATCAGCGGGTTCAGGAAGATGAAATGCTGCGCCACGATCAACGCCGCCGAGACGATCCCGGCCAGCATCGAACCAACACGCAGGACCGAGCTTGGCGACCGCGTGTCGAGCGCAAGCAGAATGGCGCCGGCGCCAAGTGCGATCAGTGTATAGAGAGCCTGCTCGGCGAGGCTTGGCGCGCCGGTCGCGATGACGCCGCCATTCATCGCGTGACGCACCAGCATGGCCAGCGTGAGGAGACCGAACAGGGTAGCGGCCGCCTGCATGACCTGGCGCGGCCGGCCATCTGTCGTTCTCGCGAGCTGCCAGGCAGAAAATGCAAAGGCCAAAGCCGGAATGCCGTAGCCAGGCAGCAGCGCGTTGAAGACCGGCGTCGTGCCAAGGGCATTCGCTCCGACGATGGTGAGGTCAAGCGCAATCCTTGCCGTAACGGCCACCGCCAGGGCCCCGCAGATCCAGCCCAGAACAGGATAGCTGCGCCATCGGCTGGCAAGTGCCGGCACCGCCGCCACCGCACCGACCAGCATCGTCGTCCACAGGGGACCGAACGCCATATGCAACATCAGGACGACAGCGACGGCTGCCCCAGCCAGCACAACCGAGACCGCGCGACCGCCTGAAAGCGGCGGGCGCTCGCGACGGGCCATTATTTCGCCGACAACGATCAACAGCGCCATCAGCACAAGAGCGGCAAAAGCATGAGAGTAGTCGCGGTCTGGATTACCAACGGTGATCCAGTGGGCGCCAAGTGTCAGAAGCGGCACAGAAGCCGCCCAGCCGGCCCAGGACGCAGCGCGACCCTGCGCTTCCGGCACGATGCGCAGGGCCTGCCAGCAGCCAATTGCGAGGAAAAACAGCGCAAGGGCCGTCGAGATGGGCTGAAGCATTGCCTCGAACGGCAAAGCGGGAAGGCCTTCGACGGTGTACTGCTTCCCGGAAACCCAGAAGACGAAGACGCCAACCAGCGCTGTCCTAAGCGACACCAGCAAGGCCGCCACACCAGCCACGTGAAGCATGGCTATGGCCTGCGAACGGAAGGCCGCGACAGCGACCATGACGCCGAGCAACAGGCCACCGCATATCATGCCGCCGTGAACGTGCAGCGCGGGATCAACAAGAAGCGCGACCGACACCAGGCCTACAAAGAAAGCCGCCGACATTGTCGGACGGTCGGCTGCGACAGATCCTTCGTCCAGCCGGCGACCGAGCCAGATCAGCGCGCAACAGGACAGTATCGCCGCGTTGATGAAGCCAATGACCGCAAGGCTGATGTCCGGCGCATCCTGCATATAGAGGAGGCACCATATGCCTGCACCGGCAAATCCCGAGGCAGCCGTCAACGGCCAATCGCGAATCCGGGCGATGAATGTGCTGGCGGCGAGCACGATGGCCAGATAGCCGAATAACGCCCAGGCGCTGGGAGATTGCGAAGAGACGAGAATTGGCGTTACCATCGAACCGACGAGACCGAGACCGGCAAGCGCCTGTCCGTGCGCCAGAGCAGCGGCAATGGTCAGAACACCAACCACCCCCATAAGAAGGAAGGCAGGCAGCGGCCCGATGAAGCCGTAGAGGGCGTGAGCCGCATAGACAGTCCCGAAAAGCGTGAAAGCGCCAGCCGCCGTGAGAACGCCAGGGACATAGGCGCCGGCGGCACTCTCTATCGGACGCCTGAGGCCGGTGCGTCGCACCCACTCGCCAGCCACTACAAGCGCAAGGCCAAGCAGCGTGGCCATGGCAAGACGTACGCCGGGCCCGAAAATGCCAGCCTCGATCGAGTAACGGACCAGGAACAGGCCTCCGAAAGCCAGCGCAACGCCACCCACCCAGACTGCCCAGCGGGTGCCGAGCGCCGTTTCCAGCGCCTCGCCTTTTTGCCGGGCCGGTGACAGGTCCGCGACATCAGGTTCGGTAGCTGATGTCTTGGCCACAATGCTCCATGGACCCGGCGCGTCCGATTCGGGCACTTCAGGAGTCGATTCCGGCTCCGGCCCGGCTTCGGCTGATGGCTTCACCGGCGATTCTTGGGTAGCGGTACCGTCTTCCACCGCGGCGGAATCTTTCTTGTCGGCCACAGCTGCAGCGGGATCTTGCGGCGCAAGTCGGGTGCGCAGGACCGAGAGTTCGGCTTCGAGCCTGCCGGTACGGCGATACAGGCGAACGATCGCGACCAACATCGCAACCGTCACGACGAAACCGACAAATCCCCCGACCATGTGCTCCCTCAAGCATGCATCCGCCTGCGCAAGCTAACGGAGACTCACTAAAACTTTGGCTAACTTGATCGGCCGCGTGGCGCGGCGCTCAGGCCGCGTCTTCTCCATCTTGGGCGAGCAGCCTGGCGTGGTTGCGGCGCAGCGCGCCAAGGAAAGCCCCGCGCGCTTCCGGCTCGCCAAAGCCGCGCGGTTCATAGACGTGGCGAGAGAAGAAGAAGCCGGTCAGCCGGAAGGCGTCCTCGATACTGGTGGTGTCAGCCCGCAGGCCCGAGCCGCGCAGCAGGAAAGCGGGCAGCGCCAGCATCTTGTCGCGCCAGGGTTCCCCGGCGATCCGCGATACCGCCCTGCCCGACTTCGGCGAGACGTACACCAGCTCTTCGCGCACGCCGGTCGCTGCACACTTGGTTAGGTCAAGGCCGAAGCCAAGCTCGTCGAGCAGCATCATCTCAAATCGCACGACAAGTTCGCCGGCACCCTGCGGGTCGTCGAGATGCTCGATGACGAGGCCAAGGGTCTCGAAAAGCCGTTCATGCGGGTCGCGTTCTGGCAGCAGGCGAAGATGCGCTGCAAGTGTCTGCAGCCCGTAAATTGCGGTCGCGCTCTCGAATAGCCGGGCGGCATTGAGTTCCAGGGCCTCCGCCTGGAAAGTGCCGAGATGCTCGTCGAGCCGCGCCCGCCATATCAGGTCGACCCGATTTCCGGCCTGCAGCACCGGCTGCTGCTTGCGCGAACGGCCGCCACGCACAAGGCCGAGATGGCGACCATGCGCGCGCGTCATCACCTCCAGAATGGCGCTGGTCTCGCCATGTTTTCTCGTGCCGAGAATGATTCCTTCGTCGCGCCATTCCATCGAGCGAGCTTTCACGGCTTCAGCGGCGAAATCAAGGAGAACGAAACCCTCCGCAGGCTTGCCCCGTTACTCCGTAACCTGCCATACCTTCTCGCGGGACGGGATATCCATGACGCTTATCATTCTGCTGATTTCGGTTGCCATCGCCATATCTGGGGCCATGGGAGTTGCGTGGTCTGTCGCAATCCGCACCGGCAAGTCGGGTTGGGTCGACGCCACGTGGTCACTTGCAACCGGCACCATCGGCTTTGCAGCAGCCCTGGTGCCAATTAGCGGTGATCCCTTCCCCACCTTGCGTGCATGGATCGTCGCCGGTCTTGCGGCCATCTGGGGGCTGCGCCTCGGCCTGCACATTGTCGCACGTACGCGCAAGGGCGGCGACGACCCACGCTATGCTGAACTGCGCAAGGAATGGGGCTCGGACTTTCGCCGCCGGCTTTTCTGGTTCCTGCAAATTCAGGCAGCGGCAGGTTTCGTGCTGGTGATTGCCATCGCCGCCGCCGCCCACAATCCGGCGCCCGACCTTCGTGCCGGGGATTGGCTCGGCATCGCGGTGCTGATTGTTTCGCTGTGGGGCGAAGCGGTCGCCGACCGACAGTTGAGGCGTTTCGGTTCCGATCCCGCCAACAAGGGCCGCGTCTGCGATGTTGGCCTGTGGGGCGTCAGCCGGCATCCCAACTATTTCTTCGAATGGCTGGGCTGGGTCGCCTACCCGCTCATCGCCATTGACCTGACAGGCAACTACTGGTGGGGATGGGTGGCGCTTGCCGCTCCGGCCATGATGTACTGGTTGCTCGTGCACGTGTCAGGCATTCCACCGCTTGAGGCGCATATGCTGAAATCGCGCGGCGATCGTTTCCGCGCGTACCAGGCGCGCGTCAACGCGTTCTGGCCCGGACCGTCCGCGGGAAAGAAATAGCGATGGGGTGGTCGAAGCTGCTCCAAAGTCTGCGAGAGTACATGGCGCATGACGAGCCGCTGGTTGCATCCGCCAACCTGGTCGCCTTGGTTGTCGCCAGCAGTCAGCCCTTCTACCCGCTCTACATCTATTGGTTCGTCAGTGGAGAGATTGGCCCGGCGTTCTACCTGTTTGTCTCGACGCCGTTCTTTGCCGCGGTTCCAGCCGTTTCCCGGTTAAATGGCAGCGCCGGCCGCGCGCTGCTGCCGCTCACCGGAATTGCGAACACGGCGCTCGGCGCCAAAGTGTTCGGCATCGAATCGGGAGCCGAAATGTTCCTTTTGCCATGCGTGTTGATCGCCTTCGTGTTTTTTCGTCCGCGCGAGCGCTGGTTTTCGATTGCGCTGACGGCCCTTTCTTTTGCTGTCTTCACAGGATTGCGCGGCCTTTACGGCGCGCCACTGCACCAATATTCCGCTGAGGAGTACACCAGTTTCGTCACCTTGAACGCGACAAGCGTCGGCACGCTCATTGTCTTCGTTGGCATGATTGCCGCCGGACTGATCGCCGAACGCAATTCTCCGGGTTGAGCGAATTCGGGGCGCCCATGAGCGTCCGACTGAAACCTCTCAGTGGGGGAATTCCAGGCCCATCTCGCGATAGCGCTCGGGATCGTTGCCCCAGTTCTCGCGAACCTTCACGAACAGAAACAGATGCACCTTCTGTTCAAGGATGTCGCCGATGTCCTTGCGCGCCGCCTGGCCGATGGACCGGATCGTCTCTCCCTTGTGACCGAGCACAATCTTCTTCTGGCTGTCTCGCTCGACGTAGATGACCTGCTCGATCCGCACCGAGCCATCCTTCTTCTCCTCCCACTTCTCGGTTTCGATATGCGAAGCGTAGGGGAGTTCCTGATGCAGGCGCAAATAGAGTTTTTCGCGGGTTATCTCGGCAGCAAGCTGGCGCATTGGCAGGTCCGATATCTGGTCCTCCGGATAATACCAAGGGCCTTCAGGCAGCGTTTCGGCGAGATAGTCGAGGAGATCCTTGCAACCCGATCCATTCAGCGCGGAGAGCATGAATGTGCGCTTGAATTCGACCCGTGCATTGGCCGCTTCCGAAAGTGCGAGCAGCGATTCGGGTTTCACCCTGTCGAGCTTGTTGAGGATCAGTATCTTGGGCTGGCCAGCAGTCGCCACACGGTCCAGCATGGCATCGGCATCGCCCTTTATGCCGCGTTCGGCGTCGATGAGCACAAGAATGACGTCGGCATCCTTGGCACCGCCCCACGCGGTGGTGACCATCGCCGTATCGAGCCGGCGCTTGGGCTTGAAGATGCCGGGTGTGTCCACGAAGACGATCTGCGCACGATTATGTGTGGCAATGCCACGCACTATGGCACGCGTCGTTTGCACCTTGTGGGTGACGATCGAGACCTTGGCGCCGACAAGCTGGTTGACCAGCGTCGACTTGCCGGCATTGGGTGCACCTATCAGGGCGACGAAGCCTGAATGCGTCGGCCGTTCTTCGTTATCTTCGCTCACGCATCGTTCCCTTCGTGTTCCCAGACGCCTTCGCGCCGCAACATGGCGCTCGCCGCGGCCTGCTCGGCCTCGCGCTTGGAGCGTCCGCTTCCCGTCGAGGTCGCAAAGCCCGTGACAGCAACGCTGACGGTGAATCGCGGCTCGTGATCAGGTCCGTCGCGGCCCTCGACCTTATAGGCGGGCGCGGCTTGCGCTGCCTGATGAGCCCATTCCTGCAACTCGGTCTTGGGATCGCGCGGCACCTTCACCACCGCCTTCGACAACGGCTCCCAATAGCGCAGGATGAAGCTTCGCGCAGCACCAAGGCCGGCGTCGAGGTATATGGCGGCGATCAACGCCTCAATCGCATCGGCGCGAACGTTACGGGCCTTCGATTTGGCCTGACGAACGCCGGAATCGGCATGGATGAGAGGAACGAGGCCTATCGATTCGGCAATTTCGGCGCAGGTGGCGCCCGAAACCAGTGCGCTCAACCGCACAGCCAGTTCGCCCTGTGTTGCTTCCGGATAGGTTGAAAAAAGCATGTCCGTCACGACCAGGCCAAGAACGCGGTCCCCGAGAAATTCAAGGCGCTCATTGTCATAGGTCTTGCCGCGCGCGCTTGAATGGGTGAGCGCGCGCTGCATGAGCGCGAAATCGCGAAAGACATGCCCTGTTACAGTGGCGAGCGCAGCCGCGAGCGCCTCGCCGGTCGGCCGATTCAACGCCATGGGCCGGGCCTGCCCATGCTATTTGACGAATGTGAAGAGCCGTGAAGGGCGCATGTCGGCCGGCCACTTCCAGATTTCCAGCGGGCTGGCGCCGCCGGCTATCGAGAAGAAGATGATATTGGCGCGGCCGACCAGATGGTCCTCCGGCACATAGCCGACCGTAAAACGACTGTCGGCCGAATTGTCCCGGTTGTCACCCATCATGAAATAGTGGCCGGCCGGCACCACGAACTCTCGCGTGTTGTCGCCACTCGAGTTGGGCGTCAGATCGAGCGTGTCGTAGGAAACGCCATTCGGCAGGGTCTCACGATAGACGTCGACCGGCCGGTTGACCTCCGTAATGTCGGGATTGTTTATCTCACCGATCTTCTCTCGCGGCACGGCCTCATCGTTGATGTAGAGCACGCCTTCCCTGACCTGGATTCGGTCGCCGGGCAGGCCGATCACGCGTTTGATGTAGTCGAGCGACGGGTTTGGCGGAAACTTGAACACGGCGACATCGCCACGCTCGGGCGCGGAGTCCCAGATGCGCCCCGAAAACAGATCGGGCGAGAAGGGCAGCGAATAACGCGAGTAGCCGTATGCCCATTTGGTGACGAAGAGATAGTCGCCCTCAAGCAGTGTCGGGCGCATTGACCCGGATGGGATCGAGAACGGCTGGAACAGCAGGCTGCGTATGACCAGTGCCAGCAACAATGCCTGGACGATGACGCTTACGGTCTCGCCAAGGCCGCCGGATTTCTTCTGGGATCTGTCAGCCACGCTCATTTCGTCCTCGTTTGTGGTCGATGCATATAAGGGGTGAAGCTGCGAGGGGCAATCACAATGCAGGGCCGGCGGCTTATCGGCGCAATCTATCCGTGAGGCGTTGCCTCGATAACCACAAATGCCTGAGCAAGCGGAAAATCGTCGGTGATGGTCAAATGGATCACTGGCTTGTGCCCGGGCGGCATCATCTTTTCAAGCTGCACTGCGGCGCCACCGGTCAAATGCATCGTCGGCTTGCCGCCCGGTAGGTTGACCACGCCCATGTCGCGCCAGAACACACCTTGTGCGATGCCGCATCCAAGCGCCTTCGAACACGCCTCTTTTGCGGCAAAGCGCTTGGCGTATGAGGCGCCACGCTGCTTGCGTCGTTCCGACTTTTCCTGCTCGATCTCGGTGAATATGCGCACCACGAAGCGCTCGCCATAGCGCTCCAGTGACCGTTCTATCCGGCGGATGTCGATGAGGTCGCTGCCAATGCCCAAAATCATGGGGTCGCTGCAACGCGCGATCGGCCCGTGTCGGACTGCCCGGGGCTTCGCGCGGCAAGTCTGGCCTGCCGGCGCGCATGGAAAGCCGCAACCGTCCACCTCGTCAGGAAATAGGTGACCAAGCCAAAGAGCAGGCCCAGTGGAATTGCGCCGATTGTCATTGGCTTGAGCAGCGGCTCCCACAGTTGGGAAAGTTCGAGGTTTCGCAAAAGCGCGCCCAGACGGGGCGGCGCCTCGCGGACTGTCGATCCGCCATTGAGGATCAGGTGACCAAGCTCATAGGTCGTCCCCCAGATCAGCGGGAATGTGAGTGGGTTGCCGAATGCTGTCCCGATTGCCGATGCGACCACATTGGCCGCAAAACACCATGCGACAACGGCGGCAAGCACAACATGAAAGCCGGGAATCGGCAGAAACGAAATGAAAACCCCCGACGCCACACCGGCTGCGATGGCATGTGGCGTCGCCCGCAACCTGAGCACGCGTTTGGCGAAGTATTTGGCCGAACGCCAGAATGACCGGCGCGGCCAGAACCAGATTCTGAACCGCTCCCAAAACTCTATCGGGGTTCTGCGTTTGAAAAGCATAGCGCTATTTATCGACTTTCAATGGCCCGGGACAAGTGTGAGGTTAAATGTTGCGACTGCCAGGCTTAACAGCCGGGATCTTCGCCAGTTCCGCAGGCAGGCTATCGGCGGAGTATGAAGGAACCTCGTATTCGGCCAGGGCGATCAGCGGGACACCGACATCCGTCTTCCCCGCCGAACGGTCAATTATGCAGGCTGCGGCCACGACTTCAGCATCCAGTTCGCGCAGGCAATTAATTGTTTCCCTGATCGACAGGCCGGTTGTCACGATGTCTTCGACAATGACGACCCTGGCTCCCTTCTCCATCTCGAAGCGGCGCAATCTGAACTTGCCTTCCTCTCGTTCGACCCAGATTGCCGGGACGCCAAGATGCCGGGACGTCTCATAGGCCGGAATGAGGCCGCCGATTGCGGGACCGACGACGTAGTCGATCTTGCCTGGCACCTGCGCACGGATCTTGGTGGCCAAGGCGCGGCAAAGCTTCTCCGTCTTGTCGGCATGCATGAAGACGCGGGCCTTTTGCAGGAAGATAGGGCTGCGCCGGCCGGAAGTCAGGATGAAATGGCCTTCCATCACCGCGCCGGCCTCACGAAAGATGTCAATTACTTCACTGGTGTCCATTTGTGTTCCAATTCAGCCGTTCACGCGCCTGGCATCGCTGACGCTGGTATTGTCCTTGAGCTGCGTCAGCAACCGGCTGAGGTGCTTCAGATCCCAAACCTCGATATCGATCAGCATTTCGGTAAAGTCAGGTGCGGTCCTGATCATCGACAGCATATGGATGTTTGCATCGTTGACCGCGATGACCTGGGTGATTTCGGCAAGCGAACCGGGCGCATTGATCGCCGTGACCGCAATACGTGCCGGAAATCGCTCCTTGTTGGTCTCATCGATATCCCAACGCACATCGATCCAGCGCTCGGGCTGATCATCAAATGCCTGGAGAGACGGCGACTGGATCGGATAGATCGTTATGCCCGATCCCGGCTGCAATATGCCGACGATCCGGTCACCGGGTACGGCTCCCTCCTCGGCAAACCGAACCGGGAGATCGCCGCGAACGCCGCGGATCGGAACGGCCCCATCCCGCACGCCCACGTCCGGCTTGCCCTTCTTGGGCGAACGACCGGGCAACTGAAACAGCATTCCCGCCGCGTTTCGAAGATTGAACCAGCCTTCCTCGCGTTGCTTGGGCGGCGGCGGCGTCACGCGCTCGTCCTTGAAATCCGGGAACACGGCCTTGACCACATCGGTCGATGCAAGTTCGCCCCGGCCAACCGATGCCAGCACATCCTCAATGTCCTTGCGTGCCAGGCGATGCAGCACAGGCTTCAGGCTTTCCTTCGTGTATGTCTTTCCGGCGCGCTCGAAAGCGCGCTCGAGAATGCGCATGCCAAGGCCGGAGAACTGCTTGCGGATCGCGTTCTTGGTCGCCCGGCGAATGGCGGCGCGGGCCTTTCCGGTAACGACCATGGACTCCCAGGCCGCAGGCGGCACTTGCGCCTTCGACCTGATGATCTCGACTTCATCGCCATTCTTGAGCTCGGTCATCAAAGGCATGATGCGCCCGTTCACCTTTGCGCCAACACATGTGTCGCCTACGTCGGTATGAACCGCATAGGCGAAATCGATGGGAATGGCGCCGCGCGGCAGCGCGATCAACATGCCTTTCGGGGTGAAGCAGAATACCTGATCCTGAAACAGCTCAAGCCTTGTGTTCTCCAGGAAGTCTTCAGGATTGTCGCCTTCAGCAAGCTGCTCGATTGTCCGTCGCAGCCACGCATAGGCGTTGGTTTCCTTGGAGATCGCCGGCGCCGAACCCGTTACCTTGCCGCCAGTGTCCTTGTAGAGCGCATGAGCGGCAACGCCGTATTCTGCGATGTTGTTCATCTCGCGCGTGCGAATCTGCAACTCGATGCGCTGCCGCGACGGCCCGACGATCGTGGTATGAATTGACCGGTAATCGTTCTGCTTCGGCGTCGAGATGTAATCCTTGAACCGACCGGGAACCATCGACCAGGTGGTATGGATAGCGCCAAGCGCGCGGTAGCAATCCTCGACGCTGTCAACGATGGCCCGGAACCCGAAAATGTCCGACAGCTGTTCGAATGACAGCGCCTTTGCTTCCATCTTGCGGAAGACCGACCAGGGCTTCTTCTGGCGGCTTTTAACCGAGGCCGTGATGCCGTTCTTTTCAAACAGGCTGGAGAGGGACTGCTCGATCTCGACGACTACGCCGCGATTCTTCTCGAAAATCGCGGCCAACCTTTCCGGGACCGTCCGGTAGGCTTCCGGATTGATCTGCCGGAACGCCAGTTCCTCCAACTCCTCGCGCATGCCTTGCATGCCCATGCGCCCGGCCAGTGGCGCGTAGATCTCCATGGTTTCCTCGGCAATGCGCAAGCGC
>JBBSOT010000144.1:0-11110 GCA_038259455.1 Hyphomicrobiales bacterium | reverse complement strand
TTCCTGACGCGCGTGGAGATGGTGACCATGCGACCGACACCGGCCGCTGCCGCACGCGTCATCAAGGCATCCCGGTCTTCGTCGAAGTCCGGGAAATCAAGATGGCAATGGCTGTCGACAAGCATCACGGCGCTTTCTCACGCGGGCTCGGTTGTCGGCTCGACATAGCGCGGAAACACCGGCGCGGGCGCTGGCAACGCGGTCCCCGTAACCAGGGCATACGCTGGGTCGAGATGGGCAAAGCTCCGGTCGTCTGCAGCAACGGCCAGCAGGTCGAGCAGTTTGGCCGATGACTGCGGCATGAAAGGCTGGCACAATATGCCAACCCGCCTCAAGATCTCGGCCGTCGTCCAGAGCACTGCTTCCATCCGCGCAGGGTCCGACTTCTTGAGCGCCCACGGCTCCTGCCCGGCAAAATAGCGGTTGGCCTCGGCCACGACCGCAAAGATTGTCGCAAGCCCTTGATGGATCGCTTGATCGGACATTGCTGCGCGCGCGCTGGCGAGCGCTTCCAGCGCCTGATCGAGGATCGCCCTGTCAGCATCGGTCGGCTCGCCCCTCACCGGCACGACACCACCGCAATTCTTGGCGATCATCGACAGTGACCGCTGCGCCAGATTGCCGAGATCATTTGCCAGATCAGCGTTGGTCCGGTTGACGATCGCCTCATGATTGTAGCTGCCGTCCTGACCGAAAGAGACCTCGCGCAGGAAGAAATAGCGCACCTGGTCGAGACCGTAATGCTCGATCATCGCAAACGGGTCGACGACATTGCCGACTGACTTCGACATCTTCTCGCCGCGGTTGAACAGGAAGCCGTGCGCGAAGACCCGCTTGGGCAAGTCAATGCCCGCCGACAGCAGGAAGGCCGGCCAGTAGACTGCGTGAAAGCGGATGATGTCCTTGCCGATGACATGGACATTGGCTGGCCAGTAGCCCCAATTCGGGTCGTTGGTGTCGGGGTAGCCAGCCGCGGTTATGTAGTTCGTGAGCGCATCGACCCATACATACATCACGTGCTTCTCGTCGCCCGGGACCGGCACACCCCAATTGAAGGTGGTGCGCGAGACCGACAGGTCCTTCAGCCCTGAATTGACGAAGCTCAGGATTTCGTTTCGGCGCTCCTGCGGACCGATGAAATCGGGCTGCGATTTGTAGAGTTCAAGCAGTCGGTACTGGTAGGCCGAAAGGCGGAAGAAATAGCTTTCCTCCTCATTCCATTCGACCGGCGAGCCAAGTGGCTCACGCCTGATGCCATCGTCGCCAAGGGTGGTTTCGTCCTCGTCGAAATAGGCCTCCTGGCGCACCGAATACCAGCCACTGTAGCGGTCCAGATAGATGTCGCCATTGGCCGCCATGCGTTCCCAGATCGCCTGGCATGCGTCGTGGTGGCGCTGCTCGGTGGTTCGTATGAAGACGTCGTTGGACGCCCCGACAGCCTCGAGCATCGACCGGAAAATTGCCGAATTGCGATCCGCCAGTTCCAGCGCCGTCATGCCTTCGGCATCGGCGGTCTGCTGCATCTTCAGGCCGTGCTCGTCAGTTCCGGAGACAAAGAAAACGTCCTTGCCGTCAAGCCGGTTGAAGCGCGCCAGCGCATCGCAGGCAATGACATTATAGGCATGGCCGATATGCGGCTTGCCGTTCGGATAGAAAATCGGCGTAGTCAGGTAGAATTTTTCGCGTGGCATGGAAGAACCGTTCTGGAAACAGACCATCGTTTCGGGGGAAATAGCGCATCAGGACGGCCAAGGCCATCCCGCCTCAGGAAAGCGGCGTCACATTCGAAATGTGTCTTGCAACCGGGCAATCATGTTTAGCGCGTGCTGCTTTCTGTCGAGATTGTAGGCCTCGGTCTCGCCTATGGCGACGCGCGACTCATGCCAGCCTTCGGAAAGCCTGTTGGCCCGTGCCGTATCGCCGGCCAATGCAGCGGCGCTTGCCGCGTCTGACAGCATCTCCAGCGCTTGCCTGTTAAAAAAGTCAAACTGCATCGCCTTGTCCCGGCCGCTGACCGCATCGGCCAGCCGGTGTGCGCCAGCAACGTCAAGCTGACGCGATTTCGCCACGCGGTCGGTGGCCTCGGCGATTTCCAGGCCGCCATATTGCGTCAGCAGGATCGCTGCGCGCACACTGCCGCCAGATCTCTCCAAAAGCGCCTGTTGGGTGGCAGTCTCCTGCGGCACAGGTGCACCCGCTGCTGCCAGTGCTGCAACGAGATCATCCGCCTGAAGCGGCGTCAGACGCACAGTCTGGCAGCGCGACCGGATCGTCGGCAACAGGGCACCGGGCGAATGCGAAATGAGAATGAACGCCGTTCTGGAAGGCGGTTCCTCCAGATTTTTCAACAGGGCGTTGGCCGCATTGGTGTTCATGTCGTCAGCTGGATCGACAATGACGACACGGTAAGCGCCATCATGCGAGGTCATGGACAGGAACCGGCTGACCCGGCGGACCTCCTCGACAGTCACTGCGGTCTTGAAGCCCTTGGTCTTTTCATTGGCTGGCCGTGTCAGGTGCAGCACAGACGGATGCGCGCCAATGGCGATCTGGCGAAACAGGGATGAGGCCGGATCGGGCGCGGTCAACTGGTCCGGGGCGTCCGCATTGGACGGGAATTTCAGCACATGATGGGCAAGGTGAAACGCCAGCGTTGCCTTTCCGATGCCTGCTGTCCCGGTAAACAGCAACGCATGAGGAAATTTGTTGGCGGCATAGGCGGCGGCAAGTCTTGCCCTTGCCTCTTGATGACCGAAGACCGCCCGGTTCTCCGAGGGTTCGGGAATGCCTTCCAGCGTGTCATGTTGTTCGGGTGCAATACGCTCGAACATCACGCCTCCCGCGCGCTGGCGGGCGCACTTGACCGGGCCGCGAGCGCGGCGAAAACGGCGGCCGTCACCACATCCTGAACCGTTTCGACGTCGCCAGAAGCGTCCACGACGACGCAGCGATCAGGCTCGTTTTTTGCAATGGCAAGAAACGCCTGCCGGCGCTGCTGATGGATGGCAAGGGTTTCCTTCTCGAACCTGTCGGCCTGGCCCGAGCCTCGACGTGCGGTCGCGCGCCGCAGTCCTTCTTCCGGGTCGATGTCGAACACAAGCGTCATGTCAGGCATCATGCCATTGATCGCAATGCGTTCGATCTCGGTCATGTATTTCACATCAAGATTTCCCGCGCCGCCCTGATAGACGCGCGAGGAATCGAGAAATCGGTCGCACAGAACGATCGTGCCGCGCTGTACGGCGGGACGGATAATCTGCTCGACATGATCGGACCGGGCGGCAGCAAAGAGCAGCGCCTCCATCTCCGGTCCAAAGGGCTCTGCGGCGCCCGAGAGCAGAACGTGACGCAGCGCCTCGGCGCCCGGCGAGCCGCCTGGTTCGCGCGTCATCAGAACGCGGTAGCCTTTGGCGCGCAGCTTCTCCGAAAGGAGGCGGATCTGGGTTGATTTCCCTGCGCCCTCCCCGCCTTCGAATGTGATGAAAAAACCGCGCTTCAATTTCGCAAGTCCGTCCTCGTGCGGCAAGCATTTGCCGACTTGCAACTGCCATAGCGCAATGGACGCTGCGATGAAATCAATTCCGCCGCGCCCTGTGGCGGATCGCTTGATCGCTCAGCGCAGCCAGCCGACGAGTAGTTCACCCAGCGCGTCGAGCGCGCGCTGTTGCAATGTACCCAATTTCACTGTCTCGGCGGCGTAGAGCGGCGTTTCCTGACTCATCGCGTCGCCGATCCAGATTTTCAGCATGCCGACGGGAGTCCCCTCCTCCACCGGTGCGGTAAGCGGTCCTCGATAGACGACACGGGCGACGAGGCGGCTGGTGTTGGTCAGCGGTATGAAAATGCTCACCGGGCCGTTGGCTTTCAATGCGACACCCGATTTCTCGCCGCCGAAAACCTGCGCTTCGCCAATGATCTCGTCGGCGCCGAACAGATCGGTCTTTTCGAAGGCACGCAGGCCCCACTGTAGCATCTTGCGGGCTTCGTCGGCGCGTTCCTGTTCGCCAGACATGCCGCTCATGGCGAGGAACAGCCGGTTGTCCCCGCGACTGATCGACCCGACAATCGCATAGCCGGAGGCTTCGGTGTAGCCTGTCTTCATGCCGTCAGCCCCGATATCCATGCCCAGGAGCGGATTCCGGTTCGGCTGCTTGATGTTGTTCCACTCGAATTCCCGGATCGAATAATATTTGTAGAACTCGGGATATTCCTTCCAGATATGGCGGCCGAGCATGGCGAGCTCGCGCATTGTCACCACCTGGCCCTCTGCCGGCAAGCCATTGGAATTCTTGAAGACCGACTTGGTCATGCCGATTTCGCGCGCCCGTTCCGTCATCAACTTGGCGAAGTTTTCTTCCGACCCGGCCATGCCTTCGGCCAGAACGATGCAGCCATCATTTGCGGAGTGGACAATGACGCCCTTGATCAGGTCCTCGATGCGGATTGACGACTTGACCTTGGCAAACATGGTCGACCCGCCGGCCTTGGCGCCGCCCGTGCGCCAGGCATTCTCACTGACAGCGAACTTGTCGTCGAGGCTGAGACGTCCGACCTTGAGGGCGTGGAACACCACCTCCATCGTCATGAGCTTGGCAAGCGAAGCCGGCGGAATGAGCTTGTCGGCATCCTTGGAAAACAAAATGGTGCCGGTTTCGGCATCGATCATGACCGCCTGGCGGGCGCTCGTGTCGTAAAGCTGCGATTGGGCATAACCGGAAGTGGCTGTCACGATGGACAGTCCGGCCATTAGGGCGATCATCAATAGGCTGCGAAATGTCATGAGGCTCGCCGTCCTGCGATTTTGCGGGTAGGCGACGAAACTATCAGGCTTCCTGACGCCGGATCAACCGGCATGCGTCAAAATCGCGTGATAATCACGCCGGCCTCAGTCGCGCACGGTCAAGGCGTCGCGCGCCCCGCTGTCCCATGCCGCCTGCAGCAACTCGTCGAGCGACTTGCGCCCATCAGGGCGCAGGTTGACACCATACCATGTCATGCCATCGATTTCGGATTTTTCAACCTCGGTCACGCCAAACTTGGCCAGTCTGTCGGCCAGTTGCTGGGCCTCTTGCGCCACCGTAAACGAACCTGCGGCGATATAGGAGCGGCTCGTTTGGCTGTCTTTCGGACCGACATTCATGCGCGTCCATGACTGGACGATCGAATCAGGTGTCAGGTTGGAGGACTCGAAAGCGGCAAAAGCTGCCGGCGAACTCGGTCTGGTGTTCTCGGCATACGAAAGCGATGCCATAACCACCTGCGAACCGTCCAACTCGCCCGGAGCCGGACGCTCGGGTACGATCGGTCCGAATGCCGGCAGCGCGATACCGCCGGACCCCGACGATGAGGAACCGAACAGCGTGCCAGGGAACGCGTTGGCAACGGCGCCGACAAGCGCGCTCGGCGTGGGGCCGTTCATGGCCACCATGACGCCTGCGGGCAGGCCATCGGACGGATCGGGCGCGCGGTTTCCAGGGTTGTACGAAGCCATCAGATATTCGTCGTCCTGGCCATCGAGTGGCGCGCGGCCGATATACTCGACCTTCACCTTGGCAGTACCCGAATGCGCATAGTCGAGCATTTCGGCGGCACGTTTCGACAGATCGATCAGCCGACCATGGGCATAGGGCCCGCGATCGTTGACCCGAACGATGACCGAACTGTTGTTTGCGGTATTGGTGACGCGGGCGTAGCTGGGCAACGGCATGGTCGGATGCGCCGCCGTCAGATGCGTCATGTCATAGACTTCGCCATTGGCGGTCAGCCGGCCATGGAAGGCATCGCCATACCATGACGCCAAGCCCGTCTTCTTGTAGTTCTTTTCTTCCTTCGGATAATAGACCTTGCCGCGCACCTTGTAGGGCTTGCCGATTTGATCCCTGCCGCCGCCGCGCGCCAGCTTGGTTTCCTTGAGGGAGACGCGCGGGCTTGCCTTCACGCCATACTCGACCTCGGAAAAATATTCCTTGGATTTCTTCTTGGGAACGACCATCGATTTCGGCTGCGTCGTAGAGCAGGCTGTGAGAAATCCGGCGGTCAATGCAATGACGGCGACGGTAGTGGCGCCGCGTAGACGCGCGCGCGTCGGTTTCAGCATAGTCATCTATCCCCAGACGAAACGCCTATGCGCCGCCAAATTGACCCGGAGGCCCCCTGCACTTATGGCCCGAGATTCATTATCAGGCTGTTAACCGACTATGTCGGGAAACGGGCAGGAATGTGGCAAGCAATGGCACAGAGGAGCTGACCGTTGGAAGCAGGACGATACAAGGGCTCTGGCACTCCCACGTTGCCGTGTTGCGAGGCGATAGAGCGGTTTTGCGGATCCGGTGAGAACTCGTTCTACATGATTCCATGACCTTGATGATTCGACCTAGGTGCTCCCTTGCGCGCCCGATACGAAGCTTTGCATGAAAAGCACTTGCCGGCCCTCGCAAGGTCCTGTTCGGATGACGACCAACGCGGCAAGAGTGAACAGAAATCGCTTGTCGGCGCTCGATCATCACCCTCGTCGAGTGCCGGGCTATGGCGTTGCTTGCTCTGGGGCCGATTGCGAAGACAGTTGCCGGGGGCCAGCTATGCGCGCCGAATTCTGCCGAAGCGCAACAGGGCAGCCGGATCTCATCATGCTGGATGCCATTCACGGTCTCAGCCGGTCCCGTTGGATACAGGAAGGTATGCCCGAGAAAGTTGACGGCGCGCTCTGCAAAGCTGTAAGCAGCGTTGCGGAAATCACAGAGCTGCAACACCATGCAGCAAACACAATTTTGGATCAGATTTGCAGACGCCAAAAGCGGCGTGGTTTCAGCAGGTATGGAGGGATGGCCGAGCGGTTTAAGGCACCGGTCTTGAAAACCGGCGTGGGTGCAAGCTCACCGTGGGTTCGAATCCCACTCCCTCCGCCACAACATAAAGAAAATCAATCACTTACAGGACTTTTTGCGGCTTTTTCTAATGGATGCCATAACCGACGATCGATATTGCTTGCAGTTTTCGCCTACGGCTCAGCAAAATGAACGGGCTGCTTAGGCTTGAAGACCTGAAGCTCGTGCAGAAAGCTATACCTACGAAGTTGAACCTGTGGCGTCCGAACTTCCCTGTCGTGCGCGTTGCAATGTGGAAACGACATCTGCTCCGCCAAGAAGATCGGCGTATTTCTGCCCCATGTCGAACAGGTTGGCCTCATGCGGCCCGATGGCGCGATCGCCGACACAGTCTCGGGCTACCGTGACGCGATAGTTCATGCTCATCGCGTCGATGGCACTGGCGCGGATGCAGCCTGAAGTCGTGCAACCGGCAAGAACGACAGAATCGATACCTTGTCCGACGAAATGCGCTGCCAGATGCGTGCCGAAGAAGGCCGACGCCTGGGTCTTGCGGATCACCAGTTCGTTCGCCCGCGGCGCAAGCGCATCGACTACCTGACTGGCATCTGCCTTCTCGGTCAGGTCGCGCAGCCGCGGCACCTTCATGCACCAGATGCCGGCATCCGCGCCGTCATCTGCGTAGACAATGCGGGTGAAGACGACCGGCAGCTTCGCTTCGCGGAAGAAAGTGAGTAAGGGCTTCGTGGCGGCTACTGCATCCAGAATGTTGCCGCCCCCGAGAATCTCAGGATCGGTGAAGCCGTTGACGAAATCGACGACCAGGAGCGCCGGCGAGCGGCCTAACCCGACCTTTTGGCCGAACTTCTGCTTTCGATACACATCATCATTCATTGTATTGCCCTCCTGCCCTGTCAACTCTTCAGTCCGGCAAAATGGCGGAGCGACCTCATGAGAGCAGTTTCCGTGAAGCCGCGCCCGATGAACACAAGGCTATTTTCCTGGTTGTCGTCGTTCTCTTCGCTGTCCGGCAACATCTCCGGGGACTGAACGATGCGCCTTACGCTTTGCAACAGGAGCCGGCCGGCCGGGGTGCTCATCACGCCCTTGACCCGCAAGATGTCGTCACCGCGGGCATGAATGAGCGCACTCAGCCAGACGCTGAACGCGGTCCAGTCTATGTCATCACCGATGTCGATCTTCAGTGCCCGAATCGGCGCGCTACCTGACATGTCGCCGATATCGGCCAACGTCTCCGCCTCAGCGCTCGCGTAATCGGGCAACTGGGCCTCGGTACCTTTCATGGCTCCGGAAATCGTCGCACCCGGATTGATCTGCCGCAGCGTGACGAGCAGTTTTGCGAGTTCGTCAGAGTCGGCTTGATCAACCTTGGTGACCACAAGACGGTCGGCAAGTTCCATCTGCCGGCGGCCCAGTGCCTCCTCGCGGATATGGCGCAATCCGTATACGCCATCGACGGCAACGACGATCTCGGCAATGACGATATGATGGACGAGCATGGGATCGGCACGGATCGCCTCAACGATCGGCGCGGGATCCGCGAGCCCACTCGTTTCCAAAACAATTCGGTCAAGCAGAGTTTCTCCGGAATTGCGACTGATGCGCCGGTCGCAGAGCGAGCGCAGCAGTGCGATCAGGCCGTCCCTGGCGTCGCAACATGCGCAGCCGCCAGCAAGCACGGCAAGTTCGGCAGACTTTCCTAGAAGTGCATCATCGACCGCCGTCTCGGCCGCCTCATTGACGATAACGAATGCGTCCGCGAGCGCTCCATCATGCAGCTGATGGCGGAGCCATGTTGTCTTGCCGGAACCGAGAAAACCGCCGAGCACGGTCAGCCGCATCCGATTGTCGGAAGAGTCGCTCGCCTTGATGCCGGGAACCATGGCTTTCAGACGTCGTCGCCGATTATGCGCGGATCGAGCGGGTCGATAGCCGCCCCGGACAACCTTTCAGCTTCGGCCCATACTTCCTCAAGATCGCGCACAATTGTGCTGTTGCCCGACAGAGTGCCGATCTGAATTCCCGGAACCTGCGCGCCGTCATGGGCGGTCAATCCGTAAGCCGGGAGGATCGACTGAAGGACCTGCGCGCGACGGAACCGTGCGCGCAGGCGATTATGGGGCGTGTCCGTTCCGGCCTCGGTCCAGTGTCCCGGCGCTGCCGGAAAACCACAGCTTGAGCACATCGCTTATGTCCGTCCCTTGTTGCCGGCCGCATGGCTATTGCGGCCAGCCTATCGTTGTGAGCTTCGAAGGTGTTCAGATAACGTCAGGACGCGCGCCGGCCGAAAACGGGAAGCGCTTGCGGAAATCTGATGCGATTTCCTCGAAGGTCATCCACTTCACGCCGTCATGCTTGTTGATGTGCTCTATTAGACGCTCCAGCATGAGCAGTACCTGTGGCCTGCCGCTTACGTCGGGATGAATGGTGAACGGAAACACGGCATAGTCCATCTCGCGATAGACCCAGTCGAACTGGTCGCGCCACAGTTCCTCGATGTCGCGGGGATTGACGAAGCCGTGGCTGTTCGGCGCCTTCTTCATGAACATCATTGGTGGCAGGTCGTCGACATACCAGTTGGCGCCGATCTCGACGAGATCGATTTCCTTGCCATGCTTGAGAGGGTGCATCCACTCCTCTGCCTTCTTGGAGTAGTCAATGACGTTCCATGTGTCCCCAACGCGGGCGTAGAAGGGCTGGAAGTCGCGGTAGCCCTGGCTGTGGTCGTATTCAAACCCATATTTCTGCAACAGGTCAGCAGTGGCAGCCGACATCTCCCACCACGGAGCGACATAGCCGCGGGGCTTGCGGCCGGAAAGCTTCTCGATCAGTTCGATGCTCTTGACCAGAACCGCCTCTTCCTGGGTCGGCGTCATCGCCACGGGGTTCTCGTGCAGATAGCCGTGCGCGCCGATCTCGTGCCCTTGGTCGACGATCATCTTGCACTGGTCCGGAAACGTTTCGAGCGAATGACCCGGGATGAAGAAGCTGGTCTTCAGATCGTATTTCTTGAAAAGGTTGAGAAGCCGCGGAACGCCCACTTCGCTGGCAAAATGCCGCGCTGGATGTCCGACGGTGAATCGCCGCCGCCATACGATCCGATCCAGCCCGCAACGGAATCGATGTCCGTGCCGAACGCGCAGATGATTTCTTTCTTAGCCATTTCAATCTCTCCAGTTGTTTAAAATGAGTTGGGCCATTTCGGATCCGCCAATGCTACCGGATAGGCGATCCCGTAGTCGAGGGACGGACGAACGACGTACTTCCGGTCGAAAGGCAACCAGTCATAATGCGCGCCCGAGCGCACGATGTAGGGCCAATCGGGATGGGTAAAGCTCGGCCGCCCCACGGCAACCATGTCGCCGGCACCGGATGCCAGGCAAGCTACAGCTTCTGGGCCATCCGCAATTCCGCCATTCACGATCATCGGAAGACCGGACGCTGTCCGCAGAACCGTTGGTATGGGTACCTCGGAAGTCTGATCGCGATTGTCTCGCCAGGCGAAGCTCGACCAGTGCAGCGCATCGACCGGCGTCCCACGCAGAGCTTCGCCCATCGCTTTTGCATAAGTTACCCCACCGTGCCACGCACCCGTGAAATCGTCGACCCCGTCCTGGGACAGACGCAGAGTGATGATCTTTTCCGGCCCTATCGCGGCGCGAACCTTTTCGCAGACCAATCTGGCAAATCGAACGTTATTTTCGGGTGAGCCGCCGAACGCGTCGGAACGCAGGTTTGTTTTGGGTGTTATGAACTGCCAAAGCAGATAGCCGTTGGCACCGTGGATCTCGACACCGTCGAAACCGGCCTCCATTGCACGCTCTGCGCCCTCGGCAAAACCTTGTGCAATCTCTTCAATCTCGGGAATGCTCAGTGCACGGGCGCGACCAAACGTGACTTTCGGCCAATTGGGATCAGCGATGTTGCGTATCTGGCGCTCGTAATCGGTATCGGTATAAAGCGTCCAGCCTTCGCTTTGGGTCGCAGACGCGCTGACAGGTGTCTCGCCGGCAAGGGCGCGTGGATCGGAAACCCTCCCGCCATGCATCAACTGCATTATCGCCTTGCCACCATTGGCATGAATTGCGTCCGCGACCTTGCGCCAGGCTGCGACATGCTTGCTGTTGGCGATCCCTGGCTGGGAGAGATAGGCGCGGCAGCCAAACCGGTCTTCTTCGTACGTCCCTTCGGTGATGATGAGACCGAAGCCGCCGCGCGCGCGGCGGGCGTAATAGGCTGCCATCTCGTCTGTCGGCGTCCCATCA
>JBBSOT010000143.1:0-11144 GCA_038259455.1 Hyphomicrobiales bacterium | reverse complement strand
CCACCAGCACCGTCTCGTCGGCCATCAGCCGCTTGATCAGTCGCGTCGGGCGCGGCGTCGTGGTGATGATCTGGCGCGGCTGGCGCCCGAGCCGCAGGCCGAACTGCAGCATGTCGAACGCTGCCTCGGCGTGCTTCCACTTGGCCGCCTCGTCGCACCAGGCAGCGTCGAACTGCGGGCCGCGCAGGCTCTCGGGATCTTCCGAGGAAAACATCTCCGCCACCGCGCCAAACGTCCACAAAAGCCGTCGCCGCGTCGCCTCGAAACGCGGGCGGTTGCCCCGCGCAATCGTGCGGATGCCCGACGCTCCGTCGATCATCACCTCGCGCACATCGCCCAGCGTCTCGCCAACCAGCGCCAGCTGGCCATGATGCAGCTTGGCCAGCGTGAAGGGCGGCAGGCCGCGCACCAGCGCGTTGACCCATTCTGCACCCAGCCTGGTCTTGCCGGCGCCGCGACCGCCGGTCACCAGCCAGGTGACGGGTATCGGTTTCAGCAGCGGATACTGGCTCTTGCGCGTCCTAAGAAGCCACTGCGCGGCCACGTCCGGCGCGTGCGCCACCCCCACCGTTTTCTTCAAGAATTTCTTGAGCGAAGGCGTGTGCAAGCTCGATGATCTTGTCGTTGATTGCCTGAAGTATGTCTGCCAGTTCTTCATCCTGTGCGATCTGGTTCTCTCTGACGGCTTCTTCCGGCCGCGTGATTTCGACGATCTTCTCGAGGCTTCTGGTCAGCGACACGATCGCGTCGATCTCCGCCTTGTCGATGCGCCCTCCACCCTCCAGTGCGGCGCGCGCCACCTCCTCCAGCCGCTCCAGAAGCATGGTGCAAAGAACGCGGATGCGCTCGAGCACATCGCCCATATGCGGCCGGTCGAGCCGCCAGCCATCGCGCTCGGCCTCGCGCCTCAGCATCGCCAGCGAGCGCCCGGACGCATCGGCCAGAAGCGCCATGGACGGCCGCGCGCCCTCGGCCAGCGCGCGCAGGGCGCGCCGCTTCGCATTGGGTTTTGAAGACGGCATCTTTGTCGGATTCCTTGATGGTGAATGTGATCTACTTAACCGCGCGCCCAAATCCTGACCGCGCGCCCAAATCCTGGTTAGCCACGCGCCCTCATCCTGAGCGCGAGCACAGCGAGCAGTCGAAGGACTGCCGGTGAAGTTCTGATCTCCCCGTGAGGGGGTGAGCAGCCGGTTCGCCGTACGCGAATGCGCCATGCCAGTGGCATGGTGAAAGCCAGCGTTGAAGCCGCTAATCTCCCCCCTTGAGGGGGTGATTAGCGTCAGGACAGAGGGGGGTGAGCTGCCGGTTCGCGCAGCGAATTCCTCATGCCAGCGGAATGAGGAAAGGCCGGCGAACGACGGGACGCTGCGCAGCAGCGGGGACCCGGCAAGCCAGAGCGCCGCCCGGGCACCCTGCCCGGCCAACTGCTCAACCCACACTTTTCCGACGATATCGAGACACTACCAAACGACCGTCACGGTGTCAAGGATTATTTTCCTATAACCCGACATATCTTTGGCGCTCGGCAGGCGATGTAGTCTCGGTAAAGGCTGGCCAGTTCCGCCACGGCACGTCTCCCTGTTGGCCAGGAACGGCCGGCGCCAGCCGTTTCTGAAGCGTCCCATGATAGCGGCGGCCTGTTCGCGTCGTCACCCCTCTTGACGCCTGTTCACATCTCGCATATATCCAACCAGCAATATAACTAATTGGATATATAAATGGACCAGATCAGCATGACCCTCTCGGCGCTTGCCGACCCGACGCGCCGCGCCATCCTGGCCCGGCTGGCCGAGGGCGAGGCATCCGTCAACGATCTGGCGCAGCCCTTTTCGCTCAGCCAGCCTGCCATCTCGAAGCATCTCAAGGTGCTTGAGCGTGCCGGACTGGTCTCGCAGGGCAGGAACGCACAGTTCCGGCCGCGCCGGCTCGAAACCGCGCCGCTCAAGCAGGTGTCCGACTGGGTCGAGCAATACCGGAAATTCTGGGAGCCGAGTTTCGACCGGCTCGATACCTACCTCACCGAACTGCAGAAGAAGGATGCAGGCAATGACAACTGACAAACCCGAACTTGAGCTGACCATCTCGCGGATCTTCGACGCACCGCGCGAACTGGTCTTTGCGGCGTGGACGGAACCGCACCATCTCGCCCAATGGTCGGGGCCGGAAGGCTTCACCTCGCAGCAGGATTATTTCAGTGCCACGCCGGGCGGCAAATACCGCGTCTGCGTGATCGAGCCGAACGGCACCGAGCACTGGATGCGCGGCACCTATCAGGAGGTCGTGGCGCCCGAGCGGCTGGTCTATACCCATCTGTGGGAGCAGGATGCGGGCGGCACCAGTCCGCTGACGCTGGTCACCGTCACCTTCGCCGACGAGGCCGGCAAGACCCGGATGGTCTTGAGGCAGACGGGCTTTGCCTCTGAGACATCGCGGGACAACCACATTGGCGGCTGGAGCAGCAGCCTCAACGATCTCGACGCCTATCTCGCCGTCGCGCAGGGGTCGGCCAGGATGCGGAGTGCGGGCTGATGAAACTCTATTACGCCAACACCCTGCATTCGCAAAAGGTCTGCGCGCTCGCCCGACATCTCGGCCTGTTGCCCGATTATGTTCCTGTCGATCTTGCCAGAGGCGAGCACAAGACGCCGGCCTTCCTCGCCATCAATCCGTGCGGACGCGTTCCCGTCCTGTCGGAGGCTGGCAAGGCGCTCTGGGAATCGAACGCCATCATGATGCGGCTGGCGATGCTGGCCGGATCGGATCTGTGGCCGCAGGGCGCCGCGCAGGCCGAGGTGCTGCGCTGGCTCGCCTGGGACAGCGAACATTTCAAGCCACATGCCGGCACTTTTTATTTCCAGCGTCTGGTCAAGCCGCGCATCGGCCTTGGGGCGCCCGATGAAGAGGTGCTTGCCGCTGCCACCCCGCCGCTTCTGGCGGCTGCCGCGATCCTCGACGACCATCTTGCCGGGCGCGATTACCTGCTCGGCAACAGCCTGACGATTGCCGATTTCGCGGTCGCCGTCACACTGCCCTATGCGGAAGAAGCGGCCATGCCGATCGAAAACTTCCCTTCCATCCGGCGCTGGCACGCGAGGCTTTCAGAGATGCCGGCATGGCGAGACCCGTTCCCGGGGTAGCCATTGTGGGCGCTGCGCAGCGATTGGAGCCCGGCCGCGATCGTTGGCGCGGCCGGGCTTGCTCCCCCAGCGTCACCAAATTGCCATAGCGGGCTGTATTTTGTGCGGTTCGCGCTGAAAACCTGCTATTTCCCTTGTCGACTCCGCCAAAATCATGGACAAGACCCCACCATGGCGCTTGCTCTCGTCGCCCTGAATCCGCCAGTCTGGACCGTCAGTCTCGATAGCAAGCCCCGCACCGGACGCATTGCTGAATGGTAAGCCCGTACGACATCCGAAAACGCCCTCGCCCGAAAGCGACGATGCTTCTGGCGATCGACGCCTGGATCGATTCCACGCTCTACGAGGCCGGATTCAAGGCAAGCGAGATCTGGGAGGCGGTCACCGTCTTCTCGCGCCGCTTCCGCTTCTATGGCTGGCGCCGCGCCTTCTTCGAACTGTCCAGCGAAGCCTTCACCATGGGCGCCGTCGGCTCCATGATCATGCTCGGTCTGGCGCTGCCGGCCTTCCAGGAAACCGCCACCAACTGGCGCGCCCAGGACGATTTCGCCGTCACCTTCCTCGACCGCCAGGGCAACGAGATCGGCCAGCGCGGCATCATCCAGCGCGAATCCGTGCCGGTCGACGACATGCCCGATCATTTCATCAAGGCCGTGCTGGCGACCGAGGACCGTCGCTTCTTCGAGCATTACGGCATCGATTTTCTCGGCCTGGCGCGCGCCATGGGCGAGAATCTGCGCGCCAATTCGGTCGTCCAGGGCGGCTCGAGCCTGACCCAGCAGCTCGCCAAGAACCTGTTCCTGACCAATGAGCGGACGATTGAGCGCAAGGTCAAGGAAGCCTTCCTGTCGATCTGGCTGGAATGGAACCTGTCGAAGAAGGAGATCCTGCAGCTTTATCTCGACCGCGCCTATATGGGCGGCGGCGCGTTCGGCATCACGGCGGCATCCGACTTCTACTTCAACAAGTCGGTCAAGGACCTCAATTTGCCGGAGGCGGCGATGCTTGCCGGCCTGTTCAAGGCGCCGGCCAAATATGCGCCGCACGTCAATCTGCCGGCAGCGCGCGCGCGCGCCAATGTCGTGCTCACCAACATGGTCCAGGGCGGCTTCATGACCGAGGGCCAGGTGCTGTCGGCGCGCCTGCATCCGGCCAGCATCGTCGATCGCGGCAACCGCAAGAGCCCCGACTATTTCCTCGACTGGGCTTTCGAGGAGGTCAAGCGGCTGACGCTGCGCACCGGCGTGCGCTCGATGGTCGCCAAGACAACCATCGACATGAACATCCAGCGCGCCACGGCCGAAGCGGTGGAATACAATCTGCGCCAGCACGGCACGGAATATGGCGTCACCGAGGGCGCCGTCGTGGTCATGGAGACGGGCGGGGCGGTGCGCGCCATCGTCGGCGGCACCGATTACGGCAAGAGCCAGTTCAACCGCGCCACCAATGCGCTGCGCCAGACCGGCTCGTCCTTCAAGCCCTATGTCTATGCGACGGCCATGGAAAACGGCTTCACCCCCGAATCGCTGATCGATGACGGCCCGATCTCATGGGGCGGCTGGTCGCCCAAGAACTATGCGCGCAGCTATGGCGGCGGCATGGACCTGACGACGGCGCTGGTAAAGTCGATCAACACGGTGCCGGTTCGCTTGGCCAAGGACTATTTCGGCACCGCGCCGGTGAAGGCGATGGCCGAAGCCTTCGGCGTCGAATCCATCATCTCCTCGCACAAGACCATGGTGCTCGGCACGTCGGGCATGACCGTCATGGACCAGGCGACCGGCTACAGCGTGTTCCAGAACAACGGCTACGCGGGCATGCGCCACGGCATCACCCAGATCGTCAGCCGCGCCGGCGACGTGCTCTTCGATTACGAGCGCGATGCGCCGAAGCCCAAGCGCGTCCTGTCTGACCAGGCGGTCCGTTCGATGAACTCGATCCTGGTGCAGATCCCGGAGCGCGGCACGGCGCGGCGCGCCGCCCTGCCCGACATCCGCGCGGCGGGCAAGACGGGCACCACGCAGTCCTACCGAGATGCCTGGTTCGTCGGCTTCACCGGCAACTATCTGGCCGCCGTCTGGCTCGGCAATGACGATTTCTCCACCACCCGCAAGATGACCGGCGGTTCGCTGCCGGCCATGGTGTGGAACCGGCTGATGACCTACGCGCACCAGAATGTCGACATCAAGCCGATCCCCGGCATCGAGAACCCCTTCGTCGACGAGCAGGTCGCCGCCAAGGCAGCCAAGAAGAAGACCGACGAGGAACCGAGCGATTTCGAGCAGCGGCCCGTTCTGTCGAGCGCCACCACGCGCACGCTGCGCAGCATCGCCGACGCTTTCCAGAACGCGCCGCCCATCGAAGCGCCGCCGCAGCCCGAAACGCTTTCGGCGCTTTAGAGCCGATCATCTTGCCATCATGGCGCGCCGCGCGGTAACGGAGGCGGCTCCACTCCTTCCGGCGGCCCATGCTCAAGACTGTGCTCACAACCTTATTCGTCTGTTGCTTCGCGATTCTCGGCGGCGGCGCCAGCGTCTGGTACATGCTCAATGCCAAGGAAAGCGTCGGCGCCGTCACCATCGGGCGCTGGACCGCCTTTCCCGAAATCGGCACGCCGGACGCCGACCCCTACGCCAAGGCGAGGATTGCGCGCGAAGGGGTTCTGGCGCTCGGCCGGGCGGAAGGGCTGACCTTCGTGGCGCAGCGCGATTCCGGCGGTTTGCGGCTCGACCGCAGATGCCGCTACACGGTCGAAGGACCGGTGCCGCCGGCCCGCTTCTGGACCATCTATGCCGCCGACGCCAACGAAGCGATCATCGAGACCGACAAGCCCCGCCCGAGCGCGCTGCACTCCTACCAATTGCTGCGCCGGCCGGACAATTCGGTGGTCATCACGGTCAGCGCCAATCCCAGCCCCGGCAACTGGCTGGCGCTGTCAGGCGCGGGCGCCATGAGCCTGGTGCTCACCTTCTACGATACCCCCATCGCCAGCAGCACCGGCGTCGCCGACATCGTGCTGCCCGAGATCATCAATGCAGGGTGCAATGATTAGAGCGACCTACACGGCGCTGGTCGCCATTGTCGGCGCGGCAATCGTGCACATCACCGTGCTGATGCTGTTGCCCCATTTTTCCGACCGCGACGCCTGGGCGCGGCTCGCCGAGGCGGCCGACTACTACAAGCCCGTGCGCATCGACGCCGCTGCGGGCGAAGTCCCCATCGTCAGGTCGCTCGATCCACTGTTTTACGCTTCCGCCTGCCGCTTCGACCTGGCCGACGGGCCGGTCCGCGTCCACGCGCCGGGAAATGTGCCCTACTGGTCCGTGTCGATCTACAATCGCGGCGGACAGAACGTCTATGCCTTCACCGACCGGGCGACCGACACCGGCGTCCTTGATGTCGGCGTGCTGACTGCTTCCCAGATGATTGAGACCCGCAAGCGGATGCCGGAAGAGTTCCGCAACGCAATCCTTGTCGAAGCGCCCGTCGGGCGGGGCATCGTCGTCGTGCGCGCCTTCGTGCCCGACCAGAGCTGGAAGCCCACCGCGACGCGCTTCCTGCGCGATGTCGCCTGCACGAGAGGCTGACGCCTCGATCAGCCGCAGTCGAACTGTTTCCGGGTCAAGGCGCTCGATGACGCGGTAATGGCTTCTCGCGCCGAGGCTCGGCACGGTTTTCGGCCCTGTCTTCGACGATCGGGCTGATCGAACTCGCCCGTTCGTAGCGAATGCCTGGGAATATCACCACGGAAGCTGTAGCCCCCGCAGGAAGTGGATTTCGGCTGACTGCCGCGGTTCGCGGCTCAAATGACACGACACTGCCCATTTTCGGCGATTCCCTCTCGGTTTGACCGGAGCAACCACGCAACGCCTCCTCGTTCATAAGGCCAGCAGACGGTTAACAGCACTTTAACGGATCGCCGCTAATTTGAGGCTTGTAGCGGGTTCGGGTGGCTTCGCGGCCTGTATATCCGATGTGTATCAGTGTTGTGTGTCAGGCGTTCCAGTAGTGTCATCCTCCGATTTCAGGCAGATCACGATCAAGGGCGAGGCCGGCAAGGGCGAGCGCCTGTTTCGTGCCGCCGTATCGGCATTCTGCTCACTGACCCGGCCGTCACGGCGCGATCAGGCGCAACTCGAAGACCTTACCCTGCCATTGTTCGATCAGGTTTCAGTCGAGGCTCGCCGCTTCGTCGCCGCCGCGCTCAGCGACTCGCCCTATGCGCCTGCAACGCTGGTCAGGCGGCTCGCCAACGAGACGGTCGACATTGCAGCGCCCCTGCTCATCCGGTCGATCGAACTCAACGATCTGGACCTGCTTTCGCTGATTGCGCGACACGGGGCACCGCACGCCCGCGCCATCGGCCGCCGCTCGAATCTCAACCCGGCCATTGCCCATCTCGTGGCCGCGATCAACCGCAAGGCCGATGCCGAAAAGGCCGCGGCCGTCAGGCCGGGGCGGAACACTCCTGATTCCCCGGTCTCTACGGCAGATTCGATCGAATCGACGCTCGACATCGGCCGCTCGGTCGGCGAGGCGGCGGAGAATGCGCGGCGCAGGCTTCGCTCGGTCATGCTTCCGGACGAGGGCGACACCCAGCGTGCATCAGTGGCGGCAGGACGCCCGACCTATGACCGGCTGCGCGACACCGTGCTCAGCGGCAATCCGGCCCTGTTCCAGACGGCGCTGGCCGATTCGCTCGAACTCGCATTCGCCACCGCGCGCGAGATCGCCTCCCCCTCTTCCCATTCATGGTTGCTGACGGCGCTTCGCGCTCTCGATCTGAGCGGCGAGCAGGCGTTCCTGATCGCAGCCGCGTTCCAGCCGAAGCAGTTTCCGCAACCTGAAGCGATCCGGCTATTCCTGTCCTGCTACCATGAGATGACCCGCGAGACGGCGCTTGAACGGCTGGCCGTCTGGAAAGCGCGCACGCCCGGTGAAAATACGGCATGGCGGCTGACCGCAGCCCGGAGCGTACAGTCCGGCGATAATGCAATCAGTGCAACGCAAGCGAAATAAGATCTTCGATCGCCATGGGGCCAGGCTCGATCTCGACCACCCAGACATCCGGATCGAATCGGCTCTCCTTGGCAAGCCGCACGTCGATGGCTTCGGCCTCCTGCGCTGTCTCCAGGAGCGAGAAATTGCGCTCTTCCGGCTTGGCGCTGTCATAGCTGGTTTGCGGCCCGGGTCCGTAGAGGTCGGCCCTGCCCATCCGGTCGCGGACGATGATGAAAACCGCGCCGGCCTCGGTCGCCCCGCGCTTGCCGATGGCGGCAAACCCTCCGGCGCCAAAGACACGCTTCACGAGCGCCGATACCCAGAAGTCCGTTGTCAGCCGCATCGCAAATCCGGATCCTTGCCGATGTCCTCGAACACGGTCCCGCTTGCCGCGCCGTTTCAATAGCATGAACGGCTAGGGTCAGGACCCTAGTTCGTCAGTCCGATTTCCCGCATCTTGGCATAGACTTCGGCA
This sequence comes from Hyphomicrobiales bacterium, assembly GCA_038259455.1. Taxonomy (GTDB): domain Bacteria; phylum Pseudomonadota; class Alphaproteobacteria; order Rhizobiales; family Rhizobiaceae; genus CAMYMG01. Next base: position 2,528 of record JBBSOT010000143.1, on the reverse strand, counting down.
TCGGGCTGCCCGCTTTCGGGTAGTCCGAACAAGGCCTGGAATTCTCGGATCGCTGCGGACGTCTGCGCTCCCATAAGCCCGTCGACCTCGATGCCTTCATTGCCGAATGCGCGCAATCCTGCTTGGATCTTGATGATGCGTTCCTGTGGCGGCAGCGGCGCCACATCCGGCAGTTTGAACGCGCCGGGCTCTGAAGCATCGTCGCGCGGCGCAGCATTTCTTGCGGTGGCCTCGCTCGCGGTGGCTTCGCCCGCCTTGGCCACTCCCAACTGGTCGAGCAATTCCCGGTCGACAGAACCCGTCACAGTCATGCCTATGGTCGAGCGATAGGTTTCGATGGCGGTGCGCGTATTGGGTCCGTCCAGACCATCGACGTCGCCCGCGTAGAACCCAAGATCCTTCAATATCGCCTGCACGTCGCGGATCTCGTCGTCGGCTTGCGGATCGACCGACGCGGTCTGGGGCCTCTCGATGCGGATCACGGTCTCTGCGGGTTGCTCGACCGGCCCCGGTCGCGAAAAGTCGCGGGTCGCGAAGAAGGCGCCCGAATGCGCATAGGGCTGATACCAGATCGCATTGGCAGACACGAAGGAAAGCGCGACAAGAAATGCCGTCGCTCCGCCGGCAATGGTTGGGTTGCGAGCAACCATGCCAAGGAAAGCCGCTGCCCCGTTGCGCAGCGGTGCCGTCCAGGGAGCCGGCATTTCAGCCTGTCTTGCGGTACGTGCCATGAATGTCCTCTTTGGCAACGCCTGGCGCCAGCGTCACAATCTCTGCCTCGTCTGTTTTGGTGTGCGGCCTGTCGACTGGCAGGCTGATGGTCACAGTCGTACCAAGACCCGGTTCGCTCTCGATCGACATCGTGCCCTCATGCAGGCCGACCAGGCCTGCCACAAGCGAGAGCCCAAGACCCGATCCTTCGAACCGCTTCGTGTAGTCGTTCTGAACCTGGATGAATGGCTTGCCGATCCGTGCGAGATCGTCGGCGGAGATCCCGATCCCGGTGTCGGCTACCCAGAAGTGGACCCGCGAACCGATCCGCTTGGCGCCGATTTCAATGCTGCCGCCGGAAGGCGTAAACTTGATGGCGTTCGAAACAAGGTTGATCAGCATCTGCCGGACAGCGCGTATGTCGGCATCGATCGCACCTACCTCGGACGCCACGTCGACGGTAAGGCCGATCTGCTTCGCTTCAGCCAGACCCTTCAGCATGGAATGGCACGTGTCGACCGCGTCCCTGAAGCGGAAGGGTTCAGGCACGGTCGAATAGGTTCCCGCCTCGATTTTGGAGACATCGAGGATCGAGTTGACGACGGACAGCAGGTGATGACCGGATTCGCTGACCAGGCCAACATATTCCTTCTGCCTCGGATCGGCGAACGAACCGAACAGTTCGTGCAGCAGCATGTCGGAAAAGCCGATGATCGCGTTGAGCGGCGTCCGCAGTTCGTGGCTCACGGCGGAAAGAAAGCGACTCTTGGCTGTTTCCAGGCTCTCCGCCGTTTCGGTGATGGCGGCAAGCTTGTCGCGCAGCCTGACCACTTCCTCATTGTTTCGCGCGATCATGATGATCGGCTGGTCCGAACCTTCCTGCCCGTTCATCTCGATCAGGAAGGGCCGGAATTCAGGCGCCACGCTGCCATCGTTCGATCCGGGCGTTCTCATGCGCACTTCGACGCGCCTGGATTCGCTGCCCTGCCGGATATCGGCAATCGCGCACATATAGGCAACCCGGTCTGCCACGTGGATTCGCTCGAAAAACCCTTCGGCAAGCAACAGTTCGGGCGCCACGCCAAGCAGCCTGCGCGCCTGCGGCGAAGCGTCCAGCACCTCGCCTGAACCGGTCGTGGTCAAAACCACGGCGTCGATCACCTCGTCGATCGGTCTCGACTGCTGCGATGCCGCCTCGGTCATGGCCATGTCACGCCAAGCGGCGAAGCGCGGCGCCGCAAATGCAGCATAGGCCAGAGGCACGAACCAGCCGAGTGCGCCAAGGTCGGGATGGACAGGCAGTGACTGGCCAAGCGCCGCCTGCACCGGAATGACGGCCAGGCCGGCGGCAGCGCCGATCACGGTCGCTCTGGAGGAGCGGTAGAGCCACCAGGCCTCGAAAGGCAATGCGACGATGGCGAGTGTGGCAGGTGACGAAAGCCCGCCGGCGGCGGCAACAATTGCCGCGGCGGCGCCGGCGCCAGCTGCAAGCGCCAGAAGCTCGATCGGCCGGCTGCGCCCCGTTGCAATGACTGCGAGCGCCATCAGCCATCCGGCGGCAAAGGTTGCGCAGACAGCGCCAAGCATCGTCATGGCGTCGACCTGGGCCGGAAACGTCAGGGCGATGGAAACGGCAATTGGCACCGGGCCTGCCAGAAGAAGACCGATCAACCGACGCTGGTGAAGACGCAAGCGTGGTTCTGTGACGGAGCGATGCACCAGGCGTTCGCAGCCTGCCGCAATATCGCCGAGCAACTCACCGGTTCTGGTTCCAGACAAACGCAACGCAACTCACTCGCAAAACTGACCCCCTGATG
>JBBSOT010000142.1:0-11162 GCA_038259455.1 Hyphomicrobiales bacterium | reverse complement strand
TCGGAAAAGAGCCTCGATCGACAGGGAAACATCTTTGCGGCCGTTATCGATGGACCGAGAAAGGGCATCTTCACCGTCAAGCGCAACGGCGAGTTCGACATCACCGATGGTGCTTTCCTGCCCGATGGCGACCTGCTGCTGCTGGAGCGCAGCTTTTCAATGGCGTCAGGCGTAAAGATGCGGCTCAGGCGCATTTCGGGCAGCGATATCGGCAAGGGCAAAGTGGCCGACGGGCCAGTTCTGTTTACCGCAGGAATGGCTTACCAGATCGACAATATGGAAGCGCTCGACGTCTGGACCCGGGCAGACGGCGCGCAGATGGTGTCGCTGGTATCGGACGACAATCATTCCATTCTTCAGCGCAACCTCTACCTCGAATTCATCCTCCACGATGACTAGACGGAAGATGCTGTGGCTGCGGCGGATCGCGCAGCGCCAGCGAGCAACAGGACTGAATCATCTAGTCCTTGGCCGCCAGCCAGATCGTGTGGCGGGCGCCACGCTTGCCGCGTGCCCGGACGCTGACTTCCTCCACAGTCAAACCGGCCTGGCGCAGACGCCGTGTAAAACCGCTGTCGGGACCCGAGGACCAGACGGCCAGCACGCCACCGGATGCCAACGCATGCGTTGCGGAAGCCAAGCCTGCAGAATCATAAAGGGCATCATTGGCCTTGCGCGACAGGCCTTCCGGGCCGTTGTCGACGTCGAGAAGGATTGCATCGTATAAGTTCCGGCCCGTGCGGATCAGATTGCCGACGTCGCCCTCATGGATGGATACGCGCGGATCGTCGAGGCAGGTTCCAAAAACCTCAGCCATGTCTTGGCGGGCCCAGTGGATCAGCGCCGGGACAATCTCGGCAACAACAATTGCAGCCTCGCTGCCGAGTTCGGCAAGGGCAGCGCGCAAGGTGAAGCCCATGCCGAGGCCTCCAATGAGAATGTGCGGCCTTGCACGTCCTGCAATCCTGTCGATGGCCAGCCTGGCCAACGCTTCTTCCGAACCGCTAATACGGCTGTTCATCAACTCGTTGGTGCCGAGCATGATCGAGAATTCGCTCCCGCGCCGCTTCAGGCGAAGCTCCTCGGCGACACCCGGGATTTTGGCAGTTGCGAGATGGACCCAGGGGATCACGAAGCCAGAGCCGGCTGCGTCCATCTGGCTGCGATCAGCCGGTAGGGAATGAGGGCCACCAGCGCGATGACAAGCTTGACCGACAGATCGCCGAGCGCCCAGGACAGCCAGCGCGGCGTGTCGACGGACAGGACACCGAAGAGCGGCGCAGTTTCAAGCGCAAAGCCGTCATTGGGGCCGACGAAGGCGAACGCGGCGGCAAAAGCGATGCCAAAGAAGATCATCGTGTCGACGATCGAGCCCGACAGTGAGCTGAACACAGGCGCCCGCCACCAGGAGCGCTGCCTCAGCCAGTCGAAAACGGTCACGTCCAGCAGTTGCGCGACGAGGAAGGCCGAACCCGAAGCCGCGGCGATGCGCAGCAATCGGCCCGGTTCTGTTTCAAAGTGAGTGAGACCGAAGCGATATAGCAGCGGTGGAACGACGATCGAACAGGCGACGGCCACAATGAAGCCGACGAAGACGATGCGGCGCGCCATGGCAGGGCCATAGCGACGGTTGGCCAGATCGGTGACGAGAAAGGCGAGGGGATAGGTAAAGGCACCCCAGGTCAGGATGTCTGCCAGCGCGATGCTGCCAAGCTGGCCCTCGACGGGGAACTGCACAAGAATGTTGGACGCCACCACGACAAGCGCCATGGCGGCCACAAAGGGCAGATACGAAGAATAGCGGAACATTTTTTTAACCTGGGTGATGGAACCAGCTGGGCGGCCGAAGCCGCCCGCACTTAAATCAGGCGGCGACTGTGTCGACGTCCTGTTCGGCGGTCTTCTTGGCGATCTGCTTCTTCAGCAGGCGGGCGCGCTGCGACAACTCGGCAATATCGGCCTTCGCCAGAAACGCGTCGAGGCCGCCCCGGTGTTCCACCGTACGCAGGGCGTTGGCCGAAATGCGCAGGCGCACATTCTGGTTCAGCGCTTCCGAGATCAGCGTCACCTTGACAAGATTCGGCAGGAACTTGCGCCGCGTCCGGTTGTTGGCGTGGCTAACATTGTTGCCGGACATAACGGCCTTGCCGGTCAGTTCACAAGCACGGGACATTTTTCACTTACCTTCAGGTCTAAAACGGGCCAATGACTTTGGCGCACCAGCGATTGATGGCGCGCAGCCTCTTCGAGTGGCCTTATTTAAAAGTTGGCGTTCCATAGTGGCATTCCGGGCTTGCGTCAAGCATGGCCCGGCATCGTCAGGCTGTTTCCTATCACACAAAGGCCGGAATTGAACCGATAACGTCGAGCGATGGGATCGAATAGCCAGACGTCGCTCAAAAGAGCGCAATCGTTCACCGTCGTGCGTTTGCGCAGACTGTGTTTCGCTTTGCTGGGCTTGGGGATTTTTGCTAACTCACCTGCCGCCGCAGAGGCAACGCTTTATCGCGGTGAATATGCCCTGTCCTATCTCGGACTGAAACTGGCGCAAGCCAATTTCGACAGCCGCATCGATGCAGCGACATATTCGATCAAAGGGTCGGTAGAAAGTGCCGGGCTGGGCGCGATCTTCGACGACACCAAGGGCACATTGTTAGCGGCAGGCAGGTTCTCCGGCGACGCGGTTCTGCCGGAGAAGTTTCGCGCGGACTATGTTTCCGGTAAAAAGCCCTCGGTTGTCGATATCAAATTCTCCAACGGCAACGTGACGGAGGTGACGAACATCCCACCGCTCAGGAAGCGCGGCAAGGACTACCGCTTGCTTTCCCCCACCGACCTCAGGGCTGTAGCGGACCCCATTGCTGCGACGCTCGTGAAGGCCGACAGCCTGGCCGACGTTTGCAATGGGACAGTCAGGATGTTCGACAGCGAACTGCGCGCTGATCTGTCGTTTTCCTATGTGTCGAAGGGCAAGGTCTCGCTGCGCGGCTACAAGGGCGAGACGGTAACGTGCCGCATGCGTTTCAGGCCGGTCGCGGGCTATCGCAAGAGCAAGCGGTCGCTGGACTATTTGAAAAACAAAAGCCGGATTACTGTGGCCTTTGCCCCGCTTGGCAAAACCGGCATATTTGCACCGGTTCACGCTACGGTCAGCACGCAGATCGGCACGATCACGGTGGCGGCGGAGCGCTTCGAAACCATTAACTGAGCGCATTGCTCGACCCGGAGATCACTATTGCCAACGACGCGCGCAACCCTGATCGGCTTCAGCGCGGTTGCCATGTGGGCGTTGCTTGCGTTGCTGACGGACGCTTCGGGGCAGGTCCCGCCCTTTCTGCTGTCGGCCTTGACGTTCGCTGTCGGAACAGGCGTTGGCTTCGTCTGGAGGATCTTCACCCGGGGCGTCGAAAAGCCGGAGAAGGTGCCGCCGATCGTCTGGCTGATCGGCATTGCCGGGCTGTTCGGGTACCATTTCTTCTATTTCACGGCGCTCAGAAACGCGCCTGCGATAGAGGCCAGCCTGATCGCCTATCTCTGGCCTCTGCTGATTGTGCTCGGCTCGGCTCTGATGCCTGGCGAGCGCCTGCGCTGGCATCATATCGCGGGTGCCATAATGGGGCTTTCGGGCTGTGTTTTGCTCGTCACCAAGGGCGGCGGCCTGGACTTTGAGGCCCGTTACGGCTTCGGCTACTTGATGGCTGGTGGCTGTGCCCTGCTTTGGTCAGGATATTCGCTGCTGTCGCGGCGATTTGCGGAGATCCCCACCAGCACCGTGACATGGTTTTGTGCGGCGACCGCAGTGCTCTCGCTCGCCTGCCACCTTGTTCTGGAGGAAACGATACTGCCAAACGGCGCTGGCCAGTGGGCGGCAGTCCTGGGGCTCGGACTGATGCCGGTGGGCGCGGCCTTTTATGCCTGGGACATCGGCGTCAAGCGTGGCAACATACAGGTGCTGGGCGCTGCCAGCTACGCTGCGCCCCTGCTCTCGACGTTTGTGCTCATCGCCGCCGGCTTTGCCGAACCGAGCCTGCGCATTCTGGTAGCCTGTGCGCTGATTACCGGCGGTGCGGTGCTGGCCGCCAAATCGATGTTCGATCGCAGGACGGCTGCGGTGCCGGCGAAAGGCTGAGAGAGTGAACGTTACGGTTCCCAGCCAGGCTCGGCCAGTTCGAACTGGGCAAACTCGAAGCCCGGCGCCACCGTGCAGCCGCAGAGCGTCCACGCACCAAGGCTGACGGCCGTCTGCCACCACCCAGCCGGCACAAGCGCCTGAGGCCGCTCTCCTGCCGAAAGATCGGTTCCGACGACATGCCGGGAGCGGTTGCCATGCTCGTCGCACAAGGTCAGTTCAAGTGGCGCGCCGGCATAATGGTGCCACACCTCCGCAGCGTCCATGACTCGGTGCCAGGCTGAAACGTTACCCTTTTCGAGCAGGAAGTAGATGGCGGTCGAGTGACCGCGCCCGCCATCGGGATTGTCGCGAAACGTCTCGGCGAACCAGCCGCCTTCGGGGTGGCGCTTGAGCCCTAACCTGGCGACGATCCCCTCGGCCGTCTCCGACATGCCTAGAAATTGTCCTTGCGCTTGCGGATTTCGGCAAACACGTCGACGTCCGAAGCATTCTCCATGCCGAGATTCTTGCGGATGGCCGGGTCGTGCCAGCGCATGAACGGATTGGTTTCCAGTTCCTCGCCGATCGTCGTTGGCAGAGTTGGCTTGTCCTGCTCCCTCAGCTTTTCGATCCTGGCGACGCGCTCCTTGAGTGCCGAATTGGTCGGGTCGATCGTCATGGCGAAACGCGCATTGGCCAGCGTGTATTCATGGCCGCAATAGACGATTGTCGCGGCGGGCAAAGCCGCCAGCTTCTTGAAGGATTCAAACATCACAGGCGCCGGCTTTTCGAACAGGCGGCCGCAGCCGAGTGCAAACAGCGTATCTGCGGTGAAGGCCACGCCGGCGTCTGGGAAATAATAGGAAATGTGACCGGCGGTATGGCCTGGCGTATCGATGATTTCGACCTTCTGTCCGGCGAATTCGAGGGCCGAGCCCTCGGATACGGTTTCGTCGATACCCGGAATTTTGTCGGCCTCGGCTTTTGGTCCGATGATCTTCAGGCCGAACCGTTGCTTCAAAGCCAGGTTGGCCTCGACGTGGTCGGCATGATGGTGGGTGGTCAGGATCAGGTCGGGCTTCCAGCCGGTCCGCTCTATTGCGGCCAGAATTGTCGATTCCTCCGGCGCGTCGATCAGCGCTGTCTGGCCGCTTGCCTCATCGTGGATGAGAACGCCGAAATTGTCCGAACGGCACATGAATTGATCGATCTGCAAACCCATTCCAGTCTCCTTTTGCTGAGATAGACAGATAGGGTCCGTGCTCCTCCGTGTCACCCCCCGCATGGCTTGTTGAAACCGCTACACGCAGCAGATACCGTCGCGCGCATGAATTCGGACATCGTCGATCTCAGGTCCTTTTATGCTTCGCTGCTCGGGCGTCTTGCCGAGCGGTCTATCACCATGGCGCTGTCCTCTGTATGGGTAAGCCTGTCGCGAGAGCGGCTTGTCGGCCTCGGCTACACCTTGCCGTGGCTCGATCGGTTCGGCGCCGATGCCGAGCGTGTATTTGCCTTCATGCCGGGCACGCAGGGTGCCGTGAAGTGGCCGGTCGCCGGACCATCTGCCACCGTGCTGGTCTTCGACGAGGAACTGCCTCTCGTCGATTCGTCGATTGACCGCGTGCTGCTCGTCCACTCGCTCGAACATGCCGAAAATCCACGCGAAACGCTCAATGAAATCTGGCGCGTACTGGCGCCATCGGGTCGCGTGGTTATCGTGGTGCCCAACCGACGCGGAATGTGGGCTCGCTTCGAGCATACGCCGTTCGGTACCGGTCGCCCGTTTTCGCGCGGCCAGCTCAATGATCTGCTGCGCGAGGCCAATTTCACGCCGGCCGCCTGGGCTGACGCGCTGTTCTTTCCACCCTCCAAGAGGCGCTGGATGTTGCGCTTTCACAATATTCTGGAACGTGCCGGCCGGCGGCTCTGGCCGATCTTTTCCGGTGTTACCGTCGTTGAGGCACAGAAGCGGCTCTATCAGGGCGTACCGGTGGCACAGCGCGCGTCACGACGCGTTTTCGTGCCCGTGCTGTCGCCTCAGGGCGCGACACGCAGCCTGCGCGATGGAGCGCGCCGCGACCCGGAAGGTCGCTGATCTTCACCGTACGCCTAAGATGCCGCGAGGGGTTCGCCGCGGCCGATGTTCTCGAGGTCGAACGAGGTGGTTTGATAGACCTGGTTGATCCAGTTGCCGAACAGCAAATGGGCGTGTGACCGCCAGCGATTGAGCGGCGTCCGGCTGGGATCGTTGTCAGGGTAGTAGCCATGGGGAATTGCGATCGGCGTTCCCGCCTCCACGTCCCGGTCATACTCCTCCTTGAGCGATATCGAGTCGTACTCGATGTGGTTGAACATGTAGAGCCGGTTGCCGGTGCTTTCGGCGGCCAGGCACGGCCCTGTCACATCCGAATCCATCAGCAGCTGCAGGTCCGGGTTTGCGGAGATGTCGGCCGCCTTGACTTCCGTCCACCGCGAGACCGGAATTGCAAAATCGTCCGAGAAGCCGGCCAGATAGGGCGATGCAGGCGCGTTGTTGCCGTGCCGGAACACGCCGAAGGCCTTGCTGTCCAGGGTGTACTTGGGAATCTTGTGGAAATGCCAGGCGGCGGCCATCGCACCCCAGCAGATGAAGAAGGACGAGTGAACGTTGGTCTTCGTCCAGTCGAGGATTTGCGTCAGTTCGTTCCAGTAGGAAACCTGTTCGAACGGCAACAGCTCGATCGGCGCGCCGGTGACGATGAAACCGTCGAATTTGCGGTGCGCTACCTCCTCCCAGGTCTGGTAGAAGGCGATGAGGTGCTCGTGTGACGTGTTCTTGGCCTGGTGGCTGCCGATGCGCACCAGCGTCAGCTCGACCTGCAGCGGCGAGGCGCCGATCAGCCGTGCTATCTGCGTTTCGGTGCGAATCTTGTTGGGCATCAGGTTGAGAAGCCCGATTTGCAGGGGACGGATGTCCTGGCGCAGCGCCGTGCGCTCGTCCATGATCGACACGCCTTCGCGCACGAGGATTTCATGGGCGGGCAGCTGATCGGGAATCCTGATTGGCATCGTGTCGCTCCAGAATAAAAAAACCGGCTTTGCCTTCGCAAGCCGGTTACACGATGCAAACGGCCCTTTAGCGAATTGTTTAACGTGGCTGCAAGCCGACCGGCCAAATCACCACGGATCCTTGGCGACACATAAGCCCGGCGGGTTGCGACGTCAACGGCCTCGACATTCCCGGTGGCGGCCTGTATTTCCGCTGCGGCCTGCTTGGCAGGTCATTCCAATGGATTGCGAACATCATGACCGAGGCAAATGCAACACGTCCAACCCCTCGCGCGGGCATTATGGACATCGAGGCCTATGTGCCTGGCAAGAGCGCTGCTCCGGCCGGCGTCACGAAAATCCACAAGCTGTCATCCAACGAAAATCCGCTCGGTGCCTCGCCGAAGGCCATTGAGGCGGTGCATGAGACAGCCGGAAAGCTTGAGTTATATCCCGACGGTTCGGCGCTCCGCCTGCGCGAGGCCATCGCAGAGGCGCATGGTTTGAATCCGGCCAACATCGTCTGCTCGAACGGATCGGACGAAGTGCTCGGTCTCCTGGCGCAGACCTATCTGTCGCCTGGCGATGAGGCGATTTTCACCGAGCACGGCTTTCTGGTCTACAAAATCTATATCCAGGCTGCGGGCGCGGTACCCGTCAGTGTGAAGGAAACTGCCGAGCGCGCCGACGTCGATGCCATTCTGGCAGCCGTCGGGCCCAAGACGAAGATTGTCTTTCTGGCCAACCCGAACAATCCGACCGGAACCTACCTGCCGTTCGAGGAAGTCCGCCGGCTGCATGCAGGGCTGCCCAAGAACGTGCTTCTGGTGATCGACGCAGCCTATGCCGAGTATGTTCGCCGCAACGACTATGAGGCCGGTGTAGAACTCGTCGCCGGGGCGCAAAACGCCGTGATGACCCGGACCTTCTCAAAGATTCATGGGCTCGGCGGGATGCGGGTCGGCTGGATGTATGGACCAGCCCATATCGTCGATGCCATCAACCGCGTTCGTGGCCCATTCAATGTCAATGCCGCCGCCATTGAGGCCGGTGTCGCCGCGATGAACGACCGCAGTCATGTCGAACGCACTGCCGAGCACAACGAGCACTGGCTTCGCTGGCTGACGGACGAGTTTGCGAGGCTCGGACTGCGTGTAACGCCGAGCGTCGGCAACTTCGTCCTGGTACACTTTCCTGAAGACGAAGCTCACTCCGCCGCAAAGGCCGACGAGTATCTCTCAGCGCGGGGCTATATACTGCGCCGGGTCGGCGCCTACGGTCTTCCCAATGCGTTGCGGATGACGGTCGGCACAGAAGAGGCCAATCGCGGCGTCGTGGCTGCACTCACCGAATTCCTGAAAAGCTGATCGCGATGTCTGAACCTCTGTTTCCCAGGATCGCGTTGATCGGCATCGGCCTGATCGGTTCGTCGCTGGCACGAATCATACGGCGCGAGGGACTGGCCGGGCATGTCGCAATCGCGACGCGCAGCGCAGACACTCTGGCGCGCGCCAAGGAACTGGGGCTCGGCGACAGTTATTCGACCGATCCGACGGACGCTGCCAGGGATGCGGATCTCGTCATCATTTCCGTGCCAGTCGGCTCTTCCGGCGCGGTGGCTGCAGAGATTGCCCCGGTCCTGAAACCCGGAGCGATTGTCACCGACGTCGGATCGACCAAGCGGTCGGTCATCGCGCAAATGGCGCCGCACATTCCTGCCGGCGTCCACTTCATCCCAGGACACCCTCTGGCAGGAACCGAGAAATCAGGACCGGAGTCGGGCTTTGCCGAGCTGTTTGAAAACCGCTGGTGCATTTTCACGCCGCTGCCGGGCACCGATCCGGAGGCGATCGAGCGGCTGTCCGAGTTCTGGCGTCGCTGCGGCTCCAATATCGATACGATGGACCCGGAGCATCACGACATGGTGCTCGCCATCGTCTCGCACCTGCCGCACATCATCGCCTACAACATCGTCGGGACGGCGGACGATCTTGAGACCGTCACCAAGTCCGAGGTGATCAAATACTCGGCCTCCGGATTTCGCGACTTCACCCGACTGGCCGCCTCTGATCCGACTATGTGGCGTGACGTATGCCTGCACAACAAGGATGCCATCCTGGAGATGCTGGCGCGGTTCTCGGAGGACCTCGCCTCCTTGCAGAAGGCGATCCGATGGGGCGATGGCGACAAGCTGTTCGACATGTTCACCCATACCCGCGCCGTTCGCCGCTCGATCATTGACGCCGGACAGGATATCGACGTGCCTGATTTCGGCCGTCAGGCCGTCGTGCACCCACCGAAAACATAATAGTTCAAAGCGGCGGCAGCTGTCCGAGCTTCACGAAACTGATGTTTGCGCGGCCCTTCTTGATTTTCAGCGGCAGGGACGGGGAGCTGCCCAAGAACGACAGCGCCGATATTCCGGCAATAATCTGGTCGCTGTTTTCCGGGAAGATGGCGGCGAAGACCAGCGACAGGCCGTTCGGATCGCGAATGGTGATCTTGAGGTCGGCGTCGATGAGACCATCAGGGCGGATCGAGAACGGGCCGCTGATCGTGAGCCCGGTATCTGGACCGGTAAAAAGTGATGCTTCCTGAATTGTCCCCGACTGGCCGCGCAGATTGTCGATACCCGACTTGATCAAGTTCACGCCGTTGACGATTGTAACGTCGGACTGACCGGACAATGTGGGCAGGTTCTTTCCGCCGACGCGCGAAGGGTCGATGACGAGACCGTCGAAATTGGTGGCGACGTCCAGATCCTCGCCATTGGGACGCATATGGGCCTGAAAGTCACCGATGTTGCCAAGCTGCGTCCCGTCAGCGAGGCTTGCCTCGACGTTGCCGCCTTCAAGCGAGATGCGCTCAGGCAAGGGCTGCGCCCATCGCACGCTGGCACGCATGTTGTCCCAAACCAGCTTCATCGGTCCGCTAGCGGGTGTATCGACGGTCGCCGGGCCGTCCAGTTCGGCGACGAAGCGCTTCGGGTCATAGATCTGCCCAGCCGAGCGAAAACTGCCGGCCGAGAATCCAACTGCTTCGGTCGGATCCAGGAAAGCGACCCGATCGCAGTAAATGCCAAGCCTGAACGGGAAGCCGCGCGCTACCGGGTTCTCGCACTCCGCCGTCACTCCGTTGCGGTTCATTCTTGCGATGGTCGCTTTCGCTTCGCTCTGGAAGCGGTCGGCGAGAACATACCAGCCTGCGCTGTAGGCGGCGCACAGCACCACGACGAAAACGCCAAGCCACAAAATGCGCCGGCCATAATTCGGTCGTGTGTCATCGGTTGCCGCCATGTCGTTCCCTGCCAGTCCAATTCTGCTATGTCTTTTGCGAAGATCCGCCGCCGTGGGGCAATGGGCTAACCCATTGAACGGTTGGCAGCAACATTTGCGGAAACATCTTGTAGCTTGGTGATATGGGCGATTTTTGGGTTTTTGGCTATGGCTCGCTGATGTGGCGGCCAGGATTTGCGCATGTCGAGACGCAGCGTGCGCGCCTCTACGGATTTCGCCGGTCGCTTTGTGTCACTTCTCACATCTATCGCGGCACCGTGGAGCGGCCTGGACTGGTTCTTGGGCTCGACCGGGGTGGCTCGTGCGTCGGTCTTGCCTTCCGCGTGCCCGGCGAGCTTCGCGACGAAGTGCTGGCCTATTTGCGCGGGCGCGAATTGGTGACAAGCGTCTACATTGAGCGCGAACTGCCAATTCGCCTTGAGCATGGCGGCGTAGAGGTGGCGGTGTCCTATGTTGTCGACCGTGGGCATGCGCAATATGCGGCCAATCTTGATGAGGCGCACGCAGCCGGTATTGTTTCAGGGGCAGTGGGAGAGGCCGGCCCCAATGAAGAGTATGTCCTCAACACCGTCGAACATCTGCGTGCGCTCGGGATTCGGGATCGATGGCTTGAGGAGGTCGGGCGGCTGGTGGCGCGCTGATGCCAATTCCAGGAATGCGCTGCATGGTGTTTGAAGTTGGGATATCGGTGACCTAGTTTGACCTCGTGGTCGCCAGTTCAACAGTGC
>JBBSOT010000141.1:0-11183 GCA_038259455.1 Hyphomicrobiales bacterium | reverse complement strand
TTCGGCAGCAATGTTGCTGGCCCACTCGGCGGCGGGCAGATCGTCGATCCTCTCGCCCGACCAGTTTGCCGATCCACCCAGCCTTGGATCAAGGTCGGCAAGAATGACATTGTTGCCGCTTGCTGCGGACTGCTTGGCTGCCATAAGCCCGGCAGGCCCCGAACCGACCACAAGCACATCGCAAAAGGCATTCCTACTCTCATAGCGTGCAGTGTCGGCAACCGTTCCTGCACGGCCGAGGCCAGCGGCACGACGAATGAAATGCTCGCAGAGCATCCAGAATCGCGTACCCTTCATCGGCCCGAATACCGGACCCATGAAGGTCTTGTAGTAGAAGCCTGCGCCAAGCAGCTTGCCGAAAAGCTGGTTGACGGCGCCAATGTCGAGGCCAAGCGAGGGAAACCGGTTCTGGCTGACTGCGGTCAGTCCGTCGAAAATCTCCACCATCGTCGCTGGAATGTTGGGTTCGCGGACGGCGCCCCTCAGAACGGTTACAAGCGCATTGGGCTCATCGATGCCGGCGCTCATCAACCCGCGCGGGCGGTGATACTTGAACGAGCGGCCGAACAGTGTGACGCCTTGTGCAAGCAACGCCGATGCCAGTGTGTCGCCCGGATGCCCGGTGTAGTACTTGCCATCGAAGTTGAAGCGGATGCTCCTTGAGCGGTCGACAAGGCCGCCGCTTGCGGTGCGCCGCGAGCTCATGGCGTTTGCCTCGGTTTGCGGGGCGCTGCTGTCTTTTTCACGCGCGCGGAACCGGCAAACGTGACCTTTGAAATCTCGTGGGTCAGGGTGTTTCGGATGACGGCGAGATGCCGTCGACAACCGCCTGCGTGCTGCCAGATCTCGTTGTGGTCACCGACCGGGTTGAGGCGGTCGTAGACATAGGCATTCCAGGCCTTCTGGTTGGTGGAACTGGCATCTGGCCTTTTGCGGCTGCCGTCGCCCTGATAGGCGAATTCGGAGAGGTCGCGAGGGCCGCAATGGGGGCAGGGGATGATCATTTTGCTCTGTTGGTCCTGGCCCTAGTGCAGGTTGGGCGTTGCGCCCTGACCCTTGTCGTCGATGATGGCGCCGCGATAGAAGCGGTCCAGCGTGAACGCGGCGTTGAGCGGATGCGGCTCGTCGCGCGCAATCGTGTGTGCAAAGCACCAGCCGGACGCCGGTGTCGCCTTGAAGCCGCCATAGCACCATCCGCAGTTCAGATACATGCCTGGCAAGGGTCCGCTCGTTATGATCGGCGATCCGTCCATCGACATGTCCGTGACGCCGCCCCACGAGCGCAATACCCGCACGCTGGCGAGGCTCGGGAACAGGGCGAGCATTTCGCTCATCACCTCCTCGACGAGTGGCAGGTTTCCGCGTTGCGCGTAGCTGTTGTAGCCGTCGAGCGCGCCGCCATAGATCAGCCCGCCCTTGTCGGATTGGGCGACGTAGAAGTGCCCCATGCCGAACGTCACCACGGTATCCAGGAACGGTTTCAGCGATTCCGTCACGAAGGCCTGCAGCACCTGGCTCTCAATCGGCAGCCTGTCGATACCGGCAAGTTTCATCACCGGGCCGGTGTGACCGGCAACGGCAACCGCGACCTTGGCTGCCCGGATTTCGCCGCGCGAGGTTCTTACGCCGGTGACGCGGTCGCCATCGCGCAAAAAGCCGGTGACCTCGCAATTCTCTATGATGTCGACGCCAAGCCGATCGGCCCCGCGGGCATAGCCCCAGGCAACCGCATCATGCCGCGCCGTGCCGGCACTGCGTTGCATCAATCCGCCGACAATGGGAAAGCGCGCGGCGCGCGAGACATCAAGTCCCGGAATCGCGCGGGCGATTTGTGCCGTACTCATCAGCTCGGAATCAATGCCTTCATGGCGCAGCGCATTGCCACGCCGCGCGTAATCGTCGAGCTGGGCCGGCGTATGCGCAAGATTCAGACAGCCGCGCTGGGAGAACATCACGTTGTAGTTGAGCTCGTGCGATAGCTCTTCCCACAGGTCCATCGAGTGCTCGTAGAAGCGATTGTTTTCCGGCAGCAGGTAGTTCGAACGGACTGCGGTAGTGTTGCGCCCGACATTGCCCGAGCCCAACCAGCCCTTTTCCACGATGGCGACATTGATAATGCCATATTCCTTCGCGAGATAGTAAGCGGTCGAAAGGCCATGACCGCCGCCGCCAACGATCACCACGTCGTATTCCGGTTTCGGGTCGGGCTTGCGCCAGACCGGTTTCCAGTCCCGGTTTCCAGTAAAAGCGTTCCTGATGAGAGAAAGCGCCGAGTATTCCCGCATTGCCGCCATTGTCCGTTTCGGGCTGGAAACCGGTCTGCCGTGCCGCCGTCACGTTCCAGCCACTGCTGTGTCTCTGCGTTTCGCATGCCTGGCCCCTGTTGGGCAAGGCGACTTGCCGCTGGTCATGCTGGTCATTATCAATGGCCGCACTGATCGTGCCCAACTCCTGATGTGAGTCGCCGAAGACAAAATGCCTTTTTTTCGCTTCCAACGTGCGTTTGCTGCGCTCTTTCTGGTGATTGGCCTGGCTTGGCCTTCCTTCGCTGATGCACAGGGTCTGGGCAATACCGGAACACCTCTGATTACGGAACAGCGCCGCGCAATCGACGAGATGTCGCGCCAGGCGGATGAATTCGAGAAGAAGATCGTCAGTAACGACGAGCAGGATGCGAGGCTGGTCGAGATTCGCCTCCAACTCGAGGAACTCGCCCACACGCTGCTGACCACTGCCGTCGCATTCCGTCCGCGGCTTGCAGAGATCAATGCGCGCTTGGAGCAACTTGGAACGCCGCCGCCGGAGGGGCAACCGCCTGAGCCCGACATCGTAACCGCTGAGAGGCAGACTCTGATCGCCGAGAAGGCCGAAATCAATGCGGTTCTGGGCGTGGCCGAAGCCCTGTCCATCCGTGTCAGCAATCTCATCGACCACATTGGCGAACTGCGCAGCAATCTGTTCCGCAACTTGCTGACCAAGCGCTACGAATTGTCAGAGGCGTTCGATGGCGAACTTGTTTCTGATTTCCGGACCGAGTTTTCGCGCCTGTACAGCACCATCGCCTCATGGCTTCGCTTTGTATTCAACTTCAAGCTGCAATCGGCTCTCGCCGCCACTTTCTTTGCGACCGTTACTGCGGCGGTGCTCCTTCTGGGTGGCCGTCGTGCTTTTCGTCGTGTGTTCGATGCCGACCCGCTGACAAAGGACCCGTCCTATCTCAGGCGCCTGTCTTTGGCATTCTGGTCGACGCTCCTCCCCACAGTGGCCGTTGCCGGTTTCCTAGCGTCAACTCTGTTTTTCTTCAACTATTTCAACGTGCTGCGTGGCGATATTGGCGACTATTTGAGCTCGTTTTTTGCTGTCATCGGTATTGTTTTCGCAGTCAACCGGCTGGCACGTGCGGTGCTGTCGCCAAGCCTGCCGAACTGGCGGCTGATGTCGATCGGATCGCGGGCCGCGCGGCGGCTGGTATTCCTGATCACGGCGATGGCAATCGTTATCTGCCTCAACAGCTTTCTGTCGGTCATCACCAACCAGATGAGCTCGCCGCTTTCGCTGACCATCGCGCGAAGCTTTCTGGCCGCGGTCATTGTCGGTGTGTTGCTGATTCTGATCGGGATGCTGCGCGGCGAACCCGGCGCGTGGCGGCCGTGGCGCACCTGGCTCCGCTACACGTCGATAGCACTCGGTATCTTCATCATCCTTGCTGCCGTGCTGGGCTATATAGGACTTGCGATCTTTATCTCTTTGCAGATCGTGGTCACCGGCACCATTCTGGTTACCGCCTATATCGGCTTCCTGTCCTCCAAGGCGGTCGGCGCCGAGGGAGGGTTCGCCGAGACATCACTTGGACGATGGATCGCTGACAAGAGCAGCACAGAGGCGTCGACCCTGGATCAACTTGGCCTGGTTGTCAGCCTTGCCATCAATGTCATGATCCTCATCATCTTCCTGCCGTTGACCCTGTTGATGTGGGGGTTTCAGCCGGGAGACATACAGGCTTGGGCCTATAAGCTGGGTGCCGGTTTCACCATCGGAAGCTTTGTCTTTTCGCCGACCGGCATCCTGACCGGCATTCTCGTATTCGTTGTCGGCTATTTCCTGACGCGCTGGTTCCAGGGCTGGCTTGACGGATCGGTGATGGCGCGGGGGCGCGTCGATGAGGGCGTTCGCAACTCGATCCGTACAGTGGTTGGCTATGCGGGTCTGGCGCTTGCAGCCATCGTGGCCATTTCGTCGGCCGGCATCGACCTTTCCAATCTGGCTCTCATCGCCGGCGGCCTGTCACTTGGCGTTGGCTTCGGACTGCAGAACGTCGTCTCGAACTTTGTCTCGGGACTTATCCTGCTGGCAGAGCGTCCCTTCAAGGCTGGCGACTGGATCGTCGCGGGTGCGTTTTCGGGCACCGTCAAGAAGATCAGCGTGCGCGCGACCGAAATCGAGACCTTTCAGCGGCAAACGGTCATCCTGCCTAATTCGGAACTGATCAACAGCGCCGTTGGCAACTGGACGCATCGCAATAAGCTTGGTCGTGTCGATATACCGATTGGGGTGGCCTACGGTTCGGATGCCAGACGCGTGCATGAGATTTTGATGACACTCGGTCGCGAGCATCCGCTTGTGCTGAAGAATCCGGAGCCCTTCGTGCTGTTTGCCGCTTTCGGAGAGTCGTCGCTCGATTTTGAACTGCGCGTGTTTCTTGCCGACGTGAACAATTTGGGCATTGTTCAGAACGACCTACGGTTTGCGATACTCGACGCATTCGAGAACGCGAATATCGAAATCCCGTTTCCCCAGCGAGATCTCAACATCAAGGCGGGCAAGTCGTTTGCTCCGTGGCCCGCCGACGACGACAAATCGGAAGCCGCACTTGTCGAACGCAAGAGGCAGCCGGAGGCGTCTGCTCAGCCATCACGGGGTCGGCGCCGGCCGCGCAAACCCGACCCCGAATAGGGTTCGCAATATCGGGGCCGAAACGTGCATTCAGTTGCCGTTCAGCTTGCTCGCCCTATAAACTGTCACCAAGGGCTGAAATGCCTAACGAGTAACAGAGGCGGTGTTTAACACCGGGGCAAATATGAATAGGCCAGTTTTGGTTGCAACCGCTCTCTTGGCAGCAATCACGTCTGCCGGGGCGGCAAGCGTCGTCAATCGCGACAGTGAAACGCGCACACTTGTCGTCACCGAAGGCGGAAGCAAATCCGAACTTGCGCTCGCTGCCGGGGAGAGCACGGATTTCTGCCCTAATGGATGCTTTGTCACGATGCCCAATGGCGACCTCGCTGCGCTGAGCGGCGGGGAGACGGTCGAGATCGTCGACGGCGTGGGTCGCGTCAAGTAGTTCCCTGTCTAGGGGTGGAAGAGGGTCGGACTGGCGGTCCGGCCCTCTTTTTTGTTGTCCGCACGATCGATCAGATTGGACTGCGAAGAGTTTGACGTCGACCGCCGGCTCTGCTCGTCATCGTTCTCGTCGCGCGGCTTTCGGCCAATGTCGCAAACAGGCTTCGATCTTGGTGAGTCGCCGCAATATAGTCGATCCAGATCAGCACTTCGGAGTTACGGGCAATGGCAGAGTTTCCGGCAAGGGCCAAGGTTGTCATCATCGGGCTCGGCGGCATTGTTGGCGCTTCGGTCGCCCATCATCTCATCGAACGAGGCTGGGACGATATTGTCGGCATCGACAAGTCCGGTATCCCGACGGATATCGGTTCGACGGCGCATGCCTCCGACTTCTGTTACACGACCAGCCACGATTTCCTGTCGTGCTGGACCACTCTCTACTCGATCGATTTCTTCGAAAAGATGGGCCATTACGCGCGCGTCGGCGGCCTGGAGGTCGCGCGTGTCGGCGATGATTCCCGCATGGAGGAAATCCGGCGCAAGATCGCCTCGGCCAAGGCCTTCGGCACCCGCGCCCGCCTGATCGAACCGGCCGAGATCAAGGAAAAATTTCCGCTGATCGAAGAGCACATGGTGCAGGGTGGTCTTTGGGATCCCGACGCCGGCCTCGTCATCCCGCGCAGCCAAACGGTTGCCGGCAAGCTGGTCGACCAGGCAGAGGCGACCGGCAAGCTGAAGGCCTTCGCCAATACGGCGGCCAAGTCGCTGGTCATCAAGGATGGTCGTATCCGGGGTGTGGTGACCGATCGCGGCACGATCGAGGCGGACTACGTCGTGGTCTGCACAGGCATCTGGGGCCGTCTGATCGCCGAAATGGCGGGCGAGGACCTGCCCGTTATGCCCATCGACCATCCGCTGACCTTCTTCGGCCCATATACGGAGTTTGCCGGAACCGGCAAGGAGATCGGCTGGCCGCTGCTGCGCGATCAGGGCAATTCCGCCTATATGCGCGACACGGGCGACCCCAGGACCGCCGAAGGCGGTCAGATCGAGTGGGGTTATTACGAGGAAACCAACCCCCGCCTGTGCCACCCGCGCGAAATTCTCGAGAAGCACGAATCACGTCTGTCGCCTTCGCAGCGCGATCTCGACATGGAGCAGATCATCGAGCCGCTGGAGCGGGCCATGGAGTTGACGCCGATCCTCGGCGAACTCGGATACAATGAGGGCCATTCCTTCAACGGTCTCTTGCAGGTGACGACGGACGGCGGACCTTCGATGGGCGAGAGCCAGAAGGTGAGGGGTCTTTGGTATGCCGTCGCCATCTGGGTCAAGGATGGGCCAGGCATGGGCAAGCTGATCGCCGACTGGATGACGGATGGCCGCACAGAGATAGACCATCATGCGCTCGACTATGCGCGCTTCTATCCGCACCAGACCGAGGAACAGTTCATTCACGACCGCTGCACAGAGACGGCGCAGAAGGTCTATAATCCGGCAGTTCATCCCCGTGAGCCCTTCTCCAAGGGCCGCAACGTTCGCCGCTCGCCTTTCTGGGAGCGTGAGAAGGAACTCGGCGGCTACTTCATGGAGCTTGGTGGCTGGGAGCGCGCCCATGGCTACGCGGCCAACGAGCATCTGCTGGAAAAGTACGGCGCCAAGGTCCCGTTGCGTCAAAACGAATGGGACAACCGGCATTTCTGGCGCGTCTCCAATGCCGAGCACCTCGCCATGAGCGAGGATGTCGGAATGGTGAACTTGTCGCATTTTGCCATCTACGACGTCGAAGGCCCCGATCATCTCGATTTGATGGAGTGGATCTGCGCTGCGCGCATCGGCGGTGACGCCAATATTGGCAAGGGTATCTACACGCATTTCCTTGACGAACAGGGGATGGTGCGTGCCGATCTCACGGTGATCCGCATGGCCGATCGCTGCCGCGTCATCGATGGCGCCGATGCAGGACCGCGCGACTTCCGCTACATGCAGCGTACGGCCGAGGACCGCGGCCTGGATGTTACCGTGACAGACCGAAGCAGCGAACTGGTGACCCTTGGTATCTGGGGGCCTAACGCCCGGGCGACCTTGCAGAAGGTGGTTGAGAACCCTGAAAGCCTCTCGCCGGAAAACTTCCCGTTCGCGGCAATCAAGCCGCTGGAAATAGCCGGCAAGACAGTTACCGCCTTTCGGATTTCCTACGTCGGTGAGCAGGGCTGGGAACTGCACATGAAATACGAAGATGGCCTCGCGGTCTGGGATGCGCTGCGGGCAGTCGGCGTCATGCCGTTCGGGGTCGAGACCTACGCCAACACGCGGCGGATGGAAAAGAGCCTGAGGCTGCAGAACGCGGATCTTCTGACCGAATACAACCTTCTTGAGGCCGACCTTGCTCGACCGAAAGTCAAGGAAGCCGATTTCTGCGGCAAGGCGAAGCATGTGGAGTACCGCGCCCGCGAGC
Source organism: Hyphomicrobiales bacterium (assembly GCA_038259455.1). Taxonomy (GTDB): domain Bacteria; phylum Pseudomonadota; class Alphaproteobacteria; order Rhizobiales; family Rhizobiaceae; genus CAMYMG01. Next base: position 3,385 of record JBBSOT010000141.1, on the reverse strand, counting down.
ACCAGCCGGCGATGCTCTGCACTCTAGTGATGACTGACAATGTCGATTCCAACGGTGTCGCCCGCTACCCGGTCGGCATCATGCCTGTGATGGACCCGGGCACTGGCGGGACACTCGTCGACTCGCTGGGCCGCCGATCTTTCACGACCTCAGTCGCCTATGGGCCGACGATCGGCATGAACATCGCGCTCGCGTACCTGCCCTGGGATTACTGCCAGGAAGGTCGCAAGCTTAGAGTCGAGTATTTTGGGCACAATTTTCCAGTCGAAGTCGCCGCTGTCGGCTACAAACCGCTCTACGATCCGGAGAATCTGAAGCCACGGAGTTGAGAATCCGGGCAGCGCCATCGGTGTAGGAACAGCGCATGCTTCCATCAGGGAAGATTTGGCTGACTCTGGAGACAACCGTCCATGGCGACTCACGAGATTGTGACGGGCGCTCGCCGTTCGGCTGGCGCACACTCGGCACATGCTTTGCCTTGCCCGCATTTTGCTCGCGGCTGCAGCCGCACTGTTCGCCAGCCAATCGTTGGCGGCTGAGCCGGTCGATGTGGAACTGGTACTGGCTGTCGATGTATCCCTCTCCATGTCGCCCGAGGAACTGGAAATCCAGCGTTCCGGCTATGCTGCGGCCCTGACGCATGAGCGGGTCCTTGCAGCGATTGCAGACGGCATCCATGGACGAATCGCGGTAACCTATTTCGAGTGGGCCGGCACAAACTCCCACCATGTCGTCGTGCCGTGGACAATCATCGCCAACGGCGCCGACGCCGACAGGGTGGCCGCGCAGCTTTCCGCGCGGCCACCGAAAAGCGCGCGCCGCACCTCGATTTCGGCTGCGCTGGGGTTCGGCGTGGATCTTTTGGCTGAGAGTCCGTTCGAGGGCATGAAGCGGGTCATCGATATATCTGGCGATGGACCCAACAATCAGGGCCCTCCTGTAGACCTGACGCGCGATGTGGTTGCGGGACAGCGTATTACCATCAACGGTCTGCCGCTGATGACCAATAGCGGTTTCACAAGCGCCTACGACGTCAGCAATCTCGATAGCTACTACACCGATTGCGTGATCGGTGGTCCCGGCGCTTTCATGATTCCGGTCAATGACTGGTCGCAGTTTCCCGAGGCGATCCGGCGCAAGCTGGTTCTCGAACTTGCCGGGCCATTATCCCCTGCATGGCTGGCGGAAGAATCAGAACATCCGCCCGTCGTATGGGCGCAGTCGAAGTCGCCCTCTGACTGCATGGTCGGTGAAAAGCTCTGGCGCGACAGAAGCTGGATGTTTGATTCGAGGTAGAGGCAAATTGCTAAGCCGCCAGCAGCTGCTTGCGATCTATCCGCTCCTGCTGCGGCGAGCGTGAATAGAGTTCACGGTAGCATTTGGAAAAATGCGAAGCCGACACAAAGCCGCAGGCCACCGCCACTTCGACTACCGGCAGGGAAGACTGAATCAGCAGATGTCGCGCTCGGTCGAGCCGGATCTCCAGATAATAGCGCGCGGGCGAACGCCCCATTTCCGTTCGGAACAGCCGCTCGATCTGCCGGCGCGACAGGCCGACATGGTCAGCCACCTCGATAAGCGAAAGCGGTTCGGAAAGATTGCCTTCCATGAGCTCGATGATCGACAGCACCTTGGCATTCTGTACGCCCAGCCGCGCACGCAGGGGCAGACGCTGGCGGTCGGTTGGGCTCCGCACCCGGTCGGTAAGGACCTGTTCGCAGACCCTGTTGACCAGGTGGTCGTCAAAGTCATCGCCGATGAGCTTCAAGATCATATCCAGCGCGGCTGTGCCGCCAGCGCAGGTGTAGATATTCTGGTCCACCTCAAACAGATCGGCGAAGACGTTGGCTTTCGGAAATGCCTCCGAAAAGCCGGGCAGGTTTTCCCAATGGATCGCACATCGCTTGTTCGACAGCAGGCCGGCGGCCGCCAGGATATGGGCGCCTGTACACAGGCCGCCTATCGCGACACCGCGGTTATACTCTTCGCGCAGCCAGGCGAAGGCGGTCTTGTTCTGGTACTTTTCGACATTGATGCCGCTGCACACGATCACCATCGAAGGGCGATCCTGTCCCGACATCTTCTTGCGTTCATCATCCAGCGATGTGTCGACGGCGCATTCGACGAAATTGGATGCCCGAACCGGTTTCCCGTCGACGCTGGCGAGCCGCCATTTGTAGGCCTCGTAGCCGAGCATCCGGTTTGCCGATCGCAGCGGATCAAGCGCCGTTGCAAACGCAATCATGGTGAAGTCGGGCACCAGGTAGAAGACGAACGAACGCTTGATCGGATGCTTGCTGGCGTTCACGGTATCCTCACACGCACGAGCCATGACGCGAACCAGAATGTCGCGCTCAGATTGCGACCTGAATGTCGCGATCAGCAAAATCGACAACAGGAAAGTCGTGCGCTGTCAATCGCCGATGCCGCATTCGGAACATTAAATTTGTGATACAGGCGCCGCGTGTAACACCGGATGCGGAGGCACGGCGGTCTCAGTAGCCAAAAAGCCGCCGCAGGTCGCTGTGACCGATGCGGCGGCTTTGCTGTTCTTGGCGCCTGTCGATCCAGCCGCCGCAGCGTATGTGATCAGGCGAGGAAGCCGAGGCGAGCACCCGCAACTGCGCCGGTCTGGCCGGGCATCGTGCGGGCCAGTTTCTGGCGCTCAAGCGCTGTCGTCAGGTTCATTTCGCGACGGACACTGAACAGGCGGGACAGGAATTTCATGACACTTCTCCATGCAGACTGGTTACACGGGGTGCCTTCGCTAGAAGGAGTGGGGCATCTCGTTTGTGCGGTGGATATAGGCGTGTTTGCTCAATCTATAAGCAGCAAATGCGAAGTCGCCGGAGAGGAATGCGACATCGAATGCGACATCGGCATAATCGTGTCGATTGAGTTGGAGCCGCGGAGGCTAGCGAGCAGCGTCGGCGTCGCTATTTCGTAGCAGTTGACCGCAAGGTCAGGTGCCTGGAAAGGTGGTGCCGGTCTTCTCAAGGGTGCCAGATAAAAAAGCCTGCCGGATGTGCAAAGACATTCGGCAGGCAGTCAGTTGGATTTGCTCACGATTACTGGTTTCCTGCCCAGGAATCGGAGCGAAGGCGGCGCTCGCTCTGGGCGTTGAACGCGTCTGGCCAGCCAATGTCCTTCTGCAGTTCCGCAGGCAGGGAGCGGATGGCGCGCTCGGTATGATGACGGGCACGTGCCGCACTGAATTCGGCCGCGATGCGTCCGATCGACGAGATGATAGACATTTGCTTTTCCTTTCATTTTTCAGGACCGGGAGTCCGTGTCCGCAGCGTAAATACGAACCCCTCGTATCTTCCGGAGTTCGCGTCTAAGGCATTCTTGTTTCAGCGTTGTTACAGTGGGCGCTGAACATGTG
>JBBSOT010000140.1:0-11209 GCA_038259455.1 Hyphomicrobiales bacterium | reverse complement strand
CTCGTGACCGATGCAATGCCGGGCGTCGGTACCGATCTTGACCACTTCAATCTCGGGGGTCGCCGCATTGCAATCCGCGATGGCATGTGTGTGGCGGAGGATGGCACACTTGCAGGATCAGCGCTGACAATGATCGATGCCCTGCGCAACTCGATCAATTGCCTGGGCCTCGACCTGGCCGATGGTGTCCGCCTCGCTTCAAGCGAGCCGGCACGGTTTATGGGTCTGGAGCACGACCTTGGCGCGCTCAATGTGGGAGGGCGGGCCAATCTGCTGCACCTCGATGCCGAGTTGCGCGTGAGGCGAAGCTGGATCGATGGCGAGATGATGGTGCTACCGCATTGAGCGACAAGGCGAAACGTCTGTTGTCAGTCGACGCCCTGCGCGGGCTCGACATGCTCGTGATCATTGGCCTTGATGCCTTGATTCATGCGCTAGCACGGCTGTGGCCAATTGCGCCGGTCATGCTGATTTCCGAACAGTTTTCGCACGCGGAATGGATCGGCGTGCATGCCTACGATCTGATCTTTCCGCTGTTTATCTTCTTGGCGGGCGTTTCGCTTGCTACCGTCGACGCCCGCCCTTCGTCCCACGCAATCCCGCGAATGCAGAAGCTTGTCAGGGCCGCGCGCCGCATGCTCGTTCTGGTGCTGCTCGGCATCATATACAACTTTGGATGGGACTGGTCATGGGAGCGCCTGCGCCTACCCAGCGTCCTTGGGCTAATCGGCGTGAGCTCTTTCCTCGCTGCAGCCACTCTCGTCCTGTTTCGCAGTGGAATTGCGCGGATAGCGGTCTGGACTGCGATCATCGCTGTTGTTGCAGGTCTGCAACTTTTCTACCCGGTGCCTGGTTACGGCGCAGGCATTCTGACGCCTGAGGGAAACGTGAACGGCTATTTCGACAATCTCTTAGTGCCCGGACGCCTCCATGGGGGCAGCTTCGATCCGGAAGGGCTCCTGGGCATGCTTTCTGCAACGACCATTGCCCTTGCGGGTGGTGGTGCCGGAGCAGCGATGCTTTCGGGTGGCCGATATGGGGCGCCTGCTTCACTCTGCCTTGCCGGTCTCGCCTTCACTGTCGTCGGCACCGCAAGTGGTATTGTCTATCCACCGATCAAATCGCTCTGGACCGTGAGTTTCGACCTGATTGCAATCGGCTGTTGCTTGCTGTTGCTTGGCGTCGCCCGCCTGCTTTTTGATCGGGAACGTGCGTCCGCTTCACTGTGTTCAATCGGTGATGCATTGGCGCCGGTAGGAGCCAATGCAATCCTCGCTTACATGCTGGCGCGCTTCCTAATTTATCCTCTTTATTCGCCGCTCGCGCAGTTTACTCTTGCATGGGAAGTGGCTGGATTGGGAGCACTCGTTGCGATTCAGTGGATGTTGCTTCGCGCGCTCTATCTCAAAGGCTGGATATTCCGGGTTTGATCCCTTTCGAATGCCTCGACAAACATGATGCGACAAGCGGCTTGCCAACAGGTCATAAAGTGGTAGTATATAGGTTCACAAAGGAGGCTCAGGGGAGCAGGACATGAAAGCAACTACAAAACTTTTCGCCGGAACCATTCTCGCCGGAACTGCCGTACTTTTGCCCGGCATGGCATTTGCCCAAGACCCCGGCGCTGAAAATGATCCTGCGACAAACGAAGCTGAAGATGCAATTGTCGTCACAGGTTCGCGTATCCAGCGCACTGAACTCACAGCTACAAGTCCGGTTTCAACCTTCGACCGAGAGCAGATTGTGCTCGATCGCGCTGTAACGGTAGAAGACATCACTGCCCGGATCCCGCAATTTGCCGGAGGCGTAAACTCAACCCAGACAGGCAGCGACGGCCGCGGGGCGCAAACGCTCGATCTGCGCAATCTGGGCCAGAACCGCACGCTCGTTCTGCTCAATGGTACTAGAATGGTTCCTTTCAGCTTCCGGAATGCTGTTGATGTAAACAGCATTCCGGCGCCGCTGCTCAAGCAGGTCGATGTTCTCACCGGCGGCGCAGCTGCAGTCTATGGGGCCGACGCCGTTGCTGGCGTGGTCAATTTCATCATCGACACTGACTTTGAGGGTGTGCGGCTCGGTGGTAGTTGGGAAGGTGCCCGTGATCTCCAGACCTACAACACCAATATCACGCTTGGCGCCAATCTTGGCGATCGCGGCGGAATAGTCTTCTATGCTGACTATTCCAATCGCGGCGGGCTGCTGGTCGGGGATCGCGATTTCCTTGCTGACCGAACGACATCGACGCTCGCGGGAGCGGGAGGAAACTTCACCGATATCGCGAGCGGAAATTTGTTCGCTTTCGATGAAAGCGGCACGCTCCAGACAACGCGGCAGACATCGGATTTCTCCGACCTTTATGCGGCAGTTCAGCCACTTGAGCGCATCAACGTCTCGACCTTCTTCGATTACGAGATCGCGCCCTTTGCCGAGATTTATGGGCGGGCGATGTACACCCGAGTGGATACCGTCGGAGCGGGCCGGGCCGGGGACAATCCCGTCACGGTGAACGAGAGGGTCTTCATCAACGAGACCAACCCGTTTCTGACAGACGATATCCGTTCGCGCCTCACCTTCGTTGACGGGCGCGCTGAAGTTGGGGTTGAGCGCACGCTGGGTGAGCTTGGTATCCTCTCGGCGGCTACTGAGCGTACGACAACACAATTCCAGCTTGGCCTGCGCGGTCCGGTGACAGATTGGCTGCGCTACGATGCCTACGTTCAATACGGGCGGGTGGAAGAAGACACCACCACGACAGGCGACGCCTTGCGCGTTGACAGTGCGGGCAACAGCCGATTTGCGGCCATCGCCAACAGTGTCGACATTTTTGGGCCCGGCGCGGACCTTTCCGGATTTGGCGGGAACTTTATCCAGGAGATCCGCGATCGTAAGCAGACCGTCGGTGCTTTCACGCTTTCGGGGGATAGCTCGCCGCTGTTTTCCTTGCCGGCAGGCCCGATAAGCTTCGCGGTGGGCTACGAATATCGCGATGAATCGCTCGAGACCGGTGATGAGGCAGCGCTGGTGAACGGCCTGACCTATCGCGGAAGCACGGGCGGCGTGATTGTCGGTGGCTTCGAGGCCAACGAGGTTTATGCCGAAGTGCTCGTCCCCGTTCTTGCTGATATGCCTTTTATCCAGGAATTGAACCTTGAGGGGGCCATCCGCTTTTCGGATTTCTCCAATGCAGACATCGGCAATACCGACAAGATCGGCTTTTCTTGGCAGGTTGACGACAACATCCGTTTCCGCGGAACGCGCCAGACTGTCATCCGGTCGCCCAATATCGGCGAATTTGCCGCGCCGGTCTTTTCGATCCCGTTCTCGCTGCTTCGGACAGTCCCGCGGCTTCAGCCCCGCTACCTTGGTGACCCTTGCGTGAATGGTACGGGTGACCAGGCTCAGTGCGATCGTTTTGGTGCCCCGCCGCAGGGTTCCTACGACAGCCTCGATCCGGCAAATCTCACAGGCCAGTATTTCTTCGGCGGCAATCCCGACATCGGCCCGGAGAACGGCACGACCTACACGCTCGGCGCTATCCTCACCCCGCAGTTTGCGCCCGGGTTGGAGATCATCGTCGATTATTACAACATCAGCATCACTGATGCGGTCGGCCAGATTCAGCCGGTTGACGCGCTCCAGAGCTGCTACATCGACAACCCCATGGCAGACAATCCGATTTGTCAGGCCATTTCACGCGATCCCACAACCGGCTTTCTCGACGACGCCTTCGTCAATGATCGAAATCTTGGCGTCATTGAGCAGGCGGGCATCGATATTGACGTCAATTATAGGATCGATCTCTCCTCGACCGGTTTTCTGAATGGCCTGCGGCTTGGATATCAGGGAACGATTGTGACAGACTACTCGATACAGCGGAACCCGGTGCTCGACCCGGTCGATTGCAAGGGCACGTTCGGGTTCGCCTGCTCCTCGGATGCGGTCAGTCTTGTACAGCCCGACTATCGTCATCGTGTTGCCGCTACCCTCGATGGAGATATCGGTCTGTTGCAGATTGTGTGGCGGCGGATTGGCGAGGTCGAGAATGCTTCTAATCGCAGCGAGACGATCGAAGCCTTCGACTATTTCGATCTCAACGCACAATTTGATACCGGCATCTACGACATGAAAATCAACATCGGCATCAGGAACCTGTTCGACAAGAAACCTCCTCAACCGGCATCGCCGGGGGCATTCGGAACCTATCCTGGGACCTATGACATCGTTGGACGGACCTTCGGCGCGTCGGCCAGTATCACCTTCTGATTCCATTGAGTTCATGATCTGGCGGGCTCTAGTCCGCCGGATCTTCACTTCCTGCCCAGGAGGTGTCCGAGCCGGATAAATTTTCGAGGAAGGGACGCTATCCATGTCCATGACATCCGGTTTTGGTGCCATCGATTGGTTCGTGGTCGCAGTCTATCTCATCGGCAACGCGGCTCTTGGATGGTATCTGTCCAGACGGGGTGCTCGATCTGCCCGGGATTATTTCCTCGCTGGTGGACAGATGCCGGCGTGGCTCATCGCATTCTCCGTGTTGGCGACGACCCAGTCGGCAGCGACTTTCCTTGGCGGGCCCGATTTCGGTTATCGCTCAGATTACACTTATCTGGCCGGATCGCTCGGTGCTGTTCTGTCGAGTGTCATCGTCGCCGTGGTCCTGCTTCCGCGTTTCTATGCGCTGAACGTCACCACGGTTTATGAATTGCTCGATCAGCGTTATGGCAAGCTAGCCTTGCGCAGCACCTCTGCCATGTATCTGATCGGCAGGGTCTTCGCCAACGGCGCGCGGCTCTTCATGGCCGCCCTGGCGGTGGCAATGATCCTGTTTTTGCGGGCAGATTTCCTAGCCATAGCTTTGGCGACCGCGATAATCATATTCATCGGGCTTGCGCTTTCCCTCGTGGGCGGATTGCGCTCGGTAATTGCCAGCGATGCCGTGCAACTCGTGGTTTATGCGGGGACAGCTATGGTGGTTCTGGTCGTTCTTTACTTGCGGCTGGATCTGGGTCTCGCGGAGGTCCTCGCCGCGCTCGATGATCCGCCATCGGGCCCAAGCAAGCTGACGGTTTTCGATTTTTCCTTCGCTTTGGACGACCCTTTCACCATTCCCGCAGCCTTCACCGGGTTGATGCTTCTGAATATTGGTAACTTCGGGCTCGATCAGGACACAACCCAGCGCTTGCTGGCTGCCAAAAGCTCCCGGCATGCAGGGTGGGCGCTGTTCTGGGCTTCGATCTGCGCGTTGCCGATTATCTTTGTGTTCCTGAGCATCGGGCAGTTGCTGCATCTCTTCTATGAGCGGGGCGATCTGACCGGACTTTCTATCCCGGACGCAGATCTGGACAGCGTGACGATATTCATGCGCTACATTCTGACCGAGCTTCCCGACGGATTACGAGGTCTTTGCGGCGCAGCCATCGTGGCCGCCGCCGTTTCTACACTGACTTCTGGCCTGAGCTCGATGAGCTCGGTGGTAGTGACCGACTTTTACAAGCCTTGGGTCGGGCCGATTTCTGACGAAAAAACCGTTTTCGCTGGCCGCGTTGCAATGGTGTCGATCGCGATCATTCTCGGGCTGATGGCGTTGGTGTGCTTCTACTGGCAACGTGCCTCTGACCTCCCCTTGCTTGAGTTCGCCTTGCAAGTGATGGTCTTTGCATATGCTGGCCTACTCGGCGTTTTCGCTGCAGCCGTCTTCACCGGCCGGGGTAGCGAAGCGTCGATCGTGTGGGCGCTCGTAATTGGCTTCGTCGCCATGGTGCTCGGCGAAGCTGCAGTCGGCGGCGCCATCGGCATCCCTGACAGTGTGACGTCGCTCGCTTTTACCTGGAAGCTCGTGGGCGGCTCTGCCTTGGCCTTCCTGGTTGCGATCATCGGGAGCAGTAAAAGGACTGCCATCCAGCCGCAAAATCAGGAGCAGGCAACTGCGACATGATCCATGCGATCACTGACGGCTCTTCTTCTCTCGGGAACGAGGACAGATTTGGCTATGCTGCAGTCGCTGCCTGGGTGCTTGACGGTGCAACGGATATCTCGGGCATAAAGCTGGAAGGCCGTACCGCCGCATGGTGGCTCGTCGCAGCATATCAGGCCGAACTGCAAAACTCTGCAAGCCTTGGCGTAGTCGAAGACCCCTTTGACCTTGTCACCCAACTGGCTCTGGGGGCGAGGCAGCGGCTGAACATGCGTTTCGGGACCACCTGCACGGCAATCACCAATGCGCTCGAACAGGCATCGACGGCGCTCACTCTCGTGCGCAAAGTCAATGGCAGCTGGAATATCATCTCCTTTGCTGACTGTCCTGTGCTTTACCGTGATCCGGTCACAGGGCAGGTGGATACCGTTTGCAATGAAGACTTCTACCCTGTGGAGCGCCGTTCCCTCGATGCGCTAAAGGCGGCGCAACTCCGCGAACCGGATGCAAGTCTGGCGCGCCTGTCCGAACTTACCCGCCCGGTTCTGAAGGAAAATCGGGCACTTATGAATGCCGAACACGGCTATGCCGTCGGCGCCATCCAACCTCCGCCGCGCGCGCTTGTGCACCAATACCGCTTACCCGAAGACGTGGAGGCATTGGCCATCCTCAGTGACGGGTTCTCGCGCTGGTACGATCTGTTTGGGCTTGGGTCGAGGGAAGAACTATTCCAGCGAATCGCAGCAGGCGAGGCATCTCAAGTTCTCGCCGAATTGCGTGCGGCTGAACGCGGCGATCCGGACTGCAGACGATTTCCTCGCTTCAAAATACATGATGATGCCACATGTCTTTACGCCAAGGTGGGCGCTCTTTGATCAATAGCGTGCGCACGCCACTCTGGCTGATTGAAGGGTTTTATGGCCCCCCTTGGCCCGACGCGGCCCGGCTCGCCAATTACCGGCTGATTGGCACGTGGGGCTACGAAGGCGCGATCTACGCGCCCAAGGCAGACAGGAGCTTGCGAGGCGAATGGCGGCGGCCCTTTCGCCCCGAGGAGCACCTGCGCTTAAGGGACATGGCAAGCACTGCAACGGCATCCGGCTTGAAATTCGGTGTTGGCTTCAGCCCGTTGAACGTGTGGCATGACTGGTCGGGCGAAACCAGAAATCAGCTGACTGTCAAACTGGCGGATCTCCATGGCTGCGGCTGCGAGGTTCTGAGCCTGCAGTTCGATGACATGCACGGGGCGGTACCGCATCTAGCCAGGCTCCAGGCCGAGATTATCACCTTCGTCTACGAGCATTGGCACGGATCACGGCTTATCATATGTCCGACCTACTACTCGGATGATCCGATACTTGCTGCGGTGTTTGGTGATCCTCCGGCAAACTACCTTGAGGACCTTGCAGACGACCTACCTGCAGATGTCGATATCTTCTGGACCGGGCCAAAGGTGATCAGCAATGTGATCGCTCAAGAGCACATTTGCGATGTCACAGCCCGTATGGGGCGCCGTCCATTCCTGTGGGATAATTACCCCGTAAATGATGGTGCGCGAACCAGCCGGCACCTCTTCCTTTATGCACCACAGGGCCGCGAGCTACTGATGACCGGGCAGCTGGCAGGCTATGCTGCCAACCCGATGCTGCAGCCTCATCTCTCACAGATACCCCTGCGGGCTATGGTTGAGCTAGCGCAGGACAGGCAGTCCCGCTCCTCAGAAGACCTGCTAAAGCTGGCCCTTTGCGACTGCGTTGACTCATCGGCTGCCCGTCTGCTCGTTCGATATGCAGAGGACTTTACACTCAGTGGACTCGATGGCCTGGCAGCCGAGGAGTTAGCGCGGATTAGCGAGGCCTTTGGGCGGCTTGGCGATCCCCATGCGAAGGAAGTGGCGCAATGGCTCACCGGAGATTACGCCTTCGATCCCGCCTACCTGACTGATTGATCTTCTGATGATGTCGGATCCCGTGTCCCAGACCCCAATTGCGCGGCCCTACCGGACGTGACAATCCAATCATCGCGAAGGAGCGACCAAGAGCTGTGCCCGGTTTCCCGGTTGCCGCCGCGCAGCCCGTCAGGCGATCGGTCGGCCCAGATTAGCCGGTAACGACAGCTCAGCGATTTAGCCTGATGACCGATGAAATCGAGCGAGGGGATGCTTATGAGCCCGTGGCCGAATTCTTCGATTTCCAGAGGTTCTTGTGAGCTCACGCCCTGCGCTACCCGATCGGGCTCGCCTCTTCCGAACAGGCGCTGGAGAAAGCTCGTCATGCGTCGGCGTTCAACCTGTTTTGCAGTTCAGCGATTGCCTCGATGACTTCATCGAAGGCCGGTGGGTCGCCGAAAATCATGACGCTCATCGCGCGATAATCCTGCCGCAAATCATCGATCATCCCTTTTTCCGGACACAAGGCAAATGTCGGCGCGTGCGCCGATGCGAGATCGAACGACGGGCGATTAAAGAACATGCGGGCGTGGGCCACACAGTCTTCGCCGAGCGCGCGATCCGCCAGAGCCGACCGGCCGGCCTTGGAACCGAGGAGGCGAAAAAGATCATAATAGTGGCGAGAAATCCGCTGGCCGTTGCCGCGTAGCTGGCCACGAATTTCGTACCATCGCCGTAACCCGTGGAGGATGACGACCTTGTCCCAGAAGGTCCGCTCGGCATCGACTACGGTGATATTCGGTACCGCCAGGTCGATGCCCGGAACATCAGGATCGACATAGGGCGTGATCGTTCGTAGCGAATTGGGATCGAGCGCCGATTTGGCACCCGATTCAATCTTTACAGACTTGGCAATATAGACATCGGTTGGAGTGCTGCTGGGATAGACCAGAAGGAGCGTCTGTCGGTCGTGCGGATCGGGCTTCACATAGAGGGCACCTTCTTCGATCCCCGTGCGCGCGCAGGTTTCGGTACAGATTGCAGCGAGGCGTTCTAGGAGTTCTCCGCTGACATAGTCCCCACATACTTCCCTGATTGCATCAAGCGCCGCCAAGCGCTTCTTGCCGCTGAGCGCTGCGAGTTCCTCAACGGAAGCCGGATGACCCAGATCGTCGCGGAATACAGTCACGTCGATGTCTTCGGAAAAGCGCTCGATCAGACCGAAGGCTTTCGACAGCGATGTGCCTCCCTTGAACAAGAGCCGTGGTTCTTCGCCAGCTCCGTTGAACAACGCATCGAGCGTCCAGCAGACCCACAGATCCTTTTCGACGTTCTGAGGTGTCGTGCCGAGCCGCTGTGCGGTTGCGGCGAACAACCCGCTGCGCGTTTCGGCATCTGCTCGAACAATTTCATCAAAAGCCAGATTCATGACGCCATCGCTTCATAGCTCAGAAGTGGTCGCAGCATTTCCTGCATCCAGGCAGGAAGGGTGCCGAAGCCATCGGCCAGATCGGTCCGCAGCTCTTTGCCATGTACAGGATTAGCCAGAAGGTCAGCCAAGCGGTCTCGCAATTGCTCAACTTCGTCGCCCGACATTGTATCGCGCAGCCAGTGCAGTGCCTGAACGATCCGCATGGCTGGTCTCCCGGCCCAAAAAAGTTTGCTGGCAGCTGTCTGTTTGAAGACGATGGTAAGATTGCCGAGCTTGATTGATTTGGGCCTCGCTTCGCTGTGGATGACGATCTTTGCCGGCACGGCATTGGTGAAGCCGAGGTCGTTGGCGGCGGTCATGCCGTCGACCAGTATACGGATCTGGTCACGACGGGCGACGGCCTCGACGATGGCGCGAGGGTCCGGGGCGCGTTCCTTGTGGGTCAGGCTGTTGATGCTTGGTCTATCGTACAAGCCGCGGTCGATCCGGCGCAGGTCTTCTGCTTTCACCAGGCGCTGTAGGGTCTTGTCGATCGCATCACGGCTCGCAAGGTCGAGAAAGTCCGAAGGTGTCCAGACGGCGCTCTTTGTCCCTCGGGCAATGCGCCCAAGGATTTGCGATTTCAGCGGAGGCGATTCAGCGTTCATGTCCGAAATATGTAGCAGGATTTCGGACAACATCAAACTATTTATGTCCGAAAAGTGTATACGAATTTCGGACAATTTAACTGAGCTGATCCGAGTTTCCCTCACGCTTAGGCGGAAACTTTGGAAGACTGGCCCACTCTGGTTGACGGCATTTCGGCACAGTTCGCTTCAGACATCTTTACTTGCCAACCGGAAGCAGGTGGCAAAGCGGCCTCTGTCCGCAGGACTTAACCCGGCATCCTTGAACAGTGGCTGCCAGCGTGCTGAAACCATCACGCGCAACTCTTCGACCATGGTCGAAGCCTCATCGGGGCCAAGGTCGAACACTGCTGCTCCAGCTAGCGCATTTCCGAGCGTGGCATTCCGTCCTTCCGGACCAACGCCGAGCACAAGACGTCGCTCAAGGCCTACCTGCGGCTTGGGGACGACATCGTAGAGTGGAGACAGCCGCCAACCCGTTCCGTCGAACAGGAAGCCGTGATTGCGCAGATGATCGTCGTCATTAGTGACGAGAATATTGAACACCATGCGGCGGAACAGCTCGTGGAGGTCTGCGCGGACCTGCGTGCCGTGCTGACGTATCGCGCCCGCGAGATCAGCGTAGCTGTAGTGGCTCACCTCGCTTTCATGGGCGCCCAGCATGGTCAGCCCCGACGCAAACGGCCTCCGTTCAATCCAGTTACCATGCGGTATGCGGTCGAACCGTTCGATCAGATAGATGTCGCGGCCGAGCACGCACCGAAAATCGAGCGCGGGTACATTGAGGCCGCATTCGGCGGCGAGCCGCATCGTTGCCAGCTCCACGCGGCATTCGGGAAAGTTGTCGCCCTTCTTCTGGAACTTCGCGATCCAGGGCTGCTCGCCGATTTGGGTTACCGCCTTCGGACGCGCGCCGCCCAGCGAAGAACCTGCGGCCAGGAGCGCGCGCAAGTTCTCATCCAGCTCATCGACGTGTTGCGCTCGTTCTGCCGCCTCGGCGAGTTCAGCGAGAGTGAACTCCTCACCCGGAGCGGGACCGTCGCCCCATGGAGTAATGCGCTCCGGCCCGTCTGGAGTAGGCCCGAATGCGAGCGCGCCTACGCGGTGTTCTCCGGAAGCAAGGATGAGGTCGATCTCGCTTGGCAAACGGTCGCCCATAGCCTTGTACATGAGATACTGGCCCCAGCCATCGGGAGCCGCGTCGCGGATGCCGCCGAAGACTGCAAAGCCTTCCTCGGTGCGGAACGTCCGACTGGTCCCGGCATCGTGCAGCGGGAGGGCCACCGGATCGACGGCAATCCGGTCGGGACGCTCAAGATACCTGCGGCCGTAAGCAAAGGTCGCAAATT
>JBBSOT010000139.1:0-11252 GCA_038259455.1 Hyphomicrobiales bacterium | reverse complement strand
GACATGGTTCTCTACGCTGCCGGGCGGTCGGGCAATGTCGGCAATCTCGGGCTCGAGACCGTCGGCATCGAGGCCGACGCGCGCGGGCGCATCAAGGCCGACCCGCAGACCTTCCAGACCACGGTGCCGCATATCTATGCCGCCGGCGACGTGATCGGCTTTCCGAGCCTCGCCTCGACCTCTATGGAGCAGGGCCGGGTCGCGGCCTGCCATGCTTTCGGCGTGCCTCTGCCGCCGCCGCCTGAAACGTTTCCCTACGGCATCTATGCGGTGCCGGAGATCTCGACGGTCGGACAGTCCGAGGAGCAGGTGCGCGAAAGCGGCATCACCTACGAGGTGGGCGTCGCACGGTTTCGCGAGACCTCGCGCGGCCATATCATGGGGGGTCAATACGGGTTTCCTGAAGCTGATCTTCGCACTCGAAACGCGCCGGTTGCTGGGCGCGCATATTGTCGGGGAGGGCGCCACCGAGCTGATCCATATCGGCCAGGCGGTGATCAATCTCGGCGGAACGGTCGACTTCTTCGTCAACAACACCTTCAACTATCCGACGCTGGCTGAGGCCTACAAGATTGCCGGGCTCGACGCCTGGAACCGGATGGGTCAGGGCTGAAGCGTATTCGGGTGAGGCCGGTCTGTGAAAGCCGGTTTCACGCGCTTCCGGTGCGCAAGTACCCTGTGGCAGGCTCTGCAGGGGGTCTCGAAGCAGCCAATTTCGGCTCGGCCTGCCCTGAAAATTGCCGGCTGGCAGGAAAAATCGGAATTGATGTCGGCGTGTCGTGCCCCAGATCGTCCTATGGGCGACAACACGGGAGAGACAGCCATGCCGCAAATGATTTTCGTCAACCTGCCGGTCGCCGACCTCAAGCGCGCGACGTCGTTCTATGAGACGATCGGAGCGGTTAAAAACCCCCAGTTCAGCGACGAAACGGCATCCTGCATGGTCTTTTCCGAGACCATTTATGCGATGCTGCTGACCCACGACAAGTTCCGCCAGTTCACGTCCAAGAAGATCGTCGATGCGAAAACAAGCAGCGAAGTGCTGATTGCGCTGTCTGCCGACAGCCGCGCCGATGTCGATGCGCTCGTCGAAAAGGCGAGGGCCGGCAACGTGGTCATCGACCCGACTCCGACGCAGGATTTCGGGTTCATGTATGGCCGCAGCTTCGAGGATCCGGACGGCCACATATGGGAAGTGTTCTGGATGGATGTCGCCGCAGCGACGGCCGGCGAACAACCCGCAGCCTGACGGCTGGGCAACAGGAGGAAAGGCCATGGCAACATCCGTATCGAAGGTGTCTCCGTTTCTCTGGTTCGCCCGGGACGTCGAAGAAGCGGTCCGCTTCTATGTCTCGGTAATCCCGAAATCGGGATTTGACGGGATTTGGACGCTGGCGGCAGAGTCGCCGAGCGGACCGCACGGTTCGGTGAAGATCGTCGAGTTCAACCTGGGTGGCGTTCAGTTCCAGGCGATGGAGGCACAAGGACCCGACAGCTTCAACCACTCGGTATCCTTCGTCGTCGCTTGCCAGGACCAGGCGGAAGTCGACCGTCTGTGGGAGGCTCTCGGCAAGGATGGAGCCTATGAAGCATGCGGTTGGCTGAAGGATAAGTATGGCGTTTCGTGGCAGATCGTGCCGGATGGGCTTATCAAGATGATGAAGGACAAGGACCGGACACGCGCCCGACGCGTCGCCGAGGCGATGATGAGCATGGTGAAGCTGGAAATCGCACCGCTCAGAGCTGCCTATGAGGGTCTTTAGGGCCTGCCGGGCCAAAGAGCCGACGCCGCAATACCCAGCCAGCCGAGAATCATGATCGTTCCGCCGGTGGGTGCAGCCATCGGGAAAAGACGCGTGCCTGCATAGTCGCGCATCAGGAGATCGCCGCAAAACAGCAGAACCCCGACGAGCAGCGTGGCGGTGGCGAGTTGGAGGACGCGATTGCCGCCGAGCAGGCCGATGGCAAGGAAGACTGGTGCGTGGGCGAGCAGGAACGACGCGGCGATGCCAAGATTGGCGCCTGCAGAATGCGCAGCCGCAGCCGACAGCCCGACACCTGCGGCCCCGCAAAGCCCCCCAGCAAAGATCAGACTACGATGGGCGGACAATGGCATCTCCCGGCTCGACGCACCACCCTATGCCAGCCGGCCCTCAGGCGCGAGAGCAGGGATGTCGCATCGGTGGGGCAGGGCGGCTATTCGTTGGCGAGGATCATGTTGCGCACGACCGGATAGATTTCACGCTGCCAGCGCTTGCCGTTGAAGACGCCGTAGTGGCCGACATTGGCCTGCAGATGATGCCGCTTGAGATGCGGGCGCAGCGAGCGGCATAGTTCGTGCGCGGCAGCGGTCTGGCCCAGCGCGCAGATGTCGTCGCGCCCGCCCTCGACGGTGAGCAGCGCGGTGTTGCGGATCTGGGAGGGATCGACGGGGTTGCCCCGATACGTGTAGTGGCCCGTCGCCAGTTCGGCCTTCTGGAAAATCCGGTCGATCGTCTCGATGTAGAATTCCTCCGTCAGGTCGAGAACCGCGAAATACTCGTCGTAGAAGGTCTTGATCTTCTCGGCCTGGGCGGTTTCTCCGGCAGCAAGATGCTCGTAGAGTCGCTTGTGCGCGCTCTTGTGGCGATCCATGTTCATGGCCATGAAGGCGGTGAGTTGCAGGAAGCCCGGATAGACCCGGCGCCCACCGCCGGCGTAGCGCGCCGGAACCCGCGTGATCACTGAATTCTCGAACCACGCCAGCGACTTCATGACCGCGAACTCGTTCACTTCGGTCGGGCTTTCGCGCGGGTCGACGGGACCGGCCATCAGCGTCATCGAGCGCGGCGTCGCCGGATGCTTGTCCTGCGACATGACCGCCACGGCAGCAAGCGCCTGCACGCAGGGCTGGCACACTGCCAGAATATGGGCGCCCGGACCGATTTCCTCGATGAAGCGGATCAGATAGGCGACGTAGTCGTCGATGCCGAAATTGCCTTCCGATAGCGGAACGTCTCGGGCATTGGTCCAGTCGGTGATGTAGACGTCATGGTCCCGAAGCAGCGTCTCCACGGTGCCACGCAGAAGCGTGGCGAAATGCCCGGACAGCGGTGCAACTACCAGCACCTTCGGCTGCGCCGAATCGATGTCCTTGGCAAAGTGCAGAAGCTTGCCGAACGGCATGTCGAGCGCGGTCTCGACCGTGACCGGCACGTCCCGGTTGCCGACCTTGACGAAAGGGATGGCGAAGTCTGGCCTGGTATGGGTCAGCCTGAAGCGGGCCACCATCTCGAGCATCGCGAAGAAACGGCTGCGAAAGCCGTCATTGAAGCCCCAGAGCGTCGAGAGAGCCGATGATCGGGTATTGTCTGCAAGGAAGCGCAGCGGCGCAATCATGTCTTCCTGCAGCTGGTATGCCTGATAGAGCAAATCCGGTTTCCTGTGCCCTGCGCGATGACGCGCTGCAAAAAAGCTAGTGCAATTCGTGCTGCATTGCGAGAGGATTGTCGTCGCGAACGCAATGCTCGGAGATCGAACCTGTAATGGCAAAGACGACGCTGACGATTTCCTCGAAGAACTACTCGTCATGGTCCCTGCGCGGCTGGTTGCTGTGCCGCATGGCGGGTCTCGACTTCGAGGAGCAGCGCATCGATCTCGACGACCCTGCCGCCCATCAGGAGTTGCTGCTTTTGTCACCATCCGTACTTGTGCCCCTGCTGACCCATGACGGAGCCAGGGTTTGGGACACGCTGGCGATTGCCGAGTATCTGGCCGAACTGGAGCCGAAAGCCGGACTGTTTCCGAAGAACCGCATGGCACGTGCGCACTGCCGCTCGGTCGCGGGAGAAATGCACTCCGGCTTCTACAATCTCCGCTCGGCGCTGCCGATGAACCTGAAGGCGCGGCATAAGGCTTTCAAGATTTTTTCGGGTGCCAAGCCCGATATCGAGCGTATCAAGGCGATCTGGACGGAATGCCTTGAGGCGCACGGCGGTCCGTGGCTGTTCGGCAAGTCACCGACAGTTGCCGACGCGATGTATGCCCCCGTCTGCACCCGGATCCGCACCTACGCGATCGAGCTCGAGCCCGCGCACCGAGCTTATTGCGAGACTGTTTTTAAGTGGAAGTTGCTGGAAGAATGGACGGAAGGGGCGCTGGCTGAGCCCGACGAGATCATCGAACTCGATGTCGAGTTTTAGAGCAGTTCCGGGCCCTTACCCCTTCAGGATCTCCGCAACCCTGGGTGCAAAATAGGTCAGGATGCCGTCACAGCCGGCCCGCTTGAAGGCGAGCAGGGATTCCATCATTGCCCGGTCGCCGTCGATCCAGCCATTGGCGGCCGCCGCCATGATCATCGAATACTCGCCCGACACCTGGTAGGCAAAGGTCGGCATGGAGAACGTGTCTTTCAGTCGGCGGATGATGTCGAGATAGGGCATGCCCGGCTTGACCATCAGCATGTCAGCACCTTCGATGATATCCTGTTCGGCTTCGCGCACCGCCTCGTCGGAATTGGCGTTGTCGAGATAATAGGTCTTCTTGTCGCCCAGCAGCAGGCCGGCCGTGCCGACCGCTTCGCGGTAGGGACCGTAGAATGCCGAGGCAAACTTGGTCGCATAGGACATGATCGCCACGTCCTGGAAGCCGTTTGCGTCGAGTGCGTCGCGAATGGCGCCGATCCGCCCGTCCATCATGTCCGATGGCGCGATGATGTCGGCACCGCTTTGCGCCTGGATCACGGCTGCGGCGGCGATCTGGTCGACAGTCTCGTCATTGACGATGACGCCATCGCGCAAGATCCCGTCATGGCCATGGCTGGTGAACGGGTCGAGGGCGGAATCGGTGATGATGCCCATCTCGGGCACCGCCGCCTTGATGGCGCGCGTGGCGCGGTTGATGACGTTTTCGGGGTCGAGAATATGCGAGCCGGTCTGATCACGCAGCGCCAGATCGACGTTTGGAAAAGTGGCGACGGCCGGAACACCGAGCCGTGCGGCGCGCTCGACTTCACCGACGACGAGGTCGATCGTCATGCGGTAGACGCCGGGCATGGCGGCGATTTCTTCGCGGCGGTTTTCGCCGTCGATGACGAAGATCGGCCAGATCAGATCGTCGACCGTAAGCCGGTTTTCCTGAACGAGACGGCGCGACCAGTCGGCCTTGCGCATGCGGCGAAGACGGCGCGCACCGGTGATCTCGTCGACAGTACGGCCCGCGGCAGTTGGCCTGGCTGGGGTGAACTTGTTCATCGGGCTTCTCCGGATCTCGCGGCTTTTTACATGAGGTTCCGGCGAAAACCAATGCAACGATTGGCGGTGGCAGCGACTTGCGAGCGGGAATGAAGAGGCTACCCTTGCAGCTTCAACGACTTTGAAGGGTGATGGATGTCTGTTCGACGCATTGTATCCAACGTCGCAGCCGAGAATCCGCATGAGGCGGATCGCTTCTATGGCGAAGTTCTGGGCCTGAAGCTGGTGATGGATCATGGATGGATCCTGACGTTTGCCGGTGAGGGCGCCGCCGCGCCGCAGATAAGCTTTGCCAGCGAAGGCGGTTCCGGAACCGCGGTGCCTGATCTTTCGATCGAGGTCGACGACATCGAAGCCGTTTATGATCGCGCCAAGGCCGGCGGGTTCGAGATTGCCTATCCGATCACCTACGAACCTTGGGGCGTGCGCAGGTTCTTTGTGCGCGATCCGTTCGGCAAGCTGGTCAACATCCTGTCGCACTGATCTGGCGATGTCGCGCTCGCATTGGCATTGACGCACCCATCCGGCACGCTTTAGCAGTTCTGTTCCGGCTCGGGACGAAAGAGGATTCTGTCTGAATGGACTTTGGCGGTGGCGACCAGATCCGTTTCGAGCGGCTCGGATTGGCGGGGGTTGTCACGCTGACCCGCCCGAAGTCTCTGAACGCACTGACGCATCAGATGGTACGGGCGCTGTCGAGGGCGCTTGATGCCTGGTCCGACGATCCGGCCGTCTCGGTCGTCATTGTCAAGGCTGAGGGCAGGGCGTTTTGTGCCGGTGGCGATATTGCTGCTGTCTACAACGACATCAAGTCCGGTCAGCCGCCGATCGACTTCTTCGCCGACGAATATCGGCTCAACGCGCAGATTGCGCGCTACAGGAAGCCCTATGTCGCGCTGATCGATGGCATCGTCATGGGCGGCGGTGTCGGCATAGCGATGCACGGCTCGCATCGCGTGATGACAGAGCGCGCGCAGTTCGCCATGCCTGAGGTTGGCATCGGATTCTTTCCCGATGTCGGCGCGAGTGTCCTTTTGCCGGATCTCGGTGGTTGCTTCGGCATGTATCTCGGGCTGACCGGCAAGCGTATCGGATATGGCGATGCGCTCTGGTCTGGTCTGGCCACACATACGGTGCAGTCCGAATATCTCGACGGGTTGCTCGACAACATCGCCGAGACCGACGATCCTGGCACTGAATTGCGCGAGGTTTTCCGCGCCGCGCCGCGCCAGACGGACGCTGCGGCACTTCACGCAATTGCCCGGCATTTCTCGCTCGGCTCCCTGAACGACATTTTCGCAAGCATCAGGGCAGCTGCCGATACGGATGAGTTTGTCGCCGAGACGCTGGCGACCATGCAAACCAAATCGCCGACCAGCCTTCATGTGACCTTCCAGGCGATCAGCACCGGTTCGACGCTGACGATGGATGAATGCATGCGCATGGAGTTTCGGATCGTCAACCGCATGCTGGCCAGTCATGATTTTCTTGAGGGGATACGCGCCGCCATCATCGACAAGGGATCTGTGCCGCAATGGCAGCCGGCAAGGCTCGATGAGGTCGACCGCGCTGCCGTGGACGCCTATTTCGCGCCGCTTCCGGCAGGAGACCTCGTGCTGTGAATGATTTTGCCGAGCGTAACTCCATCATCAGACCGACCGTCGTCGAGGTCATCTTCGTCTGGTTCCAGCGCGTCATCGCAGGATACTGCCTGCTGTTCGGCGTGCTTTACTGGGTCAGGCTGATTGGCCTTTATGAAGGGCCGCTCTGGCGCTTCGACCTGATGCCGCTGCACTGGCAGGTAGCGGCGGTGACGCTGGCGGTGTTTTTTCCCTTCGCAGCCATCGGCCTATGGATGCTGTCTTCCTGGGGGCCTGTCATCTGGGGTATCTGCGCGCTGACGGAAATCGTGATGTACTGCTTGTTTCCCGATCTTTACGGCAATCGGCTGCTGATCGTCATCAGCCATCTCGTCGTCGCCCTGTTCTACGGACTGTTTCGCGGCCTGATTTACTGGCAGCAGCGCAAGGCGGAACAATAGGGTTAATTTTACGGTCTCAGGTGACCGGTCGTTAAGCCTCTTTCGAAACCACCCCAACTTAACCCCTTGTTAGTCTTGGCGTTTAAGTCGAATTTTATCTGTATTCGATAGTGTCGCGATCAAGGTGAGAAATAAAAAACAATCACCGGGCGACAAACGAGAGGCAATACAATGAACAACCCGCGTCCGGCGGCAAAGGCCGCTACTGTATCCGACGATCGCCGCGAAGCGATCCGTTCGCTCTACATGGAATCCCTGCAGCTGGTCGAGCGGCTGCACCGCCGCCTGCTTGACGTCATCAAGGACGAGTTCGACCGCAACGGCCGCAGCGACATCAATGCCATCCAGGCACTGCTGCTGTTCAACATCGGCAATTCCGAACTGACGGCGGGCGAGCTCCGCTCTCGCGGTTACTATCTCGGCTCCAACGTATCCTACAATCTCAAGAAGCTGGTCGACCTTGGCTTCATCAACCACCAGCGCTCGCGCATCGACCGTCGTTCGGTGCGGGTCAGCCTGACGCCGAAGGGTACGGCCGTGGCAGAAGTCGTTGGCGGGCTTTATGAGCGCCATATCGGCTCGATAGAGCAGGTCGGCGGCATCAACACCGACGAGTTCCAGCAGATGAACCGTGCATTGCAGCGTCTGGACCGCTTCTGGAACGATACCATCGCCTATCGCATGTGATCGGTAAGAGGCAGCGGCCTGTCGCTGCCTCTACCATCCATCGGCAACTCACGTGGTCGCGGCGCGGGTCGCGACCGCGGCTTTTTGCGTTCACTGCTTCGTGCGTGGCGCAAGTCATGCTGCTGCCATAATCAAATGGGAACGGGAACCGACGGCTTGGTTGAGCACTTCCCGTGCGCTTCTTGACCCCGTGGGCTCGAGAGTTAGCTATTGTGTCGACCTGTGCCGAGCATGGTTGGTCAATTGTTAAGAATGGCAACCTTAATGTCATGTCACATGTGGCCATAGGCACCCGATACGGTGAGAAGAGTGATTTGATGACGACGAATGCAAGCCGACGTTTCTTCCTTTCGGCCGCCAGTGCGCTGGCTGTTACGACGATTGCAGGCGCTGCCAGGGCCCAGGATGTGATCGGCGATATTTTGAGTTCGTCGCGGCGCGGCAACTGGGACGACCAGTTCGATGCGCGCGCCAACAAGAACGACAAGGTTGCATCCAACCTTCCGATTTTCTCGCCACAGACTGTCAGCTATGTCGAGCAGGCAATCGCGCAATATTCCCAGATCGTCGGCCAGGGCGGCTGGCCTATGGTGCCGGCAACAAAGAAGCTGCAACTGGGCGTGGTCGATCCGGACGTGGTGGTGCTGCGCAAGCGTCTGATCATCTCGGGCGATCTGTCAGCTACCGCAGGTATCTCGGAATCCTTCGACACTTATGTCGATGCCGCAGTGAAGCGCTTTCAGGCACGCCATGGCCTGCCGGACGACGGCGTCCTGGGCAAGTACACCTATGCGGCCATGAATGTCTCGGCTCCGGTGCGCCTTGGGCAACTCGAGACCAACCTTGTGCGACTTCGCTCGATGTCAGGCTTCCTGGGCGAACGCTATGTGATGGTCAATGTGCCGGCGGCACAGATCGAGGCGGTCGAAAACGACCGGGTGGCGCTTCGCCATACGGCGATTGTGGGGAAGGTCGATAGGCAGACGCCGATCCTCAATTCGGCGATCAACGAGGTGATCGTGAACCCTTACTGGAATGCGCCGGTGTCGATCGTCCGCAAGGACATCATTCCACTGATGCGCAAGAATCCCCAGTACCTGTCGGACAACAATATCCGCATCCTGGGGCCTGATGGCGAGCTCGATCCGGCAACGATCGACTGGTCGACCGAGGATGCCACCAAGTTCCGCTTCCGCCAGGATCCGGGAGCCGGCAATGCAATGTCGTCGGTCAAGATCAATTTTCCGAGCCCCGAAAACGTCTACATGCACGACACGCCCCAGCAGAGCCTTTTCTCCAAGCTCATGCGTTTCGATTCGTCGGGCTGCGTGCGCGTGCAGAATGTTCGCGACCTTGTGACGTGGCTGTTGCGCGACACGCCCGGCTGGGATCGCCGCCGCTTCGAGGAGACGATCAAGAGCGGCGAAAGCACGCCGGTGCAACTGGCGCAGGCAGTGCCCGTGTACTTCACCTATATTTCGGCCTGGTCGACCGGCGATGGCGTCGCGCATTTCCGCGACGATATCTATGGCCGGGACGGGGTCGAGGACCTGCAGATGTCTCAAGCGCTCTGAGGCATTCCTCGAGGAAGCTAACTCTGAACTGAAGGCCGCCTCCGGGCGGCTTTTCTTTTGGCATCGCCTCATGGCGCAATTCGACGAACACATTTCGCAGCCGCGAGCGTGGCGAGCGCAAAACAACTGTGTTAATGGCGCATCATCCCGATACCGCCTGTTCACGCAAGGATTGACCTGTCATGGCATCAGCCCCCTCCAAGCAGTACGAATCCTTCTTCGGCACGCCGCTCGAAGAGGCCGACCCGGAAATCTTCGGCTCCATTCGCTCCGAGCTTGGCCGTCAGCGCCACGAGATCGAGCTGATCGCCTCCGAAAACATCGTGTCGCGTGCCGTGCTGGAGGCGCAAGGCTCGATCATGACCAACAAATATGCCGAGGGCTATCCGGGCAAGCGCTACTATGGCGGCTGCGAATTCGTCGATATCGCCGAGGAACTGGCGATCGAGCGCGCCAAGAAGCTGTTTGGCTGCAATTTCGCCAATGTGCAGCCAAATTCCGGCAGCCAGATGAACCAGGCTGTCTTTCTGGCCCTGCTGCAGCCCGGCGACACCTTCATGGGGCTCGACCTTAATTCGGGCGGCCACCTAACGCACGGCTCGCCGGTCAACATGAGCGGCAAGTGGTTCAACGTCGTGTCCTACGGCGTGCGCGAGGAGGATCACCTGCTCGACATGGATGCCATCGAAAAGCAGGCTCACGAAACCAGGCCCAAGCTCATCCTGGCCGGCGGCACGGCCTATTCGCGGCTCTGGGACTGGAAGCGGTTTCGCGAGATCGCCGACAGCGTCGGTGCCTGGCTGATGGTAGACATGGCCCACATTGCAGGCCTCGTGGCAGGCGGCGTGCACCCGTCGCCACTGCCGCATGCGCATGTCGTGACGACAACGACGCACAAATCGCTGCGCGGACCGCGTGGCGGCATGATCCTGACCAATGACGAGGCGCTCGCCAAGAAGATGAATTCGGCGGTCTTTCCCGGACTGCAGGGCGGTCCGCTAATGCATGTCATTGCCGCCAAGGCAGTGGCCTTTGGGGAAGCGCTGAAGCCCGAATTCAAGGCCTACGCCAAGGCCGTTGCAGACAATGCCAAGACCCTCGCCACCAGCCTCAAGGGCACCGGGCTCGACATTGTGTCGGGTGGCACCGACAACCATTTGATGCTGGTCGATCTGCGCCCCAAGAACGCCACGGGCAAGCGCGCCGAGGCGGCCCTTGGCCGTGCCAACATCACCTGCAACAAGAATGGCATTCCGTTTGACCCGGAAAAGCCGTTCGTCACTTCGGGCATTCGTCTCGGCACGCCGGCCGGCACGACGCGAGGCCTCGGAGAGGCCGAATTCCGCGAAATCGGCAATCTGATCGCCGAGGTCCTGGACGGATTGAAGACTGCCAACTCCGACGAAGGCAATGCCGCCGTCGAGGCCGCGGTCAAGCAGAAGGTGCTGGCGCTGACCGGGCGGTTTCCGATGTATCCCTATCTGGGGTGACAACGGACGAGGTGCGGGCGGCGATGCTTTCACCTTGCGGCGAAAAGCTCTAAGGCTTTCGCGACGATAGAATCGCAATTCATAGGCTTTCCATGCGCTGTCCCTACTGCCAGTCGGAAGACACACAGGTGAAAGACTCACGGCCCGCCGAAGATGGCGGGGCGATCAGACGCCGCCGCGTCTGCCCGATCTGCGCCGGCCGCTTCACGACCTTCGAGCGGGTGCAATT
>JBBSOT010000138.1:0-11307 GCA_038259455.1 Hyphomicrobiales bacterium | reverse complement strand
GCTGCACCTTACCGAGACGGCGTTCCCGGGATCATGGGCGGGGATGAGCGCCGGCCGCCAGATCGTGCAGGCGAACCAGAACGCCATCGCGGCGTGTCAGAAGGCCGCCGAAAAGGCTGGCAAGGCCGTGCTGTGTACGTTGAAGGTGCCGGTGGCCGAGACGGGACCGGATGTCGATTAACCCGCTTCGCGATTGTCTGTCAGCTTGGGTTGCGCCCCCTACTGGCCGATTGGAATGATCGTGAAGCCATTGAGCGGAACAACGATCACGCCCTCGGTTGGCGTGCCTTGGTTCGACGAACCCGTGATAACGATGCGCTTGCGGTTGCCGGCTTCGTCGACGGTGTATTGAATGTTCAGGCCGTTGTTGATGCTGCCAGAATTGCCGCTCTGAATGAGGCGACCCAGGGCGTCATATTGATAGGCCATAGGCCACTGTTTCAGCGGCAAAAGCATCTTGATGTAACGTCAAAGAAACGGCTATTTGAAAAAATATTAAAATAATCCATTTCTTCTGAATTAGCACCTGTTTTTCCATATAATTATCCCATAAAAGCGACAATAAAATCTTTTCATTGGCAACTATAAAAAATCTATTTTAGGAGTTATAATATTACTACTCAAAACATAGATTGTCTGGGCTTGGTATTTTAATAATACGCGAGAAATCTACTTTCCATATATCAAGCTCAGATATTAGTTTTTCACAGTTTATATTTAAAGCAATTTCTAACGTTACGCCATCAATATCAGTAGCACTCGCCCTTACCAGTTCAGATTGCCTCATGGATATAGCGTCCAGAAATTGCACACTTCCCATGCCGCCATCTCCCATACTAACTACTTCCCGTTCCTCAAGATTTTGGCGTAGGTCTAGCCTGCCGGCGTGTCTGAGCATTCCTACTATTAACTCCCGCTCTTCAGCGTTCAATTTGCGTCTAATGTTCATGGAACGGTAATTCTTCCAATGTTAATCACGCCGTTTGGTAGTCTATGCGCAGTGTAAGTTACTGTTCTACCATCAACTATTACTGACTGTCTTATAGTCTCGTTCATTCGAATTGAAGAACCTCTTGCCTGTAAATCCTCGAGTATGTTTCGCGTTGCTGCGCTCCGGCTTATGCCATTTTCATCAAGATGACGATAAGTATGATACACTTGGTTGCTATCGTTTCCGAACTGAACCTTGTTTTTATCGTCTGGGTCTTGGTTAGGGTCGCCAGGTGTGGATGCACCGGCCATTGGATTTGCAGATGGCGGTGGAGGTGTCCTGCCAGCCATCATGAGGCCGCAGCGAGGTCCAGGACATATGGTACTTCCCAACCCGGCGGGTGAGGCTGCAAAGAGTGAGCCTATTACGAAGAGGCGAGCCCCGGCGAACTCCGCCGCCCCAGCGGCACCACGAGCGACGCTCGGGCCGATGCGATATGCGCTTACAAGGATCTCATCCCAGATTGGTGATGGAGCAGGTGGCCCGTAGACTGTCGCCTGAAGCCCGTCCGGATCACTGAGGTTGATTGGATCGCCGCCGGCATATTCGTACAGATTGATCCCACCGGCTGTTCCGATCGGATCGGGCTGCAGGAAGCGGCCGAGCAGGGGCGCATAGGCACGCGCCTTGTAATGGTAGAGCCTGAACTCCGACAGCCAGGCCTGCCCCGTATACCCAAACCTGCCGGACTGGCTCAGGCCCGGCTCACCCCAGGGACCATAGCTGTTCGCGGCTAGCAGGTTCCCGCTGTCATCCGACCGGGACGATACCGACCCTTGGGGATCGCTCTGCAACCAGGTTCGGCCGGCACCTTCATAGACGACCATCGGTTCATCGACGCCAGGGCCGTGGACTGTCCGCCTGACCAAGGTCCCAGCGCCGTCGTATTCGGCAACAAGATCGTCGCCATCGTAGAGAAACTGCGACGTGGAATCGTTGCCGATCACCCGGTTCAGGCGACCGGAAGCATCATAGTCGAGCGTTCCCGACCGAAACCCCGACACCGAGATCAACCGGT
This sequence comes from Hyphomicrobiales bacterium, assembly GCA_038259455.1. Taxonomy (GTDB): domain Bacteria; phylum Pseudomonadota; class Alphaproteobacteria; order Rhizobiales; family Rhizobiaceae; genus CAMYMG01. Next base: position 9,298 of record JBBSOT010000138.1, on the reverse strand, counting down.
TCTCAACATCATAGCCATAGCCAGTGTTGCCAAGCTGTGTGAGGTTGCCGGCAGCATCATGGACAGGTTGGCGCTGGGCGATGGCACTGTACTGGTTGAGCCCATTGGGCGTGTATGGCGTGTCGCCATCGTTGTTGTTCAGCCAGGCGTACAGGTCGTTATCGCGGCGGCGCGTCTTGACCTGACCAGCTTCGTTATAGGTCATCCGCCATGCCACATCGTTACCGGTCGCGTCCGGTGCTCCAGAGGCACATGAGACTGTGCCGCCACCGGCAAGGTCTTGCCCCAAACAGGCAAGCCGGAACTGGGCATCATAGCCGTAAAGGGTCTGGTTGCCATTGCCGTAGCTGATCTGGGTTCGGCGCGAGAGCTGGTCATAGGCGAACGTGGCAAGCGTTGCCGTTGTTCCGTCGATGCGCTCGATCTTGCCGACGCGACCCAGTGCGTCCGCGCTGTAGCGAACCTTGAATCCATCGGGCCAGGTCAGGTCAGTTGCTGAGCCGCTGTTCGGCAGGTTCTCCAGATAGCCATAGCCAAGCGACCGCGCGCCGGTGCTGCTCGACAGGACCCGCCCGGCGTTGTCATAGCTGAGCGCAATGGCCGGCGTATTGGCGACCGTCGACGTTGTGCCCGTTCGCCGACCCAGCAGATCATAGGCATAGGCAACGCTGTTGGTGTCGGGCAGAGTTGTCGTGGTCAGCTGCCCGCGGTTATCATAGGCATATTGCAATGTGCGGCCGTCCCGCCGTGTGAACGCCGTCGTGTTTCCGGCGGGATCATAGGCGAAGGTCTCGCGTGTGACGCCGGCCGGCAACGCGGCACCGATCGGGTAGGTGGCGTCGCAGAGCGGTGGCAGACTCGGCGGCACGGCATTTGCCGGATAACGGGCTTCGACTGTTCGATCGAAGCCATCGTAGCAATAGGTCAGCCGGTTGCCATTGGCGTCGGCCTCGGACTGCTTCAGGCCATCCGGGGTGTAGCTGTAACTCAGCAGCGTCTTTTGCACACTGCCGCCAGCCTGGATTGATCGAACTTCGGTCAGTCGCCCAGCAACGAAAACGTTGCGCGACCGGCGCTCTTGCCCGTCCACGGTCAGAAAGGTGTCAGTGCGTCGCCCAAGCTCGTCGTTGACGAAGTTTGTGGTCACCCCGTCGGCACCGGTTGAACTCGTCGCCAAGCCACGCGTGTCATAGACAGTGCTGCTTGTCATCGGGGTTGCGCCGAAGCTGCGGCTGATCGACTGCGTCCGCCCCTCGGCATCGTAGACAATGTCCATGGCAGGGGTGACAGCATCAACGGTTGGATAGGTGACCTGGGTTTGCTGACGGGCGGTGTTGAACTTAAACAGCGTCGTGTCGGCGGTGCCGGCATTTGGCCCGTCCACGGACAACCGGTTGCCGATCCGGTCATAGGTATAGGCGGTGGTCAGATCCGCAGGTGCTGTCTGGACCGTCATGCTCTGCAGCTCGATCGAGGCGGCCGCTCCGGAAGTTGAAGGCGTATAGGTGTAAAGCGTGGTCGCCGGGTTGCCGCAGCTGGCGTTGAAATCCGTCGATCCGCTCGCCGCTCCCGATACCTGGCAGCGCTCCTGCTTGACGAGGACGTTCATATTGGGCGGGGTAATGACCGGGAGCCCGTTCCCATCTGGATCGGCCGTTCCCGGGGTTGGGAAGCGGGTTTCGTAGGTGAACCGGGTCAGGGGCCGTGTCGATTGTGCATCCGCAGCAGGCGCAAGCACCGCCAGCACGCCGCCATGAACATCGCTGTAGCTATAGTCGGTTACCTTGCCTCGCTCGTCGGTTGTGCTGCTCGGCCTGTTGCAGCTGCGCCGCGTGAGATCGGTGCAGGCAGGATATGTCGACGAAGTAAGGATGTCCGGGCTCGAAAATCCGGCCTTGGCCTTTCGCAGCGTGGCCGTGACGTTCCCGCGCGCATCATACGTCGTCTCGGTATAGCCGGCACTGGCGCTACCTTCGGGCGGCGTGACCCGCGTGGCCCTCCCGAACGTGTCGTAAACGAACGCCGTCCGCCGGCCATATTCCTCAACCCAGTCGGGCTGCAGCTTGCCGGCAGTGAAGCCATATTTGAAAATCTGCCCGATGCCTGACACGGAAATTGTCGTATCTGCTGCATTGTAGCCATAGGTCGTGACGACCCCGGTGGGACCTGTCTGCTGGGTGACTTTGCCGGCCGTGTAGACGTTGGTAAAATTATCGACGGCAGGAAACTTCGGGCCTCTCGATGAAATCAGCCGCAGATCGGCGTCATATTGGAATGTCGCCACGCCGCCACGGACGTCGGTCGCCGTGTCGAGCACCTTCCGGGTAACCGTACTACCGCTGTTCGTCGTTGTCCTCGCGACGTAGGTGTACGATGTTGAACCGAGGGTGCCAACGCTGCAATTGACGACGGCAGCTGTGGAGCTGCATGCCTTGCGATAGGCTTCGATACGAGCAATCAGGCTGCGGTCGACATACTTGGCGAAATCGTCGCCGCTCGTGGGATCGAGATAGAAAAAGTTCAGTCCGTAGCCTCGCGAGTTATAGACCGTCTTCAGTCGACTACCCGTAACGATGAACCGTTCGAATTTTCCGTTTCGCTCATAGGTGTACCATTGCGACTCCCCGTTCGCGTACTCGCGGTACCGGGCGTTGAAGCAGAACTGCTGCCCATAGCGACCTTGAGAGCCCGCGGTGGCGACAGCCCCGCAGACAAATCGATCATCATGGTTGAAAATGATCGTTCCGCCATCTCGATCATAATATGTCAAAACCGATGGATCGGTCGAATTCGGCGCACTTGACGTCAACTGAGCGCCATTCCCGGTGGCGCTGGTATAGACACCGGTCGTGGTATTCAGGTTAAACCGGGTGGACGCCCCATCCACGACAACATCGACAACGGCCCATAGCTGCGGATAGACGTAGAAGCCGTTCGTGACCTGACAAACTGCGCAAGTAATATACGTTCGCATGGATGACGTGAAACCCGCGCCTAACTCGGTCTGTTCGAGTCTATTGCTGGAGTTGTAGAGTCGGGACACACCAAGCCGAGCGCCTCCATCGCTGCCGATCGACACCTCAGCCTGCGCGGTCGAAAATTGACCTGTGATCGCGTCGACGTCGCCCTGCGCGATCGATCGGAACAGTGGGGGAGTTTGAGCCGGACTGACGCCATAAATCTGAGCAAGCGTCGGCGCTGCAATTACCGATAGTATAGCTGCCATTAGGAGCCTCGCGGCCACGACTACTCTCAATCCGCCGCACCCGAGAGTGAACCAGTTCAAGTATTTAGGCAAATACAAGCTAAAGGTAGCCGAGGCGGCAAGGGGATTACTGCCCGACATTCACACCAGTTATCTTGCACTGAGAGTTCACTAGCGACGTGTAAATTGTGACAGTACGACCGAGCGTGTATGCGGTTAGCAGTACCGACACATACGCGTTGAAGTTCGATTCTGTCGGTAGAGTGTATGCGAAGTTCGACCCGCCTGTGCACACCAGTGGTGCGTTCGCCACGTATACTCTAAAATCATATCCAGATGACGACACTTCAATCATTGTGATTTTTCCGATCACAGCAGCCGAAGCCGGCGTTTCAGCCAAAACGCCGGTCAAAAGGAGACCTATCAATCTCAAGGCTCTCTTCGTGTCAAAGCGCTTGTGGATTATGTTATGTATCATCAAGATCCCCCAAGACTATTATTGTCTCACAAGTTTTACGATATTGCAACGTAACAATTCTACGACATCGACATTAGGAATGGGTTTCCTATGCCTTAATTTTGTTGATATTGGATTCTCCGATAGGCTGTCCTATGCCCGCTCAGCTATAGCTTGGTGCTGGGCGTTCCGGTTCTGCCTACGTCGCGGCAACCCGTCTGCAGGGCTTCGCCGCCTATCAAAGTCTCAAACCACCGTTTGGGTTTGTTACATTCTGTCAAACGACCGTTTGCCGAAATGATACACTAGGGATAGGCTGAGGCCATGCCCCATCCCCTGCCCCGATTTGTCAGCTATCTCAGGGTATCGACCGAGAGCCAGGGCCGTTCAGGGTTTGGGCTGGACGCGCAGCGCCAGGCCGTCGCCGCGCACATCGCGGCGGCCGGTGGCGAGCTGGTCGCCGAGTTCCAGGAGGTGGAGAGCGGCAAGCGGTCAGATCGGCCCCAACTGGCGGCAGCCCTTGTCGCATGTCGCACCAGGCGAGCCGTGTTGGTAATCGCCAAGCTCGACAGGCTGGCGCGTAACGCCCGTTTCCTGTTGTCAGTGGTCGAGGGCAGCGGCGAGGCCGGCGTGGTGTTCTGCGACCTTCCTAGCGTGCCGGCCGGGCCGATCGGCAAGTTCATGGTCACGCAGCTCGCAGCCGTCGCCGAGCTCGAGGCCGGGCTTATCAGCCAGCGCACGCGGGCAGCACTGGCCATCGCAAAGGCCCGTGGCGTTCGCCTAGGCAACCCCTCCCCTACCCCGGCCACGCCGACTATGGCGGCAGCGGCGCGGGCTGCCCGCAGCCGCCAGGTGGCAGCGAGAACTGCCGACGTGCTGCCGATCGTCCGCCAGATTCAGGCGGAGGGTGCGACGAGCCTGAGGGAGATTGCGAGAGGGCTCCAAGCCCAAGGTGTGCAGACGCCCAGCGGCAAGGAGCAGTGGTCAGCAGCGCAGGTGCGGCGGGTGCTGCAATACGGCGCGTAGACAGCGCTTCAAGCCGCCTTGGTCAGCATGAAATCGACGTGCACAGCATCATAGGGAAAGACGATTCCGCCTTCCGCGCGCTCAATGACGCCGGCGCTAACCAGCGCCGAGATATCACTGTGGACGGCTTTAACGTCTCGGCCGACCCGACGCGCAGCTTCGCGGATCGACATGACCCCCTGCCCTGTCAGCGCATGAAGCAGCTCCCAGCGCTTGCGCGTCAGCGTTTGCCAAAGCAGTTCGACCGAGGCGAACGAGATATGGGCACCTTGGGCTTGGCCATTGAAAGCAGCCAGGGCGCGCTGCATCACGTCGGCACGCGAGGCTACGGACAGTGTTACGGTGGTCATTCAGGCCTCCATTGCTCTACGTCGTTCCAGAAATCCGCCAACAGACTGGCAGGGGTAGTGAAATGGTAATCCATTTCAACGGCCCCGATGTGCCGATGGTCGCCCTTGCCGGCCTCATTGTCGTACCGCAGCACGCATTGCCCAGAGACGACATAGGCGAGCGCATATTTGAAATCATGGCCTGAGCCTCGCACGGGGCGAGGAACATGCCAGACCCGAAGCTCTGCAAACACTTCAGGCCCGAGCTGATGCCGTTCATTTAGCAGAAGCTCCGCAGCCATGCTGGAGTATTTAACAACATATGCTCTTGTTGTCAAACAGTCCAACAGCAGAAGGCTAAGCGACTAATTTACTTTACGACTAAGCGGCTAAGCTATATGTGCTGGCCCTCAAGGGAGCGGTGGCTATGCAGGTATGGGCTGTAATCGCGCAAAAGGGTGGGCAATCTAAAACCACGCTTGCGACGGGGTTTGCTGTTGAAGCAGCGCGCGAAGGAGCATCCGTTGTGATCCTTGATGCCGACGACCGGCAAGGATCGGCGCTCTACTGGTCAGAGCGTCGGAACGACGATGATGTGCTGGTAAAGGACAGCAGCGTTGCCGGCCTGCCGCTTCACATCTCGCGCGGCCGCGACAGCGGCAAGATCGACCTCATCATTATCGACACGCCAGCGAACTCAAAAGACATTGCTATGCTCGCCGCCGAACAAGCGAACTTTGTCGTTATTCCTGTTGCCCCGCGCGGGCTCGACATTCATTCGGTGCTCCAGACCGTCAAGCAGGTGCAGCAGGCCGAAACGCCGTTCGCCGTCATTCTTACCCAGGTTCCGCACCAGGGCGGGGAAGGGCAGGAGGCCCATGCCGGCTTCACTTCGAAGGGCGTAACCATGTTCGACAGCCGCCTGCACTTCCGCAAAGACTTCTACAAGGCGACGCCGCTGGGACGAACAGCAGCCGAGACCGAGCCAGACAGCAAGGCCGCAGCCGAGCTGCGGGCTGCCTATGCAGAAGCTAAGCGACTAAGCGGATTTACGACTAAGCAAGTAAGCGAGGCGGCGTAATGGCAAAGAAGCCTTCCGCACTCGCCGGCATCTTTGATGACGAGACCGACACGCCGACTTCGGCTCCCGTTTCTGACCTGCCTTCTGAGGCTCGGCAAATGGCGGCGCCAGTGCGGCGCAGCAGTCATCCCGGTAAGAAGCCAGTGTTGATCCACATTCCCGAGGATATGCACCGTGCCCTTCGGCAACTGAGCGTCGAGGAAGGCGGGGAGCCTCTTACCGTCATCACCGAGCGCCTGCTTCGCCAATATCTGGTCAAGCGCGGCCACACTAAGTTCGCGCGATGAGCAAGCGGCGCGACCCGAGCCCCGAGTTCGACCTGTTCATTCCCGCGCTGGGCGACCTGCCGCTCAAGGATCAGCGCGAGGTTATGGAGCGTCCGTTCTTCTCGCTGCAAAAGCGGAAGCGATTGAAGCCGATCGAATACCGCAGCCCGGATGGCGAAGCCTGGGTGAGGGTGCAGGCGATTCCAGATTACGGCATGGCAACGATCTGGGACGCCGATATTCTGATCTGGGCCGCATCCACGCTCAACCGCATGAAGCAACAGGGTTTGAACGATCTACCCCGCACGCTGACAACGACGCCTTACGACCTGTTGCGGGCCATCAAGCGGAGCACGGGCGGCAGGGACTACCAGGAGCTACAGGCGGCGCTTCTCCGGCTTCAAACAACGTCTATCACCACCTCTATCCGCGCATCGAAGCGGCGCCAGAAAGCTGGCTTCAACTGGCTTGATAGCTGGACCTTCGACACCGATGCGGAGACCGAACAGCCCCGCGGCATGACGCTCACCCTGTCAGATTGGGTCTATGAGGGGATCGTCAACGAGAAGTCCCTTCTCACCATGCACCCCGACTATTTCCTGTTGTCGGGAGGGTTGGAGCGAGCGCTGTATCGTATCGCCCGCAAGCATGCCGGCTCGCAACGCGGCGGGTGGTTGTGCCGAGTAGAGGTGCTTCGCGAAAAGACCGGCAGCGACGCCAAACCCAAAGAGTTCAACCGAATGTTGCGCCGGGTGATCGAGGCCGACCAGCTCCCCGACTACGCGATGGAGCTGACGGAAACAGCCGACAAAGCCCAAGCGGTTTTGTTCAAGTTGCGCGGCGAGGCCGAGGCCCTGGCCTTCGCAGAACGGATGCAGGCCGAAGAAGAACGGCGGGCGCGTGCTGATATCGATCGACGCCGAACCGAAGAGGTGGACGCGCATATGGATAGGCTTGCAGGCCGGGGTTGAACTATCGGGGTTTCACACACCGTCACCCGACTGTCGGGGTTTCGCACACCGGCTTAAGCAGGCCGCCAAACCCGCAACGAAGTCAGGCAGAGCCAGGCTTGTGGATAACTTAAGCCTGAGCAGCAGATTTCACCGACCTACTATCGGGGTTTCACACACTTTTTCTTCGGGGTTTCACACACCGCACTATCGGGGTTTCACACACCGAATCACGGGGTTTCACACACCAGCCATTATGCTAAACCACTGTCCTGTATGAGGAAAAGACCCTATTTTTCGCCCTTAACTTACTTAACTGATTCATTTTAACAGAATCTCTTAACGACAGAAGGCAACCTCTGCCCGATAGCTCGCATAGTCAAAAGAGATGCGGAATCGGCCTAAAAAGGCCGATGCGTTGTTTTGTTTTACAGTCGCGCCGGCTTCGCCGTCACAGGCGGCAGAGCCGCCAAGGGCTATCGGATAAGAAGTCTAGCGGGAAGGGCGGTGCTTAAACGCAATGCTGTTGCCAGCTGGACGGGCAGGGAAGGGCAAGGCGGGCTTTTCAGCCAGGATCCGGCCGGTACCCCACTTGACGCGCTTCCTTGGGCTCTGTGGAGCTTCACGCGATCTTGGCGAACCGGCCCCGCGAACGACCCGAGGGGCAGTCATGACAGCTGATACGGATTGCCCGTATCAGTTCTTGACGAGATACGGGTAACCCGTATAAGCTCTATCATGCAATCGGTCATCGAAACCAATGCCTATCTCGCCGCCGCAAAGGATGCGGGCATGAGTGTTGATGAACAGCAGGCGGTGGTGAACGTAATCGCTGCCAACCCGCAAGCCGGGGAAATCATGCCAGGCTGCGGCGGAGCTCGAAAGCTGCGAGTGGCACGGCCAGGTAGCGGCAAATCAGGCGGGTATCGGATCATCACCTATTATGCAGGGACCGATGTTCCAGCGTTCCTGCTGACTGTGTTCGGCAAGAATGAAAAAACCAACCTCACCAAGGCCGAGCGCAATGCGCTGGCCGCTTTGACCAAGACATTGACGGACAGTCTCAGGAGGAAGTCATGAAGAGTGCTTTTGACAAGATCGCGGCGGGACTTGGCGATGCCATTGCGCATGCCAATGGCGAACCTGGCCGTGCCAAGGTGACCGCCCCCATCGATGTGACGGCGATCCGCAAACGGACCGGGAAGACGCAGGACCAGTTCGCGCGTGCCTACCGTCTGCCGGTGGGGACGGTTCGTGACTGGGAGCAGAGCCGCAGTCACCCCGATGCTCCAGCCCGCGTTCTGTTGGCGCTGATCGGGGCCGAGCCGGAAACAATCGAAAGATTGGTAGAGCGCGCCTGACAGGTGGCGCCGTGTGTCCCTGTGAGATTTGACGCTGCCTGCTAAATCGCAGGAGCATGAACCCTCAAACTGGCGCTTCATCTGCTCCCGCGCCTTCAGCATCGAACGCCCTTCGCCCGCGCCGTTTCCACAGTGCCAGCACGTCTGGGTCAGCTTCGCTTGGCAGCATTCCGATTGCGTCTCTGCGCGCCTTTGCGGCCAGCTCGAGCAGGGCGCCATAGATGGTGGCGCGATCGTCATCGGTGAGTTCGACCAGGCCGGCTTTCTGGACGAGGCCGCCGAGCTCGATCAGGTGGCGGGTGCGTTCGCGTCGTTGCACAACCCAGTCCCTTGTATCGCTGCGCCGTTGTCCGGCTTCAGCCCGCCGCGTTGCCGCTGCCGTTTTGGCCAGCGCCCGCTCCGTTGCCGTCAACGAGACTCTGACCTTTGCGCCTGCGTCGTTGAAAGAAGGCCTGGCCCTTCGCGCGCAACGCCTCCCTGGTGACGGCATCTTCAACCGAGAGCGCCTCAAGCAGGGCTCCGGCCAGCGTTTCCACATCGAGGGTATCGGCGCCGGTAGCCGTGACCAGCTGGCCCAGCTGCTCGACCTTTCGCGCCTTGAGCGCCCGCGCCTTGTCGTTCAG
>JBBSOT010000137.1:0-11347 GCA_038259455.1 Hyphomicrobiales bacterium | reverse complement strand
TATCTCGACCGGCAGCCCTATTTCCAGAAAATGAAGCGGTTTCTCGTCCACGAAACTGCCGTGCACTGGATCGACACCTTCCGCTATCTCCTTGGCGAACCCGATACCGTCTATGCAGATCTACGACGGTTGAACCCAGTGATTGCCGGAGAGGACAGCGGCTATTTCATCTATGGTTTTGCTGACGGCAGGCGCGCTCTTTTTGACGCTAACCGTCTAGTGGACCATCCGGCCGAGAACACACGGCTGACGATGGGCGAGCTACTTATCGAAGGCTCGAAGGGCGTGATTACTCTCGATGGTTTCGGGACGGTTTCGGTCCGCGACACCGGCGGCCAGGCATGGACTACGGTAGGCGGAAATTATTCGCGCGACAGATTTGGCGGTGATTGTGTCTTTGCGTTACAGAAGCATGTCTCCGATCACCTGCGGCATGGGTCGCTGATCGAAAACGAGGCTGCGTCTTACATCCGCAATATGGAAATTGAGGAGGCAGTCTACCGGTCTGCACACGAAGGTCGAAAGGTCGACCTTACGGGGAGTTGAATGCCCGATATTGAGCTTGCCCTGATAGACGGCGAAACGGCTGATAAGCCACAGTCGCAGACCCAGCGCGCGGTGACGTTGCTGCGCGACATGGTCATATCGAACAAGCTTGCACCCGGATCGAACCATCTCGAGACCGAACTCGCCGAAATGCTTAGCATGTCGCGCACCCCTGTGCGTGAAGCCGCCATAATTCTTGAGGGCCAGGGACTCGTCGAGGTTAGGCCGCGACGCGGCGTCAGGATACTGCCCATTTTGCCGTCCGACATGGAAGAGATCTATTCGATCCTGACCGAGCTGGAATCGCTTGCCGCCTACCAAGTGGCAAACAAGGGCATCTCTGCAAAAGACCTCAGTGAACTTAGGGCCTTCATCGAGACAATGGAGAAGGCCCTCGCTGCCGACGACCGCCCGACATGGGCGCGGGCCGACGACCAATTCCACCGCAAGCTGGTCAGTCTGGCCGGAAACCGGCGGCTGGAAACGATCGTATCCACCTATTCCGATCAGGTACATCGCGCACGTCTATTGACCCTGTATATTCGTCCGGCTCCCCATGGGTCGAACGCTGACCATCGCGCTTTGGTCGAAGCCATCGCAAACGGTGATCGAGAGCTCGCGCGCGAGATTCACAGGCGACATCGTATCGGAGCCAAGGAACTGATGATCAAGCTTATCGCATCGCACGGATTCGGGGCAGTCTAAACGGTTTCTAGCCAGGACCAGCCGGGTGATAAACCTGCAACAATCCTTGAGATACCCCGCCCCGGATTAGCTTGAGATCATCCGGATCGTCGAGCGATCACATCTGCCGGTTCGTCGCACGCTGGGCCAGCTTGGCATTCCTCGAGCCACTGACAGGACTTTGACGGAGTCTACCCTGGCTTACGGTGCGTATTCCCGAGCACTACCAGGAACTATTTGCGAGGTAGAACGCCGATATCACTCGCGGCGCGGTATTCCTGTTTTCGAGCCACATGAGGCACGGATTATGAGATCCGTTTGCAACACAATGCGCCGGCTGCGCGGCCCCGCCTTTCCCGAAATTCGCTCCAGCAACAGTTGTGCGCCCAAACTTCCGAAAGTTTCTGCGGGCTGATCTATCACCGTCAGGAACGGCGATAGTACTGCGAGATGCTCGACATCGTCGAAGCAGACCAGAGCCATGTCTTTAGGGACCGACATGCCTCGCTCCCGCAGCGCCTGCATCGCACCAACAACAGTCATGTTGTTCACCGTAAAGATGGCGGTCGGCAGTTGGTCGTGCGCGAGGATCTGCTGTGTCGCTCGATAGCCGCCGATCTGGTCGACGGTAGTGCGCAACACCAGGTCCTCATGATACTCGATGCCAGCTCCCTCCAATGCTTCGCGGTATCCGCGCAAGCGGTCGCGGCCGGTTGATGTGTCATCAGCGTCGGTAAGGTGAGCGATGTTGCGATGGCCAACCGAGATGAGATGTTCGACGAGCTTGCGTGCACCCGATGCGCTGTCGGAGATGATCAAGTCACAATCGAGGTCTGGCAGAGAACGGTCGAGCAGAACCACTGGAAAGTTCCGTCTGAGAAGCGGAAAAACGCAATGCCTTGAACGATCGTTTGCTGGCGCCAACAGTAAGCCGTCGACCCGGTGTGACACCAAATCCTCGACATACTCGCGTTCCAACCTCAGATCGCCTTCGCTGTTGCACAGGAGTACGCGGTACCCAGCCTTACGTGCTGTTGCCTCGGCGCCGCGGACAACCGGTGAGAAGAACGGATTTACGACATCGGGCACAATCAACCCAATCGTCTGGGTCTTCTGTGAAATCAAGCCACTGGCGATCCGATTGGGAACATAGTCGAGCGCTTCAATTGCTGCTTCGACCCTGCGTTGCGTTTCAGTGTCTACGCCCTCCCGCCCGTTGATCACTCGCGAGACAGTCATGGCAGACACACCCGCCTGTTTCGCTACGTCTTTCAATGTTACCGACACTAGGATCAGCTCCGTTAGTTAACATACGTTCGTTGGTACATAACATTAAGTGCTTGACAATGCTGTATTTTATTTCCTTGACATGAAATGTTATGCACTGTTAACGATAACACTTCAACAAGCATAAAATCGACGACGGGAGGAAAAAATGAAACTGGGACGCTCATTGCTTTGCACCACTGCGTCGCTCTCAATTGGCATGGTGGTCGTTTCGGCCGGCCCGGCTACCGCCGAGGATGCTTGCACGCCTGGCAAGACAAAGAAGATCGCATTCATGCTGAAACAGCAGACGGCATTTCGTTACCTGAATGCGGACATTCCCTTCTTCAAGAAGACTGCCGAAGCGGCAGGTTACGAGGTCATCGTGCAATCGGCGGAAAACGATGCACAGAACCAGATCGCACAGGCGGAGAACGTCATTACTCAAGGCGTCGACGCCATCGTGATTCAGCCGGTCGACTTCAACGTGGCAGCGGGAATTGCCGAGATAGCTACCAAGGCCGGCATACCGCTGGCATCCTACGACGACCTGATCCTCGGCGCGCAACAGGCAGCCTATATCGGCCGCGATCCGAAGGATGGCGGTGCCGAAGCTGCCAAAGCTGTTGTCGCCAAGGTTCCAAAGGGCAACTACGTGCTGATCGGCGGCGATGCCGGCCAGACAGGCTCGACGCTGATGCAGGAAGGATACCACGTGACCCTCGATCCGCTGGTCGAGAAGGGTGACATCAAGATCGTGATGGATCAGTTCACTCCGGGTTGGAAAACTGAACCCGCGCAGGCAAATGCCGAGAATGCTCTGACTGCCAACAACAACGACGTCCAGGCCTTCCTGGTGTCTTATGACGGCATGTCGCTTGGCGTTCTGCAGGCGATCGAGGCGGCCAATATCGAGCCCGGCAAGATATTGGTCACCGGCCAGGACATGGAGCTCTCCGCTGCTCAAGCGATCGTCGAGGGCAGGCAGTTCGGTAGCCTGTGGCCGGCACCAGACGAGATGGCGATTGCAGGTGCCAAGGCCGCAGTTGCCATGGCCGAGTGCAAGGATGTCGGCGCTTCCACGACCACCGACAATGGAGCGGGCAAGATCCCCTGGGTGAAGACCCCGATTTACTTGGTCAGTCAGGAGCAGATGCCGGACTTCGTTTGCAAGCACCAGTACTGGCTGAACGTCGACGAGGTCTACAAAAACGTTCCGGACAAAAGGCCGACCTGCTGATCATCAGCGTCCTCCCGCCTCCAGGCGCCGGGCCATCGGCCCGGCGCCTCTAACAACATCACAAAGCGTCGGCTCCCGCCGCCACAGTGAATTTAGGAAAGCAGTGAACCGCTGGGCCTCGACTTCAGACAGGAGACAATTTCCCATGTCCATATCACCACGCATGCACACCATGAGCCTTTCGCTCGCCACTTCCTGCCTTGCTTTCGGACTGGTTGCGCCGGCGCTTGCCACCGACGGGCAATGTACGCCTGGCACGACCAAGAAGATCGCCTTTATGATGAAGCAGCAGACGGCGTTCCGTTATCTCCATGCCGACATGCCGTTCTTCAAGAAGACGGTAGAAGCGGCCGGCTACGAGGTCATCGTGCAGTCGGCCGAGAATGACGCTCAGGTGCAGGTGAGTCAGGCCGAGAACGTCATCACGCAGGGTGTCGACGCGATCGTCATCAATCCTGTCGATTTCAACGTCGCCGCCCAGATTGCCGAGATGGCCAACGAGGCCAAAATTCCTATCGCCTCTTACAACGATCTGATCACCGGTGCGGATCAAAACGCCTATATCGGCCGCGACGCCCGCGAGGGCGGCCAGATCGCCGCAAAGGCGATCCTCGCCAAGGTTCCCAAGGGCAACTACGCGCTGATCGGTGGCGATCCGGGACAGACCGGCGCCACCGACATGCAGGCCGGTTATCACGACGTGATCGACCCCTCGGTCGCCAAGGGTGACATCATCGTGGTAATGGATCAGTTGGCGCCAGGCTGGAAGACGGAACCTGCCCAGGCATTCGCCGAGAACGCGCTGACGCAGACTGACAACCAGGTACATGCGTTCCTGGTCTCCTACGATGGCGAGTCGATAGGTGTGATGCAGGCGGTCGAGGGTGCTGGCCTGCCGGCAGGGTCAATCCCGATCACCGGCCAGGACATGGAACTGGCCGCCATGCAAGCAATCGTCGAGGGCAAGATGGACGGTAGCGTATGGCCGGCGCCCGACGAGATGGGTGCCGAAGCCGGCAAGGTGGCAATCGCGCTGGCCGAGTGTAAACCGGTCGAGGCGGCGGACACCATCAACAACGGCGTGCGAGACATGCCGTGGATAAAGACACCGATCTACTATGTCGACCAGGCAGGGATGGCCGATTTCGTCTGCAGCCACGACTACTGGCTCGACATCAACGAGGTTTACAAGAACGTCCCGGACAAGAAGCCGACCTGCAAATGATTGCGTCCGAGCGTGAAACGTCAACGGGTGAGCCTTGGGCAGATTCCTGCAGTCTGCTCAAGGTGCGTTCGCTGACGAAGGTCTTCCCTGGTGTAGTCGCTGTAGACAATGTCGATTTCGATATCTCCCCCGGCGAGATTGTCGCGCTGCTGGGTCAAAACGGGGCCGGAACATCGAAGCTAATACAGGTCCTATCCGGCCTCCATCCTTCCGGAACCTTTTCAGGGGAGATCGATTTCAACGGCGCGCCGCTACGCTGTCACTCCGTCGCGGAGGCGGAAGCCGCCGGTGTCGCTATCCTGGCTCAGGAGGTGAACGTCGCACCCGACTTGACGGTCGAAGAAGGCCTCTTCCTCAACAATGAACCCATGAAGTATGGCTTGGTCGACCGACCGGTACGGCGCGCGCGCGCCACGGCGGCGCTGCGGAGTTTTGGTGTCGACGTCGACCCGACGAGCCTGCTCGGCGATCTCGACCTTGCGGCCCAGCAACTTGTTTTAATCGTGCGCGCCCTGTCAAAGAACGCCCGTCTTCTGATCCTCGACGAGCCGACCGCCGCTCTGACAGAACACGAGACGATGCGGCTGTTCGAGCGGATGCGAGCACTCAGTGCACGCGGTGTCGCGATAATTTTTGTGTCCCATCGGCTAGCCGAAGTATTCGATATCTCCAACCGCATCGTCATCATGCGCGATGGGCGCATCAGCGGCAGCTTCGTGACCGCCGAAACTTCGCGCGATGCGGTCGTCGATCAGATGATCGGCGCGGGCGTCGCACGCGGCGGCGCTGCTGCTCGCAACGCCAAAACCGGAGGCGTCGCATTGGCGGCGCGTGACCTTTGCGTTTTTGATCCCAGACGCCGCCAAGTCGTTAGCCACCTCGACATCGAGGTGCGCCACGGCGAGGTGCTCGGGCTATTCGGCCTGCTCGGATCGGGGGTCATAGAAACTACTATGGCGCTGTTCGGCGCTTGGCGCGGCAAAGTCACCGGCGAAGTGTCTCTGGACGGAGCACCCGTATCGATAGCCTCGCCTTCCGATGCGGTGATGCTGGGCATGGGCCTCATCGCGCAGGACCGGCGCGACGGTTTGTCTGGCGAGCACTCCATCTACGACAATTCCATCCTTGCTAACCTCGCCGAACTCAGCAAGCTTGGATTTATCGATACGGCTGCTGCACGGAGCAAGGTCACCGACTTGTTCGATCGCCTTCGCATCAAGGCCGGCGACATCGACGTGCTTGTCGGAACGCTTAGCGGTGGCAATCAGCAAAAGGTTCAGGTTGCGCGCTGGCTCGCCGCTGGTGCGAGGATCTTGTTGCTCATCGACCCCACGCGAGGTGTGGATGTCGGTGCGAGGGCGGAGATCAGTCGAATATGGACGGAGCTCGCGCAGGCCGGTTGTGCGATCGTCCTGGTCTCATCGGACGCCGAAGAAATCGTGCACTGCTGTGATCGCGCCGTTGTGTTGCGCAATGGCCGTTTTGCCGGTGCGATCGAGGGCGGCCAGCTTAGCGAAGCGCGCCTTCTGAAGCTTGCCGCGGGCGTGTGATTTTCAATCTAGCGAGAATGCGACTATGACCCATTCCTCCGAGATCAGCACGACTCCCATGATCGCTCCATCGCCGATCGCCCGGCTGCTGGCCAACCGATCATTACGTGACTCGACGCTGCTCATCGTCCTCGCATGCATATGGATATTCTTCTACTTCACCACCAACGGTACTTTCCTGACGCAGCGAAACCTGATCCTTCTTGCATTGCAGACCTCCATCGTCGCTCTGGCCGCAATCAGCGCGGTGATGCTGATCGTCACCCGAAACTTCGACCTTTCCGTCGGGTCGGCCGTCGCCCTGATCGGCGTCATCGTCGCGCTACTGACGGTTAGATACAATGTCGACCCTGCGCTCGCCGTGCTCATCTGCCTCGGCGTCGGATTGCTGATGGGCGCTTGGCAGGGCTGGTGGGTCACGCGCATGAAGGTCTCATCCTTCATCGTTACGCTGGCCGGAATGCTCTATTTCCGCGGCATCTCGATGATTGCGACCAACGGCGCGACGGTCGCTCCGCTGCCTTCGAGCCTAAAGCAGCTCGCAACGGGGTTCCTTCCGCCCTTGCCCTCGATCATCGTGATCGTGGCGACGCTCTCACTGTTCGGTGCGCTGCGCGCATTCGAACTCAGGCGCGGGGTCGGTTTAGGTGTGGTCAAGAACTACAACGCCGATCTTCTTCGGGCATTGCTTTTCCCGAGCGTGGCTGCGGTTGCGGCGATCTGGCTGGCGTCGTCGAAGGGAATTCCATACCTCATCGTGCTGGTCGCTGTCTGCGCGATTGCCGCCGACATTCTCATGCGCCGCACCCGTTTCGGTGCGCAGCTCTATGCCATTGGAGGCAATCCGGAAGCGGCAAGGCTGTCGGGCATCAACGTCGATCGCGTCATCTTCATCAACTTCATGATCGCCGGCCTGGCATATGGTATAACCGGTGTCGCCCTAACCGCCAGGGTCAGTGGCGCAATTGCCGGCAGCGCAGGGCTCTTCCTCGAACTCGATGCCATCGCTGCCGCGATCATAGGCGGGACCGCCCTCAGCGGCGGCCGCGGCCGTGTTTTCGGAGCAATGGTGGGCGCATTGCTGATGGGCAGCCTGAACAACGGAATGAGCCTAATGAACGTCCCAACGTTCTACCAGGACACAGCACGCGGAATCGTCCTTCTGCTGGCGGTTGCGCTCGACCAACTAAGCCGGCGCCGTTCAGGCGTCGTCCGATAGTCGACTCATTGGGAACGGAGAGGAGAAGGATGTCATACGTCCCGGCAAAAACACGCTATGAGAATATGCTTTACCGGCGCTGTGGCAGGAGCGGCCTCAAACTACCGGCGATCTCACTCGGACTCTGGCAAAATTTCGGTGAGGATCAGTCCCTGGAGCGCGCCAGATCGATCTGCCGCCATGCCTTCGACCGTGGCATCACCCACTTCGACCTCGCTAACAACTACGGCCCTCCGCCGGGAGCAGCCGAAACGGCTTTCGGACGGATGCTCGTTGAGGATTTCGCCGGCCACCGCGACGAGTTGATCATATCGTCCAAGGCTGGGTACCTGATGTGGCCAGGTCCTTATGGTGAGTGGGGAAGCCTAAAGTCGCTGCACGCCAGCCTGGATCAGAGCCTGCAGCGCATGGGGCTCGACTATGTCAATATTTTCTACTCGCATCGCTACGACCCGCAAACGCCGCTCGAAGAGACGATGGCAGCTCTGGATGCTGCTATCAGACAAGGCAAAACTCTCTATGTCGGCGTCTCCTCCTACAATGCCGAACGAACGTCAGAAGCGGCCGCTATCCTGCGTCGCCTCGGTACGCCGTGCCTGATCCATCAGCCGAGCCATTCAATGCTAAATCGCTGGATCGAGAAGGACGGGTTGCTGGACGAGTTGGATCGCGATGGCATTGGTTGCATCAGCTTCTCGGTGCTTGCCCAAGGTCTGCTCACGGAGAAGTACCTTGCCGGCATACCCAACGACAGCCGGGCCAAATCAAACAAGTCCCTACCAATAGGGTTTCTCAGTCACGAAATAGTCGATCGGTTGAAAGGGCTAAACGGAATTGCCAGCCGCCGTGGGCAGTCGCTGGCACAGATGGCAATTGCTTGGGTGCTGCGCGATCAACGAGTTTCGTCCGCGCTGATTGGAGCAAGCAGGGTAGAACAACTCGAAGACTGTTTGAAGGCTCTCGATAGGCTGGATTTCGACCAGTCTGAACTCAACGAGATCGACCGATTTGCTGTCGACAGCGGGATAAACCTTTGGGCCGAGTCCAGCAAATAGACAGGCTGCTCTCGATCACTTGCAAATGGTGGTTCTTATGCGTTTCAGAATGAAGGCCCTCAATTGTTATTCTCCAGGAGCGTTGAGCCTTGAGGACTATCCCGCGCCTGGTCCGCCACGGGACGGCTGGGTCATGATCGAAGTCAGTCACGTCGGGCTCAATTGTGCCGATTATCGTCTGTTTGAGGGTCTGGTGCCGCGTTCAACATACCCGCGCGTTATGGGCCGCGAAGCGTCCGGAACAGTTTTGATGGCCGGCAAGGGTGTGTCTCTCGCTCTCGGCCAACCCGTCGTTGTCAATCCATATATTTCTTGCGGAAACTGCCCGAACTGCAAGCGCGGCGCGCAATCAAACTGTGTTGCGGTCGAAGTTCTCGGCATCCATCGCGACGGCGCAATGTGCGAACGCATTACGGTCCCCGCCGAAAATGTCTACCCCGTGAACGGTATACCGCTCGCCGACGCGCTCGTTGCCGGCTTTCTAGCGGTCGGCGCGCGTGCAGTAATGCGGTCGTCGGCCGGTGTTGGTAAGCGAGCCTTGGTGGTTGGCGCCGGTCCAATCGGGCTCGGGACCGCCCTCTTTGCCCGTCTTGCTGGTCAAGAAGTAGTAATCGCGGACAAAGACGAAAAGCGACTGCGATTTGCGTGGCATGGTCTGGGATTAGCTTCGTTCGAAACAAGCGAGCTATCGGTAGGCTCGGAGAGCGATCGCGAAGGGTTCGACGTTGTGTTTGATGCGACAGGTGATCATTGGGGAAATTGCACTGCATCGCACCATCTCGCGCCCAGCGGAACGCTTGTCATGATTCGCACTGGAAGCGAGCGATTGTCGGTTCTGGCCTCTGCAATCCATAGGCGTGTCCCGAGGACTGTTTTCAGTGCTCAGGGCGGACGGCGCGACTTCGAACACGTCATCCAAACAACGCTGGGAGGTTCGCTCCCCGTATCGAAATTGGTGACGCACAGGGCAACGCTAGACGAAGCTCCTGGGAGCGTGGCATCTTGGTCGCACGACAAGTCCCATGTGGTAAAGGGTGTCATCTTAATCTGACGGAAATGTCACATAGTTTCTGCGTCGCGAAGCCGTTGGACGCGTGAAGCGCCAATGAATGTGGTTTGTTATATGTCGACTGGACCGGCGTCAGATTGGGGATCTCCCTCATGCATCGGAGTGAATGACTTTTTTGGGCAGATTCGTATTCGCCAGACTGCAGCGAGATGGAAAAGTGAGACGGCAATGGACAGCGTGCCAAGTTTCGATCTGAACGGCCAAGTGGCACTTGTGACCGGCGCAGCCAGAGGTCTCGGTCGAGCCATCGCGTTAGCGCTGGCTGATGCAGGCGCAGACGTGGCGCTTGGGCTTCGAGACAGGGAAACCGATGACGGCCTTGCCAGCGCCATTGCCGAAAAGGGTCGTCGTGTGATCAGGCTTGCAATGGATGTTACCGACCTTGCGCAATCTTGCGAGGCAATTGACCAAACCGTCAGAGAACTTGGGCGGCTCGATATTCTGGTCAACAATGCAGGCGGTGGTGTCGACGCATCGGCATTGGACGTTACTTTAGCGGATTTCGACGCTGTCATGGCGTTGAATGTGAGATCGACCTTCTTCATCTCGCAAAAGGCGGCTCGAGTAATGATTGGCGCTGGTGAGGGTGGACGCATCGTCAATCTTAGCTCGCAAGCCGCCGTGGTGGCATTGCCGGGAGAACCGGCCTATTGCATTGCCAAGGCGGCGGTATCCCATATGACCCGATGCTTGGCGCTTGAATGGGGCGAGTACGGGATCAACGTGAACGCGGTCGCACCGACTTTCATTGCCACGCCAGGTACCGATAGAATGCTGAGTGACAAAGCTTTTCTCGCTGACACAGTAGAGCGGATAGCAGCGCTGCACAGGATCGGCAAGCCGGTGGATGTTTCAGGCGCGGTGGTCTTTCTGGTGTCTCCGGCGGCATCGCTGGTTACCGGCCACACGCTTGTCATCGATGGGGGCTGGACGCTCCGCTGAGCCCATGGCTGCACATCGTCCAACTGACCTGCCACTGAATTGTCATCCAGTGCGATTAGAGCCTCGGCCGTTTCTGCTCCGCTACCATTCAATGGACCGCCGGAAGGTAGAGTTTCCCGGCTTTTTCACGATGGCGGGCTGGTTGCGCCATCGGGATTGAGCAACGAGATCGGCACCTTGTGCCCGATCGCCCCATGCGGACGAACCTCGTTGTAGTATCTGCGCAAATACCCGCTCGGCGACAGATCTCCACGACGGGAAACCCGTCCGCTCCTTGCTTCAAAATGAACGCCTTTGCGCGTGCGAATATTTCGATGCCTTCATTGCTTTCCGCTCCTCCCAGCCAGGGGATGTTACCGCGGAAACTCCAACTTCGAACGATCCAGTTTTCAGGGTTCAGAGCATTTCTGTTGCGTCGTGGGGCGCGGGTTGAGCAACAGGTCGAGACGCGAAGCCCTTATCGAGCGAAGCGTCGGAGCCTGTTGGCCGCCCATTCGTCGTTTTGCTCCAACATCAGCGCGCCGCAGACGACGTGCTGGCCTACAAGACTT
>JBBSOT010000136.1:0-11354 GCA_038259455.1 Hyphomicrobiales bacterium | reverse complement strand
GCTCGAAGTGTCTATTCGCCAAACGGGTTTCGTTCCGAGGATGTTTGCCTTCGAGTACGCAGCGCTGTTTCGCGGCTTGCTGCCATGGCTTTCCAACCAGCGCCTGCTCTTGCCGCTTGGCGGAACTTCCAATCACTTTCGTCGTGACGTGCTTGAGAAAGTCGGCGGCTGGGACCCTTACAACGTCACCGAGGATGCCGATCTGGGGGTGCGGCTGGCGCGGTTCGGTTACCGGACGGAGACCATTTCCTGTCCGACCTATGAGTCCGCGCCCGAATCGTTCGCCACGTGGCTGCCCCAGCGAACGCGCTGGTTCAAAGGCTGGATGCAAACCTGGCTGGTCCATATGCGCGACCCGGTGCGTGCCGTCCGCGATCTCGGCTTTGGCTCGTTCCTGATTGCCCAGATCCTGTTCGCAGGCATGGTCCTGTCAGCGCTCGCCCACCCGTTTCTGGTCCTGACGGGCCTGTTCCTGATGCTCGACATCTTTCTCGCGCATCCGCTGGGATTCTGGAAATCCACGTTGCTCGGCGTCGATGTCGTCAGCGTGACCTTCGGTTACCTGTCATTCCTGGCGCTCGGCTGGCAGGTTCTGGAACGTTCGGAGCGCCAGGCCTTCTGGAAGATCGTGCTGCTGACGCCCGTCTACTGGATGATGCTTTCGCTGGCGGCATGGCGTGCGGTCTTGCAACTCCGCAGCAGCCCGCATCATTGGGAAAAGACGCCACACAAGGCGACCGCGCCAACGCCGCTACAACAGTCTTGACCCGTCGCCGATGATCTTGGGGTCGGGTTCGCCTATCACATCGAGATCGCGTCCCGTGTAGTCGAGGCTTCTGAGCACCCGGCCGATCACTTCGATCCTGGCGCGACGCTTGTCGTTGGTTTTCACCACCGTCCATGGCGCATGCTTGGTATGCGTCTTCTTGAGCATCAGGTCGCGCGCCTGCGTGTACTCGTCCCATTTCGTGATACCGGCAACGTCCATCGGCGAGAACTTCCAGCATGTCAGCGGACTATGCACCCTGTCGTGGAACCGCTTGAGCTGCATTTCCTGGCCGACATTCAGCCATATCTTGAAGAAGCGGATGCCCTCGTCGACGATCAGCTGCTCGAAGCCCGGCGTTTCTTTCAGGAAATGCCGGTGCTGCTCGGGTGTGCAAAACCCCATCACCGGTTCGACGCCGGCCCTGTTGTACCACGAGCGGTCGAAGGTCACGAACTCGCCGGCGGTCGGAAAGTGCGCGATATAGCGCTGATAATACCACTGGCCGCGCTCGGTTTCGGTGGGCTTGGTCAGTGCCACGTTGCGCGTGGTTCTCGGGTTCATGTAGTAGCGCATCGCACCGATGGTGCCGCCCTTGCCGGCGGCATCGCGCCCCTCGAACAGCATCAGCACTCTTGTGCCGGTGGCTTGTTGCCAGGATTGCAGCTTGACGAGCTCGATCTGCAGCTTCTTGAGCTGCTTCTCGTAGGCCTTGGATTTCATCTTGTCGTCGTAGGGGTAGCCGTCCGACTCAAGCGTCTTGTCTTCAATCCAGTCCGGCAACTTTGGATCGTAGATGTCGAATTCGCGCATGACCCCGTCGACCTCGATCTTGAGGGGCTCCGCATCGGCGGGCTTCGAAACCTTCGGCTCACTCTTTTTCATACAAGACCAACCTTTCCTGTCCGTCCAATCATGCTATTGGGTGCGTCCGGGACGGTCCAGCGCGAAGTTCAGGCCAGGCCGGGACTGCTTGCGTGCAGGAAGGACGGATGACTGACACCAGAGGGGAACGACAGGCGCGACGCTTCGGCAGTCTCGTGGGTGGTCGTCTGGCCCAGAACCGCTGGCCGCTTGCTGCTGCGATTTTGGCGGTCCTGACGGTTGGCCATGTCGGCGGCGGCTCGATCCTGTTCACCGCCGGCGTCATTGCGTTCCTGCTTTGCGTGACAGCGCTGGCGCCGCGCCGCACGCGCGGCCAGCGCCAGGCGGATCTCGCGGCATCGGCTGTGAAGGATGGCCTCGATGGGCTGTCGGCACAAAATCTTGCCGAGGCGGTCAACGATCCGCTCATCATCTTCGATACGAGCGGCAGCGCGGTTCACGCCAACGAGGCCGCCCACAATGCCTTCGGCGCCATCCAGCCAGGAATGTCGCTGCTGATGAAGTTCCGGGCGCCGGAAATGCAGGTGCTTGTCGAGCGGGTGCGCTCGGGCGCTGCGGCATCGGAAGTCGTCGATTATGCCGAGCGCGTGCCGATCGAACGCGTGTACCGCGTCACCGCATCCGCCATCGGTCGTGGCACTGGCCTCTTCGTGATCGTCTTCAAGGATCAGAGCGAGGCACGACGCATCGACCGCATGCGCGCTGATTTCATCGCCAATGCCAGCCACGAGATGCGCACCCCGCTCGCCTCCATCTCTGGCTTTGTCGAGACATTGCGCGGCCCGGCCCGCAACGATGCCGCGGCGCGCGATCATTTTCTTCAGATCATGCAGAACCAGACCGCGCGCATGGCCCGACTGATCGACGACCTGCTCTCCCTGTCTCGTCTCGAAATGAAGCCTTATCTGCCGCCCGGCGCGACCGTCGATCTGCGCCTTATCATCCAGAGTGTCATCGATTCACTCAGTCCGCTGGCCGAGGAGTCCGATGTCGTCATCGAGAAGCACTTCGGCACCGAGCCGGTTACGGTGCGCGGAGACCGCGACGAACTGTTTCAGGTGTTCGAGAATTTGCTTGAGAACGCCTGCAAGTACGGTCAGTCCGGCGGCCGCGTCACGGTCTCGATTGAATCCGGCGCCGATGCACCGGAGGTCGAGGTCACCATTCGTGACTTTGGCCCGGGCATTCCCGAAGAGCATATTCCGCGTATTACCGAGCGCTTCTACCGCGTCGATGTCGACACCAGCCGGGCCCAGAAGGGGACAGGTCTAGGTCTGTCGATCGTCAAGCACATCCTGACCCGCCATAATGCCCGTCTCAGCATCAAATCCAAGGTCGGCGAGGGCGCGGCCTTCACCGTGCACCTGCCGGTCAGATAGTGCTTCGGCACATGCGGCTGGTTAGCCGGGTTCTTTTTTCTGTCATCTGGGTCGCCTATCAGGGATGATTGGTGCGCCGTGACGCGCGAATCGCCCTAATCGAGCTGGAATTGCCATGAATACCCATATCGTCCGCTCTTTCGACGAGGAACTGAAATATCTGTCCAACCGCATCGCGGCGATGGGCGGTCATGCCGAACGCATGGTCGACCAGGCAATGGCGGCGCTCGTCAACGCAGATGCCGGCCTGGCGCGAAAGGTCATCGACGACGACGCCTTTCTCGACGAAACGCAGCGCGAGATCGACGACAAGTCCATAGTCCTGATCGCCAAGCGCCAGCCAATGGCAGGCGATCTGCGCGAGATCATCGGTACCATCCGCATTTCCGCGGACCTTGAGCGGGTCGGCGATCTTGGAAAGAACATTGCCAAGCGGGTCGTCGCCGTCACTGAGGCGCGCCAGCCGCTCAGCCTGTTCCGGGGGCTTGAGGCGCTGGCCGAACTGGCCCTGACGCAACTCAAGGAGGTTCTCGATGTCTATGCGTCGCGCAGCGTCGAGCGTCTCGGCTTCATGCGTGACCGCGACGACCAGATTGACGCCATGTACACCTCGCTGTTTCGCGAGCTGCTGACCTACATGATGGAGGATCCGCGCAACATCACGCCCTGCACGCACCTGCTCTTCTGCGCCAAGAACATCGAACGCATCGGCGACCACGCCACCAACATCGCCGAGACCATCTACTATGTCGTCACCGGCGAGCAGATGCCGCCAGACCGGCCCAAGGAAGACAAGAGCCACAATGTCATCCTGAAGGGCGGGACTTCGGCTTAGGGGCCTGACTCAAGAAAGACCCCGGTCGGGCGGGGTCTTACGGCGGCTCGGCTCCTGTCCCGCGCTGCAGGTGAGTTTCTGCTTCAACCCCAAACGGTTCAATTCGACCGCGAACTGTCATAAGTCGCCGGCCAACTTCCCCGACATTCCCGAACTGAAGCTCACCTGTGGTTATGCGGCGGTGCTGAGCATCATCTTCATCGCCTGTTCGGTTCTCTACTGGCGATGAAGCTGAAACCCGCTGGATTTGGCTATCGAACCCCGGGGACTGACTCTAGCGGCTGCGACGCCGCTCGGACGCAGGCTGGAAAGCAATCTTGGCGTGGTAGCCGCAATAGGGGCCGCTATCGCCTGCCTCGTTGCCGCAGAAGCTGAAATCCTCGGTAAGCGGATCGCCGTTCGGCCATTTGCAGGTGTTTTCGGAGAGCTGAACGAGCTGCAGGTGGCGCGAGATCGGCACCACGACATTCTCGCTCGGCCGCGCCTGATAGCGAACCACCGGGTCTGTGTCGAATTGAGCCTGCAGGGCGTTGGAGCCGATGGATGTCGTCATCGTGCGGGTCACGCCGGCCGACCGGCTGACGGTCTTGGATGCGGTGGCGCCCATCACAGTCTTTTTCTGCCGTGCCGGCGCAGCGGTCGAGCGGCCACGGCTGGAAAGCTTGAGCCTATGCACCTTGCCGATGACTGCGTTGCGGGTAACCGATCCAAGCTGGGCGGCGATCTGGCTGGCACTCAGCCCTTCGGACCAGAGCTTCTTCAACAGCTCGACGCGTTCGTCGGTCCAGTTCATGGTGGCACACTCCTTTCGGTGTGCGGAATCGGAATCCGTCAGCGCCCCGGCGACGCCGGGTCTGTACTACATATACGCTGCTGATTAGGTCCGCCGCACGAGATATAGTCTTTTTCTTGGCTTCAAGCTACTCCATCGGGCGACTCAGTGACAAGAGTCCCAAGTGCAACACCGATCTGTTTTTTCGGTTTTCCCCAACTTGCCTGCCTGTCGGTTGCAGTGCATCGGGTATGGGGAAGCGCTGCCTTTACACTGCGCGACCTTTTCGTTGACTTCATGTCCAAAACCCCCAATATGACCGGGTCGGCCGCCGTTTGGGCGGCTTTTTTGATTTTGGCCTACCGGGACTTGCGGGCCGCGTTGCGGCTTGAAATTCTCCCGAATACCGGCTTCCGGAGACGTATGTAATGAGCGGTTCGGCGCTTTACGAGACTTTTGCGCGAGTACCCCTGTCTTTTGATCGTGGCGAGGGATGCTGGCTTGTCACGGAAGATGGCCAGCGCTACCTCGACTTTGCTGGCGGAATTGCCGTCAATTCGCTCGGACACAGCCATCCGCATCTCGTCGCAGCGCTCACCGAACAGGCCGCCAGGCTGTGGCATGTTTCCAATCTCTACGAGATTCCCGGCCAGCGCCGCCTCGGCGAGCGGCTTGTCGCGTCCACCTTTGCCGACAAGGTGTTCTTCACCAATTCCGGGGCCGAGGCGCTCGAAGCCGCCATCAAGACGGCGCGCCGCTACCACTATGCAAATGGCAAGCCTGAGCGCTTCCGCACCATCACCTTCGAAGGTGCTTTCCACGGCCGCACCTTGGCAACCATCGCTGCTGGCGGGCAGCAGAAATATATCGAGGGTTTCGGTCCCAAGGTCGATGGCTTCGACCAGGTTCCGTTCGGCGACATCGATGCCGCCGAAAAGGCGATCACGCCGGAAACGGCAGCAATCCTGCTTGAGCCTGTACAGGGCGAGGGCGGCGTTCGAACGTTCCCTGCCGAGTCACTGAAGCGGCTGCGGGCACTTTGCGACAAGCACGATCTGATGCT
This sequence comes from Hyphomicrobiales bacterium, assembly GCA_038259455.1. Classification (GTDB taxonomy): domain Bacteria; phylum Pseudomonadota; class Alphaproteobacteria; order Rhizobiales; family Rhizobiaceae; genus CAMYMG01. Next base: position 5,654 of record JBBSOT010000136.1, on the reverse strand, counting down.
GATCTTCGATGAAGTCCAATGTGGCGTTGGCCGCACCGGCAAGCTGTTCGCCTATGAATGGTCCGGGATCGAGCCCGACATCATGGCGATTGCCAAGGGCATTGGCGGCGGCTTTCCCATGGGCGCCTGCCTGGCCACCGATGAGGCCGCAATCGGCATGACCGCCGGTGTCCACGGCACAACGTTCGGCGGCAATCCGCTTGCCATGGCTGTCGGCAACGCCGTGCTCGACGTGGTGCTTGAGGATGGCTTCCTCGACGAGGTGACGCGCAAGTCGCTTCTCATGAAGCAGGGTCTGGCTTCCGTCGCCGATGAGTATCCGGACGCGATCGAGGAAATTCGCGGCGTCGGCCTGCTGCTTGGCATCAAGTGCAGGGTACCTAACACGGCCCTCAACGCAGCGCTGCGCGAGCACAAGCTGCTTGCCGTGCCGGCGGGCGACAATGTGATCCGCCTGCTGCCGCCGCTCGTCGTGTCGGATGACGAGATCCGCGACGCGCTGGACCGCATCCGGGCTGGCGCAAGGGCTGTGTCGGCCGCGTCTGTCGCCGCTGCGAACTGACTGTCTGGAGTGAATTGAATGAACGGTGGTATCCGCCATTTCACCGACCTGTCCGCCGTTTCCGCCGGAGACTTGCGCGCCATGCTTTCCGATGCTTCGGTGCGAAAGTCGCAGCTGAAGGCTGGCCAGCGCTCGCGTCCGCTCGATGGCAAGGTGCTGGCGATGATCTTCGACAAGCCCTCGACACGTACCCGCGTCTCCTTCGATGTCGGCATGCGCCAGCTCGGCGGCGAGACCATCATGTTGACCGGGACCGAGATGCAACTTGGCCGTTCCGAGACAATCGCCGACACTGCCAAGGTGCTGTCGCGCTATGTCGACGCCATCATGATCCGGACAACGGCCCATGAGCGGCTTCTGGAACTCACCGAGCACGCCTCAGTGCCGGTCATCAACGGCCTGACCGACGACACCCATCCCTGTCAGTTGATGGCTGACATCATGACCTTTGAGGAACATCGAGGGCCTGTCGCCGGCAAGACCGTCTCCTGGATCGGCGACGGCAACAATGTCGTGCATTCATTGCTTGAGGCGTCGGCGCGCTTCTCGTTCAATCTTCGCATAGCTGTGCCGGAAGGCAGCGAGCCGGAAGCAAAATATGTTGACTGGTCGCGCGCCAATGGCGGCACGGTCGACGTCATGCGCTCGCCTGAGGAAGCTGCCGATCAGGCCGACTGCATCATGACCGATTGCTGGGTCTCGATGGGCCAGGAGCATCGCGCGCGCGGGCATAACGTATTCCTGCCCTATCAGGTCAATGGCGAACTGATGAAGCACGCCAAATCCGATGCGCTGTTCATGCACTGCCTGCCGGCTCATCGCGGCGAGGAAGTCACCGACGAGGTCATCGACGGTCCGCATTCGGTGGTCTTCGACGAGGCCGAGAACCGCCTGCACGCTCAGAAGGCTGTACTTGCCTGGTGCCTCGGCGCTTGAACAGGAGCCCGGCGATGCCTATCTCGGGCACATCACCGAAAACCATGGGCGTCTCGACGCATGCTTCCTGAGTGGCGGCATCGCCGCGCGCCGGAGATGTGTCATGTTGGGAACTGTAGAATTGTCTGACCGCGAAAGAAAACTCGGCGAATTCGGCTATGCGGGTGACGACCACGTCGTGCCCTTCGAGGTCGGTCCGCTGGATGCGCGGGGCCGTATCGTCCAGCTCGGGCCGCTGCTCGATGCGATCCTCGAGCGCCATGATTATCCCGAACCGGTGGCGCGGCTTCTTGCCGAGGCCTGCGTTGTCGCGACCCTGCTTGGCTCTTCGCTGAAATTCGACGGCAAGTTCATCCTGCAGACGCGCACCGATGGCCCCGTTGACATGCTGGTTGCCGACTTCAGCACACCCGGTTCGCTGCGCGCCTATGCTCGCTTTGATCCCGATCGGCTGGCAGAGTTGGCTGCTGTCGGCGAAACGGCGCCTGAAACCCTGCTTGGCAGCGGCATTCTCGCCCTGACCATAGACCAGGGCGAGTACACGCAGCGTTATCAGGGCATCGTGCAACTCGACGGTCACTCTCTTGAAGAGGCGGCGCGTACCTATTTCAGGCAGTCGGAGCAGATTCCGACCGAAATCCGTATCGAGGTCGCCAAGGTCATTCGCCCTGGCGAACCGGAGCGCTGGCGTGCTGGCGGGCTTCTGGCACAGTTCCTGCCCGAAGCGCCGGAGCGTCTGCGCATGCCGGATCTTCCAGGCGGCGACGGTGATACCGGTCCTGAAATGCCGCTTGATAATGCGTGGCTGGAATTGCAGGCGCTGCTCGGCACCATCGAGCCGACGGAACTGACCGACCCGACCGTCGAAACCGAGCGGCTGCTCTATCGCCTGTTCCACGAGCACGGCGTGCGGGCCTTCCGAGGGGTGCGCGTTGCCGACGAATGCTCGTGCTCGCGCGAACGCATCCGCGGCATTCTCGAGGGCTTCTCCGCCGAGGAGATCAGCGAGAGCACCGAGGACGGCGTGATTTCGGTGGCCTGCGAGTTCTGCTCCGAGGCCTACGAGTTCGACCCGGCGGAGTTTTCGCCGGCCAGCTGATTGACGTCGCCCGGAACCGTGTGCCGGTTTCGGGCGACACCTTCAGGAACCCGTGCCATCCAAGCGCCCTGCTGATCGTGGCGCCCGGCGCCCAGGCCAGATCGCAGACTCCGCGAAAGCCGTTCATGGGCGTCGGCGGTCCGTTCAGTTCACCGTGCGTGATTTGCCCGGCAGGTCGAGCGAAAATGCCGGGATCTCGACCTCGAACTCTTCGCCGCGTTCATTGCGCATCGTGTAGCGCCCGGCCATGAAGCCCGACGGCGTCGTCAACGGGCAACCCGACGTGTACTGATAGCTGTCGCCGGGATCGAGTTCGGGTTGCTCGCCAACCACGCCCTCGCCACGCACTTCCTCCACCCTGCCGCCGCCATCGGTAATGTTCCAGTATCGCGACAAGAGCTTGACGGTGTCGTCCGACTGGTTGTCGATCGTCACCCGGTAGCCCCACACATAGCGGCCGTCTTCCGGGTCGGACCGGTCGTCCAGATAGAACGGTTTCACGGTCACCGTGATGTTGCGCGTAACGGCGCTGTACATGATTTACGTCTCCGGCATTCCAGTCCCTGGCCGCATCTTGCATGCGGTGGATAACCATGTCTCGCGCAATTCGAAGCCGGGCCGAAATAACACTGTCCAACCCCGCCGTGAATCGCTCTACTGCAACGATGCAGATCGGGATCCTCGGCAATGCTTGACGGCTGGGCGCGCAAACGCCTCGACCCCTGGCTCGACGTGGCTGCCGCGCGGGCGGCTAAGATCGGCATCACCGCAAACACGATCACCATCGCCGGCTGTTGTGTCGGTCTTGCCGCCGCCTTTGCCATCGCGTCCGGTTGGTTCTGGCTAGGCCTCCTCCTGGTCGGCGTCAGCCGGTTCGGGGACGGGCTTGACGGTGCAGTCGCCAAGATAAACGGCAGGACGGATCTCGGCGGCTATCTCGACATCGTTCTCGATTTCGTCTTCTACGGCGCCATTCCACTAGGTTTTGTCGTCTTCGATCCGGCCGCCAACGGCCTTGCCGGGGCCGCCCTGCTGTTTGCCTTCTACATCAACGGGTCGAGCTTTCTCGCCTATGCGGTGATGGCCGAGAAGCGCAAGCTCATCACCGTCGCACGCGGCCAGAAATCCCTGTTCTTCACGACCGGTCTTGCCGAGGCCAGCGAGACGATTGCTGTCTTTGTCGCCTTCTGCCTGTTCCCGCTGTGGTTCCCCGTGATTGCCTGGGCTTTCGCCGCCCTCACGCTTTACACGGCACTGTCGCGCATCGTGCTTGCCTGGCGCAACTTCGGCTGAACTGGCTCTCGCCTACCGTCGCGCGACCGAACACTTTATCGGCATTCACTGAACCAAACATCGCCGCGTGACGTAACAGAAGTAGACTGCTTCTGGAGCGAAGATGACCATGAACGACCAATCGACCGCCGCCGCCTTGGCTCCGCGCCGTCGCACGGCCTGGGTCACGGGCGCCAGTTCCGGCATCGGCCGTGCGCTTGCGTTGCGCCTGGCCGGCGACGGCTGGACCGTAGCGGCAAGCGCCCGCACCGCGTCCGACCTCGACGCTCTCGCCGCCGAAGCGCCGGGCCACATTCACGCCTTCCCGCTCGACGTTGCCGACGCAGACGCCACGCAGCATACGGTTGCGCGCATCGAGGCTTCTCTCGGGCCGCTTGATTTCGCCGTTCTGAACGCCGGCATCTATCGCCGTGACTCCGCCGCCGGGTTCGACGCTGACGCGTTCCGCAGAACGGTCGACGTCAACCTCATGGGCACCGTCCACTGCCTGGCAGGGCTGATGCCGGGGATGCTGGCGCGCCGTGCCGGTCATGTCGCGGTGGTGTCTTCTGTCGTCGGCTATGTCGGCCTGCCGGGGGCCTCAGCCTATGGTGCCACCAAGGCCGCCCTCATCAACATGTGCGAGGCGCTTTATCCGGAATTGTCCGCCGCCAATGTGAAGCTTAGCCTGATCAATCCGGGCTTCGTCGACACGCCGCTGACGAAGCAGAATGACTTTCCGATGCCGTTCCTGATCCCAACCGACGAGGCGGTTGATCACATCATGAAAGGTCTCAAATCGCAGCGCTTCGAAGTAGCCTTTCCGTGGAAGATGGTGCTTTCGCTGAAGCTGCTCGCGATCCTGCCCGCCAGGCTTTGCTTTGCATTGACGCGTCGGATGGTTCGCAACTGATCGCTGCGAACAATTGGCTCAGCGTTCTTCGTGTGCGGGAGCCGGCCTGCCGACGATTGTCGTCGCCGTTCGGTTTGCGACTGCCTGATGCCGGTGAAACGGGATCCCTTTCCACCAGATCCGGAGCGCCTCCCAGTGAATGCCGGCTGTCACCTTGAGCGTCATCAGCGGGTAGCGCAGCAGCGCCAGCAACAAGGTGCGATCGCTGAGCGGCTCGCGCTTTCCCGAAAAGGCCGCGACCAGAAGCAGGCCTTCCTCATCCGACTCGTCGATGCGCACCAGCACTTTTTCTGCCGGCGGCTCGATGTGGAAGCGATAGAAGCACGCCATCGGCATGAAGGGAGAGACGTAAAGCTCCTTGGCGCATTCCTGCCGCACCGCCCCGGCCGATCCCGGCTCGACCGGAATGACATAGGTATGGCGCTCGCCGAACGTGTTGCAGACCTCGTAGAGAATGACCTTCAGCGTGCCGTCGGCTGCATGGCAGAAATAGACGGTCAGCGGATTGAATACATAGCCGAGGATGCGTGGATAGCACAGCACCCTGATGCTCATGCCCTCGGTGTCCGACCATCCTGTTTCGTGCAGCCGCGCCTCGATCCAGTCGCGCAGCCCGTCAGCGCTGCCGTCGCCATGATCGCGGTCCCAAAAGCTCAGCAAGGCAGCCCGGTTGTAGCCGAGCACCCACGATGCCTCGCTTCTCGCCTTCAACCAGTCCAGATCGAGCAGCAGCGAGAAGACCTTGTAGCGCAGCCTGTGCCGGCGCGGCCTCAGGCGCTCATGCATCACCTCGCCAAGGAATAGGGCCGAAGCGTCGTTCATTCAGCGGCTTCCAGCCGGGGTCGCAGCGTGATCCGCCCGGATTCGTCCGG
>JBBSOT010000135.1:0-11493 GCA_038259455.1 Hyphomicrobiales bacterium | reverse complement strand
GATCGACCCAGAGACGCCCGTCCGGGTTGAGCATGACCTCGATCACGTCGGGCTCCTCGAGCCAGCTCGCAATCTGCGCGCCGAGCGCAGTGCGCAGCATGCGCGCGCCGCGCGAGAATGCTTCCGACCGGATGGAAATGACGCTCATGGACTGCCTCAGGCTTCGACAGCCGACCACCGGCTGCGCTTTCGAGGCGGATCAAAGAGACATCAGATTGCCGTTAGACAACAGGAAGATTCGAAACCGAAAAGCCAGCGTACAAAAGGACGGAAACGGCAGTCCTGCGTGCCGGATCACCGGATGCCAAAGTCAGCGGGAGCGAGTATGCAGCGCTTTGCCGAAGGCAACCGGCTGAAAGCTTTCACAATAGGCTAGCGGTCGCGGAAATAGCCTCTGTTTGGGCCGAAAGCGACCCGTCCGGTCCGCAGCGGCTAGGAGAGACCGCGGACAGTCGCGTTGAGGAAGCGAGATTCGAGGCTCACTTAAGAATCCCTTTGTAACCAACGTGCTGGAAAAGGATGTCACGCGCCGATCATGGCTGACAACAAGCGGGAACCCCACTGATGCGTCGACTGCGAGATGCTAAGATGACCTTAAACTTACCTTGGTCCCGACATGCTCTCGCCAAAGGCCAAGCCTCTTAATTCGATATTCGACCAAATCCGGCGAGGTCCCATAGAAAGCCGCGATTTCTGCGGCACTTTTGCCTTGTCCCACCATGTGCTTAACAGCTTCTCGTGGAAGGAGCGTGGCTGACGCTAGAAAATACGCGTCGTGCTCTTCGGAGCTGTCATATGTACGACCGAATGAGCCCGCGATTTTCGCGATCTTCGTGAGCTTATGGCCCGACAGTATGTGCCAATACTCTTCCAGCAGCGTCACGCGCTGTCTCTCCAGCGTATGGCGGTCATTCAAAAATACCACCCACCGGTCCTGAGCCGCGTTAAGGGGCACGCTCATGGCCGACCATTCATTGCAAGCTGGTCCGGCCAGCGTCTTGCGAGTCTTGGCATCGAGGCAAGTTGACGATTGCAGCCGCTCGACTGTGACAGGTGCGACGATGAGGTGGAACGGATCCAAGGGGTCGTTCTTGCCGAGCCCCAGGTCTCTGCGGAAATTCTCGGCGGTCTCCTCAAGCTCCTCCTTCGACATCGGGACTGCATCACCGTCAGTCGTCGGATTGCTTGGTTCCGAAGTGTCACCATCGGCATAGTGCTGTCGAAGGCATATTGCGGCCTCCAACAGCGTTTGGACTGTTCCTGAGGAAGCGTTCTTTCCCGCCCGGAAATGTACGAACGCCACGCCGTCGAAGCCGAGCTGATGTTCCTCAGCGTCGGGACCAAGCCACTCTAGCAACCTAATCTTAGAGTTGTTGTCAGGCGCGCCTTCCCCACGCTCGATGCGTGCTAGGGTCGAGAAGCTGATCCCAACGATTCCCGACAACGCTCTGATGCTGAGTCCTTCGCGGTCGCGCTTGGCGCGGACCGCACTGACGAGCTTTTCCTCAAAATTGTTCATTTTCATCCGATTGTGCGATCAGCACGCGTTGACACACCCCCTCCCGAAATGCATCATCCGTGCTGGTGACACAGATTCGCACATCGATAGGCAAAATGGAAGTGTTGTTGAGCGGCGATGCAAGGTCTGAGTTGCGACGGATTGGCGAAGGTTTGGACGCGCGTCAGCCCGTTCGGGTGAAAGACGGGGGCATTGTGATCCTCGATCCGGGTCCCGCTTTAGCGGCAGTCCAGGAGAAAAGCGATGAGCAACGACAAGGAACGAGAAGACCCGCAGCCCGGTCACGGCAAGGGTCCGCCCGACGGCAAGGGCCGTCCGGTCGATTACGGCCGTCCGGTGCCGAACCACGGGTCGTCGGCCTCGCCGGCAATTACGCCCGGCAACTAGAGGATGTGCAGCGGGCATACCGCGGTACATCTCTCCTCCCCGACGAGGACGGGGTATGGCTTCTCGCGCGAAGCCGCATCTTGGACAAACTAGCGCGGGAAGCCATATTCCTTATTGCCCTACCCGATATTCCCGACGTTGAGCCGCGAGGATGGGCGTTCTGGGAACAAGCTGGTCAAGTCGAATGGATCGGGCCTCGACACACCAACATGGGCGATGGCTCAGTTTGCGCATACCACTCCAAATTTGACAAAGCTTGGGCGCCAGGCGGTGACCTTCGGACCCTGCTCGACCTCTACAGCGTTTGGACGCTCCGGCATCTGCACTTAGCGGCGTTTGATCGCTGGGCTGGACGCCAATACGCAATGCCCGACGAAGCTGGCAGATGTGACCCCTACTACCGACTGGTTCAGTTCAAGCCCGACGAGCAATGCAGCTGTGGGTCCGAGAGGCGGTATGGCGAGTGTTGTCGCCCTCGCGATCTGAAATTGCCGTTTCTCGGCATCAGGCGTGCGTTCGAGATACGCAATTGCGGCCAAAACATTCTAGACCGCGCGCCGCCGAAGGCAGTGTTGGACGCAGTGACCGCAGGCCGGAATGCTCCGCCTGCCATATGCGAGGTCCACACACCTCTACGAGCTCACCGCGCCGCCGAGCAGGGGAGAAATCGGTGGCAGTCGTCAAAATAGGCCTGCAACGCAGCGGATTTGCTGAGAGTCAGGCTCCCCTCGCCGTCGTAAACAGCCTCTATCCGCAATGTGCTTTTGCAGCTTGTGCAACCACGCCGCTGAACGACTACAATTGGGGGGCACAGCTGCCTGGCTGCAGCTGGGCCGGAAGCTGAAGGTCTGGTGTGGGGTGCCGAGTAGGCATAGCAGACGTTTGCGAGATGAACCTTAGCTCTTCACTTTAGGACCGTTATGCTGCGGTCGGCACAGGCATGCCTGCTATCAGTTGCTCAAACACTGCAACCAGATCTTCGGTTAAATAAGGTTTTTTAAGCACTGGCCGATCGTCAAGGTCGGAGCGATCACCGTGGTCGCCATTTCCGGTCGAGAACGCAAACGGAATGCCGCGTTCCGTCAATTTGTCGGCAACCGGGTAGCTTTTTTGTTCGCCAAGGTTGACGTCGATTATCGCCGCATCGAAGCCCTGTTGTGCGAGCAGCGAGAGCCCTTCCGCGACGCTGCCCGCGGCTGAGATTGCAGTGCATCCAAGATCCTCAAGCACCATCTCGACATTCATCAGGACGAGCATTTCGTCCTCGACGACCAATATCCGGCAGCCAGTGAGAAGCCCGGTCATTCGGCCAACTCCGCGGAGATGGGGATGTCGATCGTGCAGGCGACGCCGTCGGTCAAATATTCGAGCGTTACTTTTCCTCCAAGTTCGTGCGCTATTCCGCGCTCGAGAACCCAGGATCCGAACCCTTTTCCCATCGGCTGCGTTACCTTGGGTCCGTCGCGCTCCAGCCAATGAATAAGAACCCGGTTTCCGGATTCTTCCTCGACCACCGTCCAGTCGATCCGAATTGTGCCCGCGTCGTTCGAGAAGGCGCCATATTTCACAGCGTTGGTGGCAAGCTCGTGAAAGGCAATCGCCAGTGAAAGCGTGGTCCTGGGTGATAAGTGCACATTGTCGCCCACAATCGTAAAACGCTCGGCGTGGCCGGCGACAACCTTGAATGGATGCAGAGCAGTGTCGACCAGGTCGTGCAGGCCCGCGCCCTCCCAATTGCCGCTCGTGAGCAGGTCGTGGGACCGTGATAAGGCCATGAGCCGCGACTCGATTGCCTGCCGGATCGCGGCTGGCTCGGCTGGACGGCGCAGTGCCTGGGTGACGATTGACTGGACCGTTGCCAGAGTGTTTTTCACTCGGTGGTTAAGCTCGTCGATCAGCATTTTGCACTGTGCATTGTCTTGCTGATGCTTGGTTTGATCGACAAACGAAACGAACTGCTGAACGACCGTGCCGTCCTCTTCGCAAACCGGGCTGACGAACATCTTGGCCCAGAATTCGCTACCATCCTTGCGTTTGTAAAGGATCTCGGGATCGTTCTCGCATTCAACACGAAACGCTGCATCGATAATCGGCATAGTTTCCGCATCGACACCCTCAGCGAGCAGCGACTGGAAGCTTTTGGCGAGCACCTCCTCACGCACGTATCCCGTGAGCGCCAGAAAAGCGTCGTTTGCGAAAATGATGGAGTGATCGGGTTCTTCGTCAGTGAAAACCATCGGCATACGGGTCTTTTCGGCTGCCACGACGAAAGGACCGAGATCCTGGCGGAACGCATCGACCCTTGCTTCGCCTTCTTTTTGAACGTTCGATTTTGCCGTTATATCTGCCATTTTTTTCCTAAACTGCAGGCACCATACGCCCTTGTCCCCAATACCCCAAGGATTGGCTTGCCCTCGAACACCGAAGTCGCTGTCTTCAGCTCCAGGTGCGGACCAGGAATCGCTTGCTATGGCGCGCGCGGCACTTGAATCTGGCCAGACAAAGCCAGGGTCTCATCATAGTCCCGGGCGGAACCGATTGTCGGGCCGGTATGTTTTGATGTTGGTAGCCAATGCCGGGCTCTCGCCAATGGAGTCCGTATGACGATATTTTCACCTACCCTCGATCGCCTGACCGTCATGAAAAGATTCGGAACCGACCCCGGTTCGCTCCGCGCGGATACGTATATTCCGAAGAACTTCTCAAAGAACGGCCCGCTGGTCGTTGTCCTGCATGGCAGCACCCAATCGGCGGAGAGCTACGATGCCGGATCAGGCTGGTCTGCTCTGGCGGATGAATGCGGCGTAGCGCTCCTGTTTCCGAGCCAGCGACGGACCAATAACGCGATTGGCAGCTTCAACTGGTTCAAGACTGGCGACAGCCACCGTGGCGGCGGTGAACCGCTCTCAATTCGTCAGATGATCGGGCAGGTCGTCGATGACCATGCCATTGATCCGGCGCGCGTCTTCATCACGGGCCTGTCTTCGGGTGGTGCCATGACGTCTGTCATGCTGGCGACCTATCCGGAGGTGTTCGCGGGAGGCGCGATCATCGCCGGTCTGCCCTACTGCAGCGCACGTACCGTGATGCAGGCGATCTTTCGCATGAAGGGTTATGGCGGCCCGTCCGACCGCAAGCTCAACGCGCTGGTGCGCGGTGCTTCGAAATTCGCCGGGCGCTGGCCGACAATCTCGGTCTGGCATGGCAGCAGCGATACGACCGTTGACAGTTCCAACGCCGGTTCCATCGTCCGGCAGTGGCAGAAGATTCACAAGGTCGAAGGGCCCCCGACCCGGATCGAGAAGATCGATGGCATTCCCCGGCAGGTCTGGTGCGAGCCGGGCGGTCGCGAGGTGATCGAGGAATATATCATCGAGCGGATGGGCCACGGCACTCCGATAAGCGCGGCGGGAGACCAGGGCCTGGGCCAGGAAGGCAAGTATATGCTTGAAGTCGGCATATCATCGACTCGTCATATCGCAGACTTCTGGGGCTTGCGCCCGGCAGACACCGGGAACTGACGTCGAATTCTGCTTCCTCCGATTAACGATTAACGATCAACGTGAAAAGGCGGGCGGGCTCCGTTTGACGCGGGCAAACGCTACCAGTCGGTAGCCCCGGCCACAAAGCGGTCCAGATCCGACTACCTTAACGGACGGCAGGTTTCGGGACGCTTGAATTGAAGGGTGAGCGACCAATATTAGGGCGCAATGCTGACTTCGTACAAGACGGCACACAGACCTATTTCGCAGCGAATTCAACTGGCCTGATTTCGCAACGCGTCGAGCCGCTCCGAGCATACCTCATGCACGACCCTCCCGAGCTCCTCGACCTGTTCTCCGAGCCAATCGAGTTCATCTTTGGTGATACGGTAATGCTTCGAGTAACGCGCCTTAACGTATGCTTCCTTGAGTTTCTCGAACCGTGCGCGATCCCGCCGTGTTTCACGCGGCCAGACATAAGTCAGCCGAGGGTCAATCCGCTCGGCCTGGGTACGTAAAAAACCGAGATTATGGACGTGTGGTGTGTAGAAGGTGCAAACCAAAAGAACAGAATGGTACAGGCGCTCGCAAGCCTGATGCATATTGAATGCAGCTTCGCGTAGACCGCCATCATCGACGAGGAACTCCGCCGCTTTTTTGAAGCGGCTGGCACTCGGAAACCACTCGTCGAAATACTCTTGCGCCATCGCCAGCGCCTGCTCGGGCGTTTTCGGCTTGGGCGTATGCAGTTCGTTATCGTCGGACTGATAGAGCGCGATCCCGTCTTTCGCGACATCCATGAAGAAATAGCGCCCGTGCGCCAGCCCATCATTCACCTCCTGCAAGGTGTGGACGATGAAATTCACCGGAGTGTGAAGCGTCTTTGTGACCCCATACTCGCGCATCAGTCGGTCATCGAGCTTGGCCCAGTATTTGACCCGGTCAGTGAGCCGCTTGTCGTTGACGATAATCAGCAGATCGTAATCCGACTGATAGCCCTTTGCGGTGTGCGGCTCGTCGACCCAAGTGCCGCGCGCATAGCTGCCGTAGAGAATGACCTTGAGGATACGCCCGGCCTTTTTCCACTCGTGCTTCGACAGAACAAAAGCATCGTCGAACTCCTCGAAAATCAACTGCACCACGCGTTCCAGCTCGCGCTGTTTCTGGGGAGGCAGATGATCGAGTTCAGTACGCATCCCATTCACTCTAGCAAGCAGATGGAATGGTTGCACCTGTTGACTGGCGCAGCGGCAAGCCGTCCGTTCCAAGCGCACCTGCACTCGTGTTTAAGGACGAGGACGGTCCATGTGTCATCGTGCAGCTTCGCTCGCACCTCACACCAGGGGCAAAGCGCTAGGGGTCCAGACCGGCCTCCCCGATTGCCGAGGCAGTCTGACTGATCTCATCGGACAAATATCTGCCGGACTCCATGCGCCTCGCAAGCGCCATGATGAACTGGTCGAACCGGTTTTCACAGTCGGCTTGAGCTGCGGCTGAGGCGTCCTGCCCGGCCGCCGGTGTCACGACGAGCCAGCGGCGCAGATAAAGCGTGAAGGCCTCGTTCCCGACCTCGACATGGTAGTCGAGCTTATCGAGCTGGCGCGAGATGCGATCGAGGCGGCGGCTGAACGCCGCCTCCATTCTTTCGGAGCCGTCGGGTGAGAGAAACGACGCGACCGCTGCCTCGACCACAGATGCCTGCGATACCCGCTTTCGGCCCGCATAGTCGGCCAGCTGGCGCGATAGATCAGGTGGCAGGCGAAAGGTGTGCTTGATGCGGTTGCCCTTGCTCACAGCTCGATCCCGTCGTTGGGGTCGAGTGCTGCCTGCCTCGCGTTGGTGCGCATCCGATCGGCAATCCTCCGATTGTTGCTCGCCTGATCCTCGTCGCGCCGATCATCGAATTCAAATTCGTTGCGCTGAGGCGCCGGCGCCTGCGCGATCTCTTCGTGCTCGGGCAAGTCGGGTTCGCGGCGAATGCCCCCTTGCGCTGCGCGGTCGCCGTCAACGTCGCTCGCGTCATGCGAACCCGCCGCCCGTCCCGGCACCGGTTTGACCAGTCTGCCAACCCAGTCTCCGGGGCTTGCGCTATTGGCAGACGGTCCCGGCATGGGCGGATCTTCGATGCGCTTGCTCAACCTAAGATCGGCATAGTACCGGGCCTTCTTCGCCCGGATCGGATGGGTGCTCGCCAGCATGACGATCTCGTCGGTATCGGGCAATTGCATGATCTCGCCCTGAGTCAGCAGCGCCCGGGCGGTTTCCGAACGCGAGACCATAAGGTGTCCCAGCCAGGGCGACAGGCGGTGACCGGCATAGTTTTTCATCGCCCGCATCTCGGTCGCAGTGCCCAGCGATTCCGAGACGCGCTTGGCAGTCCGCTCGTCATTGGTCGCAAAGCAGACCCGGACATGGCAATTGTCGAGGATCGCGTTGTTGTGCCCATAGGCCTTTTCGATCTGGTTGAGGGACTGCGCGATCAGAAACGATTTGATCCCGTAGCCCGCCATGAAGGCGAGCGCGCTTTCGAAAAAGTCGAGCCGGCCGAGCGCGGGAAACTCGTCGAGCATCAGAAGCAGACGCTGCCGCTGCGCCCCTTTGGCCAGATCCTCGGTCAGACGGCGCCCCAGCTGGTTGAGGATGAGGCGGATAAGCGGCTTGGTGCGGCTGATGTCCGAAGGCGGCACAACGAGGTAGAGCGTGACCGGGCAGCCGGTGTCGACAAGATCGGCAATCCGCCAGTCGCATTGCCGTGTCACTTTGGCGATAACCGGATCGCGATACAGTCCGAGAAAGGACATGGCGGTCGAGAGCACGCCCGAGCGTTCGTTTTCGGACTTGTTGAGCAGTTCGCGCGCAGCGCTCGCGACCACCGGATGCACTGCGCCTTCGCCCAGATGCGGGGTCATCATCATCGCCGCCAGCGTCGCCTCGATCGAGCGTCTGGGATCGGAAAGAAAACCGGCCACGCCGGCAAGCGTCTTCTCGGGTTCTGCATAAAGCACATGCAAGATGGCACCGACCAGCAAGGCGTGGCTGGTCTTTTCCCAGTGATTGCGCCGTTCGAGCGATCCTTCCGGATCGACCAGCACATCGGCGATGTTCTGGACATCGCGCACCTCGTTGATCCCGCGCCGAACCTCCATCAGCGGGTTGTAGCCGGCTGAAGCTTCATTGGTCGGATCGAACAGGAGCACGCGGCTGAAGCGTGAGCGGAAGCCTGCAGTCAGTTCCCAGTTCTCGCCCTTGATATCGTGGACGATGGCCGAGTGCGGCCAGGTCAGCAGTGTCGGAATGACGAGCCCCACACCCTTGCCGCTTCGGGTTGGGGCAAAGCACAGCACATGCTCGGGGCCGTCGTGCCGCAGATAGCTATTGGCTAACTGACCAATCACCACGCCCTTGTCCCCAAGCAGGCCCGCTGTGGTGATTTCAGACCGGCTCGCCCAGCGCGCAGAGCCATAGGTTGCACTGTTCCGGATCTCGCGGGCGCGCCAGACCGACATGGCGATGGCAACCACTACCGAGGCAAGGCCGCCGGATGCTGCTATCGCTCCGCCGGTCTCGAAGATGCGCGGCGCATAGGCTTCAAAGCTGAACCACCACCAGAAGATGGCGTAGGGCGGATAGACGCGGTGGCCCAGCGCCTCGAACCAGGGCGCGCCCAGTTCGGGCTGGAAACCCAGAGCAGATGCTATCCATTGCGTGCCCATCCAGACGCCCGCCAGTGTAAGCGCGAAGACCGCGAGGATCTGACCCCACAGGATTCTGGTTGCCGACATATTGCCTCCTTTCGGGAGGCAGCAGGCAAGGCTGGGTCAGCTAATCAAGGGCTGCGCGCACCGATCGCAATCTGGCGCAGGCAAAGAAGCGCGCGGCTAGATGGCTTCCCAGGCGAAATCCGGGTCGCCTGACCAGATCAGCCGATACATGGCCCCCTGCACGACCGACTGGACAACATTGGGCCAAAGGGCAGCGATGCAGGTTCCACCTTGGTGGCGGACCGATGGATAGATGACCCCATTGTGTCCTTCGGCGCGTGTCTGGGCAGCAAGGGCATTGCCCGCTGGATAGCCGGTAGCGGCATTCGGATCGAGGTCCGGATGATCGGGCAGACCGCGCAGATCGACAAACACGCCGGACATGCTGGCGATCATCTCGCCATATTCGACGACCGCGTTGAAATCACCTGCGTCGGCGAGCGCCCTGGTCAGGTGGTGACCGACCTCGGCGATGCAGGTTTCGGTGGCCAGCGCAGCATACCATGCGCCGCGGTCGGCAGGATTGAAACGACCCGGTTCGCGCGGCTTGGCGTAGGCGAAGCTCGCATTGATAAACCTGGCATGCGGAACCCCGTGAACGAGCTCGTCGGCCGCCAGCCCGCCAAACCCGCGCTCTTCGGCAATCAGCCGCCCGCTGGTCGCGCCTTCGATTTCGGCGAGCAGGGCCAGATCGTCATCATCGTCGCCAAGCGATGCCATAACCGCTGCGCGCAGACGTGCGCTGGGGACAAGCCTGATAGTCCGCTCGAGGGCCTCGCGAACTGTCGGAAGACTGGCCTGCTGCAGGTCGGACTGCCCCTCAGAGCCCGCCACGAAGCGCGTCGATATATTGCCGGGTCTCGAGCATGCGCGGAATACCGCCCGCGATCATCGCCTGCACGGGCGAAAGCCGGTCGAACACCGGCGCCCTGTTGGCAAGCCTGGGCCAGCGATCGGCCATGTCGTCGGCAAACAGCAGGTGAAGCCCCTTAAACAGGCCGATCAGCACCGATGCGCGGGTTAGCTGATCCTGGCTGAGCGTGCCTTCCCATGTTCCCGCCTTCATCCGGTCCCAGGTGCTTGCGGAAACGCCGAGCAGTGCTGCACCTTCGGCATTGCTGCCGCTCCAGGCCTCGACGAGACGAAGCAAGGCCTTCACTGCGGCGCCGGTCAGGCGACGGCGATCATCGTCGTCTGCAAAGTTCTGAACTCCGCGCGGCTCTTCAGCATGATCAAAAGCGGCACTTGCCATATCGCTTCTCCTGATGCGTTTATAGGCATCATGTGGTGCAAATGTCAAGGTTTGCGCCGTCCAGATCGTCGCCTCAAATTGCCGGGCCGCGCGAGCGGGCAAAGCTCCAGTCGACGCCGCCCCGTGCATTGACCTTGCCCGTAACCGGCTCGCCCAGATGGCGCTCGAGGTCCTGACGCCAGGGCACAAGCTGGAAGCCCATGCCATTGTCGATCATAGCGAAGCGGCCCGACGCGACGGTCACCCGCTCTCGGTAGATGCCGGCGACATGATCGCCAGGCGCTGCATCGAGCAGGGCACCCCCGTGACGCGCGGCGAGAACTTCACCTGCCTCGGTGAGATCGCGGTTGCGAAGCCTATCAAGCAGGTTCTGCGTGAAGACGATGCGCTGCCCGTTGCGTCTTGCAAGGCCTTCCCCAACAAGAAATTCGCTTCGAACTGCGAGGGCTTCCCGGACCTGCGCCCCGAACCCGCCCGCCAGAGGCTCAGGCCGGGGCGACACCAATTGCCGGTCAAGCCAGGTGGAGCCGCGCGCAGCGATCTGGCGCTCGATCGCAAGGTCGGACCGAACAAGCAGGCTGGGCTGGTGCCGGCCCCGGCGATCGGTCCAGCCACCTGTCTCGACGATTGCTCCTGAGGGCGCATCGTCTGTTCGTTCCAGGTCGGGAAAGCGCAGATGATGAAGGCGCCCATCGATCCCGTCGACAATCGCATAGGCCTCGCCGGTCAGTTCGTCGTGCAAGCCACGCTCGATCAGCCTGCCAATGACGCGCTCGCTGCCGGTCGGCTGATGCAGCGCGAACGGCGAAGGGCCAAGGCCAGGATCAGGGCCCGAACCCTCTCGCGACATCGCGCGATGCATGGTTCGGATGATGTCGCCGCGATCACCAAGGGCGCGCAAGGTGGGTTCGATATCCGCGGCCAGCGTCCAGCTGGCCGGGCCCACACGCTGGGCCAGCCCCATGCGCGCGAGCACCTGTGCCCGGCCGATCAAAAGTGTGCGGTCCCTGCGCTGCCCCGATGCCGCATCGGGGCGCAGATCGACCACCCCATGTTCACTGCGCTGGTGCTCCAGTCGGCGATCGAGAGATG
>JBBSOT010000134.1:0-11505 GCA_038259455.1 Hyphomicrobiales bacterium | reverse complement strand
CGAAAGTGATTGGAAGTTCCGCCAAGCGGCAAGAGCAGGCGCTGGTTGGAAAGCCATGGCAGCAAGCCGCGAAACAGCGCTGCGTACTCGAAGGCAAACATCCTCGGAACGAAACCCGTTTGGCGAATAGACACTTCGAGCGGCGCCTGGATGCACCCTACCTGCTCTCCTGACGCCTCGAGTTTTCGCCAAGCCTCCATCAATTGCATGGGGTCCGGTCGATCTTCGGCGTCGAACAGAGCCACGAACTCGCCTTTGGCGAGAGGCAGAGCAAATGCCAGCGCCTTTGGCTTGGTTCGCGGCTCGGTGGCTGGCACGCGGACAATCTCGAAATTGGAGGGAAGCGCGATGTCACCGAGCGCACCAAGTGTCGCTCCGTCGTCGTCCTCACAAACGAGCTTGATGTCGAGCTTGCTTTGCGGCCAGGCAATCCGGGTGAGCCCCGCCACAAGCTCCGGCACGATTTCGGCCTCGTCGTAAAGTGCCACCAGCACCGAGTAAACCGGCAAGTCGGCCGGGGGCACCGGTGCGGCGACGACCCGGGATCGCCGCGCCGGCGACAGCCATGCAACAAGCCTGAGAGCAACGCAGCCAAGAAAGAAGATGGAGAAGACGAGGTGCAGCACCGTCCACGTCGCCATGGGTGCCATCCATACTGCAACCGGGAAGGCAACCAGCAATGCGCCCCAGACAGAACCCTGCCATGCATTCGCGACAATACGCGCCGAGAACGAGGGAAAGCGATCGAACAGATCAGCTTTGGCATTCCGCGCCAGAATCGGTCCCAGACGCTTCAATACAGCAATGCGCAAACGGCCGGGACTTATGATCCGAAGCCTTGAAACGATTCTCGGATAATTTTCCGTAAGGCTTCGAAGCCTTGCCAGGCCAAGCCCCGACGGCGCAATGAGATAGCCGGTCGATCCATTGGGCTCTTCCAGTTTCAACGGAATGTGCCAGGAGGGTTTCCGCAGCAAGGACAAGGCAAGACCATCGGTCATGATCAAGCGGTCAGGATCTATGCTGGTGACATATGCAACGCCGAGTTCTTGCGCCAACGCCCGGTAGAGCAGGTCTTCCGAAACGATCCTCAGATGCAACAGTTCTGTGTCAAAGCTGGTTCCGTTCCGCTCCGCCAGGGCAGCTGCCTGAACGGCTTGTTCAACCGGAACTGAAAGACGCCGCAGAAGCGGCAGCCATTCGCCAAGCTCGGGAAAGTGATGAAGCGCGAAATACAGACCAGCATCGGGCTCGTGCCCAGGCAACGAATCCGGTTGATCCTGAATGAACCCGCCGCAAGCGAACCCTGCACGCTCCAACAATGGCGGTTCAACGAGTCCCATCGTCGACTCCGCCCTGAAACCATACGATACTCATTGCAGCGCCCCACCACGTTGCTTGCGTATAATTTTCAGATTACTTCAGTATAGATACAGATTTTACGATCTGGCAACGAACAACACTTTTCGTCTCTTGCGTGGCCCATCGCAACGCCGATCGACTTTCTCGATCCCTGGCAGGCTGCCTGTCGTTCCCAACGCATGTCCGGTTCGGAATTTCATTGTTATGAACCGCGTTTCGTAGGAAAAGCGCCATACTGAAGATCACGATTGTGAGCAGGCCACGCCGATGATTCCGGTGGCAGCGGCCAGAGCAGGACCATGAAAACCAGATCCCTCTTTCTACTGCTGGCCGCCCTGACCCTCGGTCTCAACACGGCGCGTGCGGCCGAACCGCTGGCGCCGATGTTCTGGGACACCAAGGAAAGACTATCCAAGCCCGACCTCAGCGGACTGAAGCGCCTGCGCTTCCTGACAACTGCCGACTTCCCGCCGTTCAACTTCCTCGACAGTGCAGGCCGACTGTCGGGCTTTCATGTCGATCTCGCGCGCGCGATCTGCCTGGAACTGGACATCACCGACAAATGCGAAATTCAGGTCCTGCCGTGGGAGGGGCTCGACGAAGCCATGGCCAATGGCCGTGGCGAAGCGATCATTGCGGGCGTTGCCGTGACCGAGGAGACACGTTCACAGTATGCGTTCTCGCGGCCCTATCTTCAATTTCCTGCGCGCTTCGCGATGCGCAAAACCGGCGCCTTGTCCGAGCCGATCTATGACAAGATCCAGGGCAAGCGCATCGGCGTGATAGCGGCCACTGGCCATGAACGCATGCTGCGCGATTATTTCCCCGGCGTGTCGGTGGTTACCTACACACGTCCGGATTGGCTCTACGCCGATTTGAAAGCGGGGAAGCTGGACGGCACATTCGGCGACGGCATGCGGCTGGCCTTCTGGCTCGCCGGTTCCGACGCCAGCGGCTGCTGCCGGTTCGCCGGCGGACCGTATCTGGCACCAGAATATCTTGGCACCGGACTGGCCGTTGCGACAAGCGTCGACAACCCTGCGCTTGCATCGGCGTTCGACTACGCCTTGCAGCAGATTGCTGTCAAAGGCCGCTTCGCGGAACTTTACCTGCGTTATTTCCCGGTCAGCTTTTATTGAGCAGCCGGCCTGCGCGCCTGAATGGCAGCGCGAGCGACCACCATAGGCCGGCGGGCCTGTCGTCGCGGTATTCGTTGAGCCCGATATTCATGTCTTTCTGGCCGAGCAAAGGTGCCCGCGTATAGGTGGAAAGCAGCCGGTCCCAGAAGGCGAAGTTGAAGCCGTAATTGGAATCGGTCTCGGCGGGGTTGGTCGAATGGTGCACACGATGCATGTCTGGCGTCACGATGATTCGTCGCAGGAGCGTGTCGATCCGATCGGGCAGCCTGATGTTGGAATGGTTGAACATCGAGGTTCCGTTGAGCACGATCTCGAAGACGAGCACCGAAATGACCGGCGGGCCAATCGCAACGACGATGGCAGCCTTCCACAGCATCGACAGCACGATCTCAAGCGGATGAAAGCGCAGCGCGGTGGTGACGTCGAAACCGGTGTCTGCGTGATGCATGCGGTGAATGCGCCAGAGCAGCGGGATCTTGTGGCTGGCCAGGTGCTCAAGCCAGATGGCGAAGTCGAGGATCACGAAAGCGATGATGCCCGCTGCCACCCCGCCGAGCCCCAAAACCCGCATCAACCCGTAGCCGTTTGCCTCGGCCCACAGCGCAGCGCCGACGGCGGCGGCAGGAAATACCACCCGCAACAGAGCCGACGACAGGATGACGAGTGACAGATTGGTGAGCCAGCGCCGCGACTTGAGGGCGCCTTGCATCTCTGGCCTTTCGAGGCGAGGCGCCCAAAGTTCGAATGCCGCCATGCAAACAAAGATCGACAGGAAGACCGCAACCCGGATGCCGGCCTCCGAACCCAGAAACCCGCCCAGCATCAGATAACACCGTCAGGCATCAGGTCAGGCTCCGCATCCGTGCCTTGTTACCACGCTTGATCGCCGCGACGGTCATGTCGTCGACCGCGAGATTATCCTGCACCAGTTGCAGCAAGCGCAGTTCCTCGATGCGCATTTCGCGATCCACCGCCGCGACTTCGAACGCGGCCGCATAGGCCGTATCGTGAAGATGTTCGGGCACAGCTTCGCGGGCAATCGCAAAAACGCGCTCAAGCCCCCCATCCTCGTGCAGAATCTTCTGGCAATCCTGCGCCGCCGTAAGCAGCTTGCCGTGATCGAAGTCCTCGAAAACCGGCCACAACCGAACCACATCGCCGATGCGCATGAGTTCTACATCCGTCATGTCGCTGTCGGAAGCGGACATTACCACCATCAGATAGATCAGCGCCTCGTGTGCGGTCGGCTTTGCCATGAACTTCTCCCTCAATCCTCGACAGGTAAGATGCCGACGGCTGCACCGCAATGAAAAACCCCTGGAGTCGTTGACGCAGCGGACGCGGTTTCATAGAGAACGGCGCATATGACCGGTCGAACCGGCTTCAATCAGGAATTTCCACATGGCGGGATTGCCCGGCATCGATCTCAATCCCGAAACGCTCGCCGCGGCCGCCGAAAGCCGTGCATGGCCCTTCGAGGAGGCGCGCAAGATCATCGCGCGCTACAAGGGCAAGGATTGGCCCGATACCGTGTTGTTCGAGACCGGCTACGGTCCCTCCGGGCTACCGCATATCGGCACTTTCGGCGAGGTAGCGCGCACCACTATGGTGCGTCACGCGTTCCGGGTTTTGACCGAAGACAAGGTGGCGACCAGGCTGCTGTGCTTTTCCGACGACATGGACGGCATGCGCAAGATCCCGGACAATGTGCCGGACCGCTCCTTCCTCGAGCCGCACCTGCACAAGCCTCTGACCGCCGTGCCCAACCCGTTCGGTGGCGACTATGCGAGCTTCGGCGACCACAACAATGCAATGCTGTGCCGCTTCCTTGACACTTTCGGCTTCGATTACGAATTCGCCAGCGCGACGGAATACTACAAGGCCGGGCGCTTCGACGAAGTGCTCCTGCGCGCGGCGGCACGCTATGAAGATATCATGAAGGTGATGCTGCCAACGCTCGGGCCGGAGCGCCAGGCGACCTATAGTCCCTTCCTGCCGCTGTCGCCGAAGACAGGCCGGGTGCTCTATGTGCCGATGCTGTCCGTCGATGCCCAGGCCGGCACAGTCACCTTTCTCGACGAGGACGGCCTGGAAACGACATTGCCGGTGACTGGCGGCGCTGTAAAGCTGCAGTGGAAGCCGGATTTCGGCATGCGCTGGGCAGCGCTAAACGTTGACTTCGAAATGTTCGGCAAGGACCACCAGACCAATGCGGTCGTCTATGACCGCATCTGCACCATCCTTGGTGGCCAGGCGCCAGAGCACTTCGTCTATGAGCTGTTCCTCGACGATGTCGGCCAGAAGATCTCGAAGTCAAAGGGCAACGGCATCACCATCGACGAGTGGCTTGCCTATGCACCGACCGAAAGCCTCGGCCTCTATATGTACCAGAAGCCGAAGACGGCGAAGCGGCTCTATTTCGACGTCATCCCGAAGGCGGTCGACGAGTATTACACCTATCTGTCGGCCTATTTCCGCCAGGACTGGAAGGACAGGCTGAACAATCCGGTCTGGCACATGCACAACGGCAATCCGCCGAAGGTCGACATGCCGGTGCCGTTCTCGCTGCTGCTCAATCTGGTCAGCGCCTCGAACGCGCAGAACAAGGACGTGCTTTGGGGCTTCATCTCACGCTACGCCAAGGGTGCTTCGCCAGAAACACATCCCGAGCTTGACCGGCTGGTTGGCTACGCGATCCGCTATTTCGACGATTTCGTCCGGCCGGCGAAAGTTTTCAGGGAAGCCGACGATGTCGAGCGCCAGGCGCTGACGGTCCTGCTTGAGCATCTCGAGAAGCTGCCCGACGACGCGGATGGCGAGGCGATCCAGAACGCCAGCCTGAACGCAGCGCGCACCATCGAGCGCTACCAGGACCACTCGAAGAAGAGTCCCGAGGGTGGGCCGGGTGTTTCGGGCGCTTTCTTCCAGATGATCTACCAAGTACTCATCGGACAAGAGCGCGGTCCGCGCTTCGGCTCTTTTGCCGCGCTCTATGGCATCGGCGAGACGCGGGTACTGATCGAGAAGGCGCTTGCCGGCCAGCTCATGGCCTGAATCTACTCGACGAGGATCGGCTGTTCGGCAAAGGCGGGTGCGGCCGCAGGCGGTACAGAAGACAAGGCCGAAGCGTCAGGCGCCGGGCCGAAGATGCCCAGGTGGCTGGCGCGCGCCCGTTGCCCGGCATCGCCATAAGGCCCGTCGGGCATAGCGCGGGCCCAGCCATTGGAGACAAGCCAGGCGCCGACATCCTGCTTGCCCAGGCGGCATCTCGCATCGATCAACACCGCATCACTTCCAGGCGGCAGCTGGCACACCAGCGCCCGACCGCGTAGCCAGAGCCGGAAGGCGGCACGCGCCCGCATGCCGCAGGGCCAGTCGACACCATCCGAGGTGCAGGTTTCGTCCGGAGACAGGCTGGTGGTTCCGGCAATGGTCACAGTGCGCTGCATGGACTCGAATTTGGCGGATTCAGTCGCGACAGGGCGGAAGAATGAGGTGCCATCCCATCTGCCCGGCGGCTTGGGCGGCGGCGGCAATGCCAGGCTCAGCTTGCTCAACGGATCGCGCGGCGCCTCGCGCTCCAGATCAGCAATGGCGACTTCGGGCGGCGCAACGACCTTGGGCGCCACCATGCGGGAAGGAGCGGCCACAGCAGAACCTGCGACCTGGCGCGCGGGATCAGGCTCCACGGTGGCGGCAATCTCGGGCGCAGCCGCTGAAGGCGTGTCAGCCAGCGAGGACAGCTGTTCTGCCGTGGGCACGGCGTCGCGCGTTTCCGAAACGCGCGCCCCGATCAGGATGATTGCGCATCCGAGCGCAACCAACACAGTGGCCAGGATCGCGGCAGTACGCGCCATTGCAACCGCGCCTACTGGCTCGCCCAGACGATCCGCGCCAGCCATTCGACCTCCGAGGATTCGAGCCGGCGATCTGGGTGTTCCGGATTGAGCGACACCAGATCGATGGCGGTGGCCGTGCGCCGTTGGAGAACCTTGGCCATGACTTCGCCCGAACTTGTCTTGACGACGACACGGTCGCCCTTGCGGACAGGCGCGTGGGGTTGCACGACCAGCATGTCGCCATGCCTGTAGAGCGGCAGCATGGAATCGCCCTGCACCTGAAGAGCGTAGGAACCCTCCCCCGACTGCGCCGGCAACTCGATCAGATCCCACCCCTGCCCGGCCGGAAATCCGGCATCGTCGAAGAAACCGCCAGCACCGGCCTGCGCAAAGCCGAGCAGCGGCACGGTAGAGACCTGGACCGGCAGCGGACGGTCGGTTGACTGCTTGCCCTCGACGAGAGACAGGAACTCGTCGAGCGAGGACTGCGTGGCGTCGATGATCTTGGCCAGCGATTCCGTCGATGGCCAGCGTGGTCGTCCGTCGGACGACTGGCGCTTGGACTTGTTGAACGCGGTCGAATCGAGCCCGGCCCGCTTGGCGAGGCCCGACGCCGAAAGCGAATAACGGTCGGCCAGCGCATCAATCGCTGCCCATACGCGCTCATGCGACAGCATGGCTACGCTCCTTCCAAGAGGAAAAAATACCTGTAATTTCTAGACCAGCGATTTCAGCTTGTCCAGCCGCATGGAAGGGTCAACGCCGGTCTCAGGGAGCCCGAAACGGCGGCCGGCCGGTTGCCAGCGCATGGTCAAGCAGATCGAGCCGGTCCTGCCCCCAGAACGGCTCTCCGTTGAGTACCAGGCACGGCACGCCGGTGGCGTCGACGGCAATGGCGTCAATGGTATTCCTGGACCGCATGGTGGCGATTTCCGGTGTCCTGGCGCTTTCCAGCACCGCTGCGGCATCGAAGCCGGCGCGCGACAAAAGGTCGGCAAGCGTTTCCTCATCGGAGATGTCGCGATCGTCGGACCAGACAGCGGAGAAGACGCTGGCCATGTAGTCGAGGGGATCGCCGCCCTTGGCGAGGATGGCGCAGATCGTATGGTCGGCGAGCATCGGGTTTGTCGGGAAGTATTTCGGCTTCAACGTAATCTTCAGGCCGCGCCAATCAGCAAAGCGCTGCAACTCGATGAAGCGGTAGCGCTGGCGCACCTGTGGACGCTCGGCCAAGGCAACCTGGCCCGTTTCCTTGAACATCTCGCCGAGATTGACCGGCTTGATGACCAGCGTCGCGCCATGCTTCTCAGCCAAGGCGCGAATGGCGGCATGGCCGAGATAGGCCCAGGGAGAGACGCTAGTGAGGTAGTATTCGATCGATGCGGGCATTGTTGTCCTTGTTCCAGAAGGCGGCCGTGCGGGCAGAAGCGCCGCGGCCGCACGTGATCGCGAGTGCGCCTAGGCGGCCCTGCTGACGCCACCCTTCGCATAGGGATCGAAGCGTTGATAGAAGGTCTCGCCCTTGGCAGCCATGTCGATAAGCAGCCGGGGCGGCTTGAAATCGACGCCATATTTCTTCTGCAGGCGTTTGGCGATCGCAACGAATTCGGCCACCCCGATCCCATCGATGTAGGAGAGCGTGCCGCCGGTATAGGGAGCAAAGCCGAAAGCGAGGATCGAACCGACATCGGCTTCGCGCGGATCGGTGACGATGCCCTCTTCCATGACACGGGCAGCTTCCAACGCGATCGTTACGAGCAGCCGCTGCTGCAGTTCCTCGTAGTCGATATCGTCGGCCGCCTTCTGCGGATAAAGGTCCTTGAGGCCCGGCCATAGCGACTTCTTGGCGGGCTTGGCCGGATAGTCATAGAAACCCTTGCCGTTCTTGCGACCGAAGCGGCCATGCGTGTCGACCATGGTGTCGATGAGCTTCATCTGCGCCGGATCGACAGCCTTGTCGCCGATATCGCGGATGGTCTGCTTCATGATCTTCTGGGCGAGGTCGACCGCCGTCTCGTCGGTCAGCGCCAGCGGCCCGACCGGCATGCCGGCAGCGCGCGCGGCGTTCTCGATCATCGGCGCGGGCACGCCCTCGATGAGCATCTTGTAGGCTTCCGACATGTAACGCAGCACACAGCGGTTGACGTAGAAGCCGCGCGTGTCGTTGACCACGATCGGCGTCTTCCTGATGGCGCGGACGTAGTCGATGGCGGTCGCCAGCGCCTTGTCGCCGGTCTTCTTGCCCATGATGATCTCGACAAGCATCATGCGGTCGACCGGCGAGAAGAAATGAAGGCCGATGAAATTCCTCGGCCGGGCCGAGTTCTTCGCCAGAGCGGTGATCGGGATGGTCGAGGTGTTGGAGGCAAAGACGGCCGATGATTTCAACACCGCCTCGGCATTTTCCGTCGCCATTTTCTTGACGCCGGAATCCTCGAACACGGCCTCGATGACGAGGTCGGCGCCGTCGAGATCGCCATAGTCCGCCGACGGCGTAATGAGCGACAGCAAGTGCTCGCCATCTTCGGCTGTGGAACGGCCTTTCTTGACCGCATCGGCTACCAGTTTTTCGGAATGCGCCTTGCCCTTTTCGGCCGCTTCCGTGTCGCGGTCGATGAGCACGACCGGAATGCCGGCCTTGGCGGTTACGTAGGCAATGCCAGCGCCCATGAAGCCGGCGCCGATGACGCCGACCTTCTTGAACCTGGTCTCGGGCTCGTCAGCCGGCCGGCGGGCGCCCTTGTTGAGTTCCTGCAGCGAGACGAAGAGCGAGCGGATCATCGCCGCCGCTTCCTTGGTCTGCATGATCTCGGTGAAGTAGCGCTGCTCTATGCGCAGGCCGGTGTCAAAGGGCACAAGAAGCCCCTCATAGACGCATTTCAGGATGGCTGATGCGGCGGGATAGTTGCCGTAGGTCTCGCGGCGGAGGATGGCGATTGCCGGTGGCCAGAGATTGGCGCCAGCCGCCGAATAGATCGGACCGCCAGGCAGCCGAAAGCCCTTCTCGTCCCATGGCGCGACAGGCTTGAGCCCGCCGAGGATCATCGCCTTCGCCGCCTCAACGAGGTTTTCGGGCGCGGCGATCTCGTGGATCAGGCCCATGGCCTTGGCCTTCTTCGGCGTCAGCGTCTGGCCCGAGGTCAGCATCTGCAACGCCTGCTGCTGGTCGGTCAGGCGCGGCACGCGCTGCGTACCGCCAGCACCCGGGAAAATGCCGATCTTGACCTCAGGCAGTGCCATCCTAACCTTGTCGCTGTCAGCGGCAACGCGGCCATGACAGGCGAGCGACAGTTCGAAGGCGCCGCCCATGCAGGTGCCGTTGATGGCTGAGACCCACGGCTTGCCGCAGGTCTCGATCTTGCGGAACAGGCCGCTCATGTAGCCCGCATTATCAAAAAGGGTTTTGGTCGCTTCCTCAAGGTTCCTGGCCTTGTCGCCGGCGAAGGCTTTCAGCATCTTCTGCAGCATGGTGATGTCGGCGCCGCCCGAGAATGTCTCCTTGCCGGACGTGAAGACGACGCCCTTGACCTCTGCGTCAGCGACAACGGCATCGACGATGGCGTCGAGTTCGCGCATGACCTCTTCTGTAAAGACGTTCATCGACTTGTTCGGCATGTCCCAGGTGACCAGCGCGATGCCGTTGGCGTCCGTATCTACCGTGAAATTACTGTATGGCATTCAATCGCTCCAGCTTTTGCGGCACCAGAAATAAGTATCGATCGCGGCGCCAATCGTCGGATAGTTCACGCTTCTTAAACGCTTGCGTTGCTTTGCTTGGCTGCAACATCTTCGAAGGAATTTTGCCGTGACCGAAACGTGCCCCGGATGCAGCGGCGGGGAAAAGCTCCGCTTCGATTTCACCATGGCGTTCCAGCCGATCGTCGATATGCGGCAAGGCAAAATCTGGGGCTATGAGGCGCTGGTGCGCGGGCTTGCCGGTGAGGGTGCGTCTACCGTGATCTCGCAGGTCAGCCCTGACCAGCGGTACCGTTTCGACCAGGCCTGCCGCGTCAAAGCGATCGAACTGGCGGCAAGCCTGTTTCCGAAGGGTCAAGGGCTGAAGCTCTCCATCAACTTCATGCCCAACGCCGTCTACGAACCGGCGGCCTGCCTGCGCGCGACGCTGGCAGCGGCGCGAAAGAACGACTTTCCTCGCGCCGACATCATGTTCGAATTCACCGAGAACGAAGCGGTCCACGACACTGCGCACCTGCGTAACATCATCGCCGAATACCGCAAGCAAGGCTTCACCACCGCCATCGACGATTTCGGCGCCGGTCATGCTGGCCTCGGCCTTCTGGCCGATTTTCAGCCCGACCTCATCAAGATCGACATGCATCTGGTCCGTGGTATCGACACGAGCCGGGCGCGCCAGAGCATTCTGGCCGCGGTCCTGCATATGGCGCGAGAACTGGACGTTACCGTTCTCGCGGAAGGCGTCGAGACCGAGGCCGAGTTCATCGTGCTCAGAGCAGCCGGCGTTCATCTGTTCCAGGGCTATTGGTTCGCCAGGCCGGCATTCGAAGCGCTGCCCAGCGTGGCTGCCTTCAAGGAAGGCAGCCGGCGTCTCGCGGGCTAGCGGAGCGCAGCGCAGCCTGTCGTGACCGGCGGGAAGTGGCGAACCGCCAAGCTGATCTGCCCTGTTGCGGAGCGTATGCACCCTAGGCCTTCCGCTCGCCCTCACGTGACCGGTCAAGGTCGCGCATGAGCGTTGCGACCGCCTGCGGAGCCGCTTCGGTTTCCATCGACAATCCGGACTTCACGCCGGCCCTGTCGCAATCAGATTTATGCTGGTTCAGCTTCCAGCTGCCTTCGAGCCTTTCGACCTTCATTCGCAGGCCAACGATCGCCCGCTCCATGCCCGCAATGTATTTATCCGGCGCATCGGAGACCGCCCAGGGATGCTCGCGCAGCGCTTCGTTCTGTCCCGTCAGTTGGTCGAGATGAGCCCGCGTCTCGGTTGCGGCTTCCATGGGCTCAAGGCGCCCACGGGCGTGAACCATGACATAGGTCCAGGTCGGGACGACCCGACCGTGCTCTGCCTTGCTTTGGTACCAGCCCGGATGGATATAGGCGTGCGGTCCCTGGAAAATGGCAAGCGAATTTGCGCCGGCGAGCTGCCAGTGCGGATTTTGCCGGGCAACATGAAACTCCAGAAACAAATT
>JBBSOT010000133.1:0-11522 GCA_038259455.1 Hyphomicrobiales bacterium | reverse complement strand
GGGTAGCGTCTCGAAGTCGATGTGAGGAATGTCGCGCTCGGGTCTCATGCGGGCACGCTACTTCATGGCGGCGCATGTGACCAGAGAATAGACACGCAACCGCCGCAACCTGCCAACCGCAATCATGTCCAATAAGTTTGCCTTATAACTACTTCCTTCAAATTTCCCGTCGCATAGCCAACACTCACCACGCTTAAGAAATGTCCTTCCACCCTTCAGCGAACTGTCGAGATCACTCCGTTTTTTCATCGGTGTTCACCGTAGGTACGAATTCATGCTGGTCCTGCTGCTGTCCCAGGTTCCTTTCGCGATCCAAAACTTGGCCACCTCGAAGACCAAGGCGCTGTCAGCCGAATGACTCCGCATGACGGTCACGAGGGTCACCCCGTCAGACGCGAAGTTGCCCTCATGCAGCGTGAACAACGCAGGAGCCGTTCGGGTCGCGTAAGGCCGGGGCGGTTCCTTTTTCACGAGGCGGCCCAAGCCGTTCGAGCACTCCCAGCTTCCAGCCTTTTTGCTGAAGTGTGCCGGGGGCTTGGGGCTGCCGTCGGTGTAGCGACTGAGCGCCCCGATGGGTGCTGTGTCGATGTAGGTTGTTGCAGACATGATTCCTGATTCCGAATGCCAGTAGTAGAACTCAACAAATTGATATTGTTACGTTATACTGTGATTTTGGGGGCGGAATGTCCGCCCCCTTCCAGATCACGTTATTCCGCAGCCAGCATCGACGCGCCTTCAGCAAGCAGGTCAGCTTCACTGACGCTGTCAGCCACTTCGACATCTGCCTCCTGCCCTTCGGCATGGTTCTCATCGTCCAACGCCACGAGATCGACACGGCGCAGCACCTCGGGCAACCAACCGCTGCCCTTCAGCAAGCGCTCGGCTTCACTGGCCATCTCGCCCTTCTTCAGGTGATCGAGAAGCTGGGCAGTCCCCTCCCCTTTCGCCTCGCGCACGGCCTCGAGGATGCGGGCCTTGGGCACGCGGTTGAGATAGGTGTCCACCGTCGGCTCCCAGCCCGCCTCGACCATATCGAGATCGACGGTGCGCGCCACGAGATCGGAATGCGCCATGCGACGTGTCAGACCGCCTGCAGAGATGCCTGCCCCGTATGGGTTCACCTTCTCATGCAGCGCGTTGACGCCAAAGCTGAGGCAATGCGCCAGCAGGGCCAGCCGCCTGCCCTGGTTTAGGCCATTCAAGTAATCCCAGAGTGTTGCATCATCGCCAAGCGGTAGATCGGCTTCCCATTCCGCGTGACGCTCGTCGACCAGCTTGGCCACCACGCTGTCCTTTAGATCGGGCGCCTGCGCCGACATGTAGACCTGACGCACGGAGGCCTCGAGGCAGCTGCCTGACGCCCCGTAGGTGCGAAAGGTATCTGTGACAAGCTTCAGGAGCAAAAGTGTCAGTGCGACATCCGGGGAGCGCCCGATCGCTTCACGCAGCGCCAGCGTCCTGTGGGCCGTCAACTCCATGACCAGCCGCTCGGGCAGCGGCTTCAGCGCCCCGTCATCATCTTCCTCTGGCACTTCACCGCTAATTGGCTGACCACCTGAGGTGATGATGGTTCCGACATGCGCGGCACCGGCATGGCCATCGGCGAGATCATAATCATCCCCCTGCGAGGCTACCGCAGAATCAGCACCGTTCTGGACCGCGGTCTCCTCTACGGGCTCATCCTCTGGACGCACATAGCCGCGATAGACTGCGAGCGCGCCGTAGCGGTCGAGCGTAACGAACGCCCCTGCCCGCCCGATTTCCGAAGAATCAAAGATCAACGGCCGTGTCTCGATCTTTTCCATCTTCGCTTTCAACACGCCAAGCCGCGTGTCGATCTCGTTGGGGATCTCATCCTGTCCCGCGTACTCTTCTTCCAGCGCCCGATACTCGGCGAGCAGCTTGGCATGGGCCGCACCTTCGTCATCCGTCATTAGCGCAGGATCACCTGACAAAGACCGCAGGCCGTGGCTGTAGCCATAGGGCAGGTAAAGTGCGACCTCGATCCACTTCCAGCCCTCAACTGCAACCGTCTCGGCTTCAGCCTGGAGTTTTTCCGTCACCAGCCGATCGAGCAGGGCAATGTCTTCAAGCCAACCGCCGTCATCGCCTTGGAAGAGGTCATGCAGCATCGTACCACCCGCGGCTTCATAGGCATCAACACCCACAAAGACCGCACGCCGGTCGGAAACCCGGACCGAGGTCTCGGTCAACATGCGCCGGATCTGGAATGGCTCCTTGTTCCAGGATGAGTTGATCACATCCCAGACCTGAACCTGACGCACGTGATTGGGGTTCACGGTGAAGGCCATGAGCTGCTCCAGCGTCATGCCATCCTCGGCGTAGACCTCAAGCAGGGCAGGGGCGACGGAAGCGAGTTTCAGGCGCTGCTTCACAATCTGCGGCGTCACGAAGAAGGCCGCTGCTATCTCCGCATCGCTCTGCCCCTTGTCACGCAACGCCACAAACGCGCGGAACTGGTCGAGCGGGTGCAGGGCGACGCGCTGCATGTTTTCAGCAAGGGAATCGTCCTCGGCGAGGATCGCGGACCCCGCATCCCGCACGATGCAGGGAATGGGCGTCGTCTTCCCCAAACGCTTTTGCTTCACGAGCAAAGATAATGCTTGGAACCGGCGGCCCCCGGCAGGGATTTCGTACTTGCCGGTCTCTGTGCCATCAGCATCTAACACGGGCCGCACGCTCAAGCTCTGCAACAGACCGCGACGGGCGATGTCTTCGGCCAGTTCCTCGACGGACACGCCAGCCTTGATGCGCCGCACGTTGGACTGGCTCAGCACCAGCTTGTCGAAAGGGATATCCCGTGAAGCGGACAGGGTGATTTTGGACAGCTTTCGTCATCAGATCTTCTCCACGACGGGCGCCGGAAGCCACTCTACCGATCTCACTTCCCGTCACCCCTCAAACCAACACTCCTCTTCCTCTCGATGATCTTATGGTTGGAACTATCCGGGAAATGTCGCCGGAGCATCGATGACTACGTTCAATCATAAGCCGGTTGAGTGAGCGTGATGGGACCATCACATCCCCTGCCTCATCATTGCGTCTAGGTAGGCGTTGGTACTCTTCACCTCTCCTCTGCTGGTCCTTAAAATCAATTCGTCGAGTGCAATAAGAAGCCGTCCTGGCCCTTGTTCTCTAAGGTGCTTCATGATTCTGGCTTGTTCTATTCGAAGCAATGTCCCGACGTCGGCCAACATTCTTACTACTGACTGGTGATCTCTTGGTTCCCTTGGGAAGAACTCCGACACGTTTTTCAGATCTGTCCAAGCCATAGTTGTTGAATGTTGGTGTTTCTGAGATTCAGAGGTGGTGCGGATACTTGCTACATCCTTTTTTATATTCAATCTTGTGGGTTCTACGTGCCGGACATTTTGTCCGTCGTCGCCGGACATTTGGTCGGGCATTGTTTTCTGAGCGTCACGGTTTCCGGCCGGAAACTCTCGGATGGTCGCTCCGGCCAACTCTGCCAATTTCTTGATAAGTTCCATGATTTCGTCGGCTTTGAGAGTTGCACGGCGTAGGATATTGCGCACGTTTTGGAGAAATGTGAATGTTTCATCATCGTTTGCTTGGCGCAAAGCTTCGACACGAAGAGCCAACGCCTCCGCCCTGAGTGATCGTAGCTCTTCTTGATAGCCGACAAGCTGTTCTGCTTGTTCGGTGAGCTCACTCTCCCGATCAAACATTGGCTGTAGATCGAAGCCAAAGGCATCCCTGATCAATCCACCGTAGCGAAGAGGGAACCGTTTGCGGGTTGCGCTATCCTTGCGTTGGATCAACTTGGCGTCCACGAGGCGTCCGATACACCGTCGGATCGTTCTCTCGTTCAGACCGTTCGTTCTCTCAGACAACGATGCGTTTGAGGGGAAGACGGTAGTCATTGAAGCTGGTTGTCCGGCTGTCTTCGGCATGAAGCTGATCAAGGCCTGCAGTGTCACAAGATCATTTGGTGTCAGACCGAGTTCTTTGCGAAGCGTTCGGATCGGCTCGATGGCCCTGTACGGATTCGTACAAGGTACAGGAGATCGTTCCGCCAAGGCGGGTCTGTGAGAAAATACCTGTCTCATGATGATGTCGGCTGAAAAAGCTTCCCCGTTCACCGAGAACGGTGTTGAAAACGATTCGGCTTCGGGGTATCAATCAGGTGTCTAAGCTAATTGAGGCCCTTCGGAAGCACTGCTTTCGGGGGGTCTTTCCTTTTCTGGCCTGTCCTCCTTTCTGCTCAGTTTTCGTTATCGACTATGTCAGGACCATCAAGATCCTGATCCCTACCGGAGACTGGGTTACCTATGGGTTCCATTTTCTCTGGGGTATTGTTCTGTCCCGGACCAGCGGCCTTCGCGTTCGCCAACGCGACAAGAGCGGCTTCTGGATTCTCAGAGATCCACTTATGAAGCCCGTCATCTCCGTTCTTGACGGTGATGATCACGTTTTTCTTGGTGACCTTCACCATCCCGAGTTTTGTCTGGATTGCCGATGGGGCAGGGGGCTTGTGCCGTTTCAGGAGCCCTTCGAAGACCGCAAAGCGCTCGTCGGCAGTCTTGCCTGAATCTCTGGATTCCATGAGAGCATCAAGGAATTCTCGGTTTCCGGCCGGAAACCCTTCATCTCCAGAGATGACAAGGCTCTCATAGGACTTCGCGGCAGCATACCAACGATCCCTTCCAACCCCGGGTGCCGCGCCGATTTTTTGGATGAGTTCAGTCGGAATACAGGAAGTGACTTGTTTCATGCGAGCAAGTCCCGTGAGCTTGTCACCGGCTTTCCTGGCTTTCTGATCGATATTGAGGGCGTCACAGACCAGCCCCTCATCCTTGCCGGACTCTATGAGAGAACGTGCAAACAGGGCTTTCTCGATCCAGCTGAGGTCTTTTCGGAAGCTGTTCTCTTGGCCTTGTGCAAGGATCGCTTGATCCTCATCCAAGCCTCTGATGAGCGCCTTTGCGGGCTTGCCGATAAGTCGAAGGGCCGCTAATCGCCTGCGCCCATAGATGATCCGGTATCGCCCCCCTTCGGGGCTGACAAGTATTGGGATAAGCTGTCCCTGCTTGTCAATGCTTTCAGCCAGTTCCCGGATGTCGTCTTCGTCATCCAGGGCCAGACGATCCTGGAACTCGGAATCATCAATAAGGTCGGTACTGATTTCTTGAATTGAAGATTGTGCCGCATCCTGAAGAGAACGGGCCATTCCGGAAAGGGCAGGCGCTCGTGACTGGGTTCGAGTCGGAGAAATCGACGAGCTCTCCTGCTTTTCCTCATCCTCGGGAATGTCGAATGTGACTTTGCGGGCCATTACTTGCGCCCCCATGCCGTTTTGATGAGCCCTTCGACCTCCGCCACAACCCCGTTGATGGACTCGATAGCCCGATCGTACGTCTGGCGATGAAAATCCGTTCTGGCGATCTCAAACAGTGTCTGTTGCGTGAGCCCAGCATCAGAGACTGCGGAGGATTTCAGGAAAGGCTGTGTAAGAACGTCATCCGTGAACATGGTCCGCAGGAATGCCGCCATCTGCGTTTGGGGGCCGTCATTGGGCTCGAAACGAGTGATTAGAAACCTCATGAAGTCCCAGTCAGGCGATGCTCCCACATCAGCAATTGTTGCCATGAGGCTGGATGTGAGCTGCAGGAATTGGGCCATGGAGGCGACGTCAAGCATGCTTGGAATGACAGTGACGACTAGGGATGTCGACGCTACCAAAGCTGATAGTGTGGTAAACCCGAGTTGGGGTGGGCAGTCGATGACGACAATGTCGTAGTCTGTCTCGACTTCATTAATACAAAGGGCAAGCCGCTGATAGAACGGCGGCCTGATATTGTTTCGAAGGGCATGAGCGGTTTCTGTCTCGAATTCAGAGAGCAGCAAGCCGGCCGGAGCTAGATCGAGGTTGTGGAAATACGTTTTGCGCACGACGTCTCTAAAGGGAATAGGGTCCTCGTACCGTAGGGCGTCGTACACCGTTCCGGCCTCAGGGAAGTCGATTTCCGGCCGGAAACCGAACATGGTGGTCATTGACGCTTGCGGGTCGAGATCGATTGCCAGAACTCGATAACCGTCAAGGGCAAGCTTTTGGGCCAGATGGATCGCCGTTGTCGTCTTTCCGGCCCCACCTTTGAAGTTGGCGATCGAGATGATCTGGATATGCTCCCCATCCCGGCGACGAGGAACGATATGCTGGAACTTGGTGCTTGACCGGGCAATCTCGTGGCGCGCTATGTCGATTTGCTCTACAGTGTAGAACCTGCGGCCACGGGCGTCCGTCTCGATATCACCGAGATCGAGCTTGTCCTCGAAGAACATCTTCCGCAGAAAATCCTGGCTTACCCCGAGGATCTGAGCAACTTCGGTAGAAGAGAACCGTCTGAGAGCCTTTCGTTCATCAGGTAGAAACGACTTGCGCATATTCACATCAAGCGATTTGCTCAGACGTGTCGCCATCGTTTGGATCTTTTGATCCATTCTGATCCGCTGCTCGTTCATGTCCGTCCCGCCGCCCGTCTGCCGGGTCTATCTTGAGAAGGAACGCAAAACCGCCGGAAACTGATGGTTAGCGTTCTTCCGCAAAAATGTCAGGAAAGCGTTTGACTGGCAAGGATTTTTTCAAATGGCGGGTCAGCGCCGGGTGAAATCATTTATTTACAATGACTTACCCTGTTGCGTGACTGCAGGTAATCAAGCGCTTGTGTCGCTGCCATCTATTGAACCCAAGATGTATCCGATTCACATAGGCAGTTTTGCTTTCAAAGAACGAATCTGAGTCTCTTAAATCATTCCCATCTTTTCGGCTCGCTCCAACAGCATCTTGACCGATGATGGCTGCCAGCTTGTGCGCCCACGGGGCGTGCGTTCGCGCATCGCCTGCAGCCGATCACAGATAGCCTGAAGCGTGATGTCGGGATTGTCGCCCTTGATGCCCGCCACAATTGCGGGCAGGCGGTCGTCCGCTTCGCGGCGTCCGGTGCGGGCCAGCACCTGGGCAGGTAGAAAGCCGTCACGGACATAGGCCTTTACAGCGCGTAGCAGGCGGCTTTGGGTCAGAGACGCGCCTCGGGCAGGGGCCCGTTGATGATGCGCACTACGTCTTCCCAGGCCAGGTCAGGCCGCAGGCGGCGGACATGGGGGACCCAGTCCTGCGCCGTCTCGTTCAGCCGTTCCATGTAGCCGTCATGCCGCGCCAACCGCTCCTTGCGCAGCGCAGCTGGATCACGCGCGCGCAGGCCCGGATTGCCGCCGATCTGGCCCTTGCTGCGCGCGGAGGCCAGCCCCGCCTTGGTGCGTTCGCGGATCAGGGCGCGCTCAAACTCGGCCGCAGCACCCAAGACCTGCAGCGTGAACTTGCCCCGCGGCGAGGCCGTGTCGATCGGGTCTTGAATGGAACGGAAGAACGCGCCCTTGGCCTCGAGCCGCTCGATCACTTCCAGCAGATGCGATAGCGAACGCGCCAGACGGTCGATCCGCACAACAACCAGCGTGTCGCCCTTGGCCACGCGCTCCAGCACGCGCGCAAGGACCGGCCGCGCACGATTTCCGCCCGAGGCCTGTTCTTCATGGATCTCGGCGCAACCCGCGGATTTCAGGGCCTGCGACTGGGGCAGGGGGGTTTGATCCTCGGTTGAAACGCGCGCGTAGCCTATCAGAGGCACGGTGCAGGGGGCCTGTTTTGCAGTTTAAGGTATCGCTAATAACCGTTTGATGGCAGAAAAATACCGTTTCGGAACTTAGTGCTCCCTTTTTTTGCAAGTTCCGCATGGGCGGCGTAATGGAGAACCGTTACCCGGAAGACGATACGGCAAACCTGTGGGCTGGGTCTGCGGGGCGGGCATTGGGGTGTTGGATGGACTTACGGTTGAGGGATTATTTTGATGTCGGCACCCTGCAACGCGGACAAGATTATGCGCGTCGCGGTCTTGTCGCGACGGTCGAGCCTCTGCCGGATGGCAGTATCCGGGGGCGTGTGTTGAATGGGCGCGGGGAAAGCTACCAGCAGCGGATTACCCTGAGCAACAGCTTTGTGGACGGGATTTGCTCTTGCCCGGTGGGGCATAATTGCAAGCATGTGGTTGCTGTTTTGATGACATCGGCAGAACGCGATAATAGCTCCCCGCAACTGGCAGCGCCGTTGCGGGGCTGGCTGACCCATGTCAAGCAGCAGCCGACAGCCCTAGAGCCGCCTGAGGCGCGTCCCGAGGACTATCCTGACAAGGTGAAGGAACGCCTGCTTTATGTCCTGATCCCCAACGAACCGAAAGTCAGGATCGACATTTACAAGGGCCGTATCAATGCTGCTGGCACGGGCCTGAACAAGGCGATCCGGCGCTATGATGCGCTGCATGCCCTGCGCAGCCATGCTCCAGCCAAATTCGTGCGGCCAACCGATCTGGAGCTTTGTCTGCGCTGGCGCAGACCCAACTGTGGGAAACGTACTATAGCTACGGCCTGCCCGATATGTTCAGGCCAAAGGGGCAGGATGCTTTGGCCCTGATCCGGCGCCTTTGCGATACCGGCCGTTTCCTGCATGACAATTCTCCAGAGGCGCATTTGACCTGGTCAGAGACCCGCCCAGAGGCCAGGCTGGCCTGGCGCATGGCAGCGGATGGCAGTCAGAGCCTGGGGTTTGAGGACTCAGACGGCAGACAGTTGGAGTTGCGGGCGTTGGACGGGGCAGCTCTATGGGTGAACACCGCGCATGGGCAGATCGGGGCGCTGGCACAGCCGGTGCAGATTGAGGCGCTGCAGGTTGTCCAGGGCGCTCCCCAAGTCGCGCCCGATGAGGCGGCGGCCCTGGCTGCGGAAATGCCCGCCACGCTCGCAGGGCTGGCCTTGCCGCCGCCGCATGTGGCGCGACAGATACGGCGCGCGGCCCATAAACGCATCGCTCGTCTGACGCTTGGAGCGGAGAGCGCGCGTGACGGCTATAGGCGTTGGGACAGCGTTTCTGTCACTCTGCCTACGCTGACATTGCGCTTTGTCTATGACGGGCAGGAGGTTTGGGAAAGCGACGCCGACCCCCGGGTCGTTGAAAACAACGAGGTTGTAACGCTGACGCGCGATCATGAATGGGAAGCTGCTTGCGTCATCCGGCTGATGGATGCAGGGGCGATACCCGTTGACGAAATGGACTATCTTTTGCCGAGCGCTCGAATGCTGCAATGCGATTTCGTCTTCGCTGAGGAGGAGGTGGGCGCAAAGAGCATGCGCCTCCCGTCTTCGCGCGATGGCCTCGATTTTGCGTTTCGGACGCTGCCCGAGTTGCGGACCGAAGGTTGGGATATCATCGAAACATCAAAATGGCCCTTCCGCTTGAGCGATGAAGCCGCCTCGCTGACAGTTGCAACACAGTCCGAAGCCGGCGACGCGTTCCAGGGCAATGATTGGTTCTCGTTGGGATTTCAGGCAGAGATCGGCGGCAAGAAAGTGGATGTCGCGCCC
Organism: Hyphomicrobiales bacterium; assembly: GCA_038259455.1. Lineage (GTDB taxonomy): Bacteria > Pseudomonadota > Alphaproteobacteria > Rhizobiales > Rhizobiaceae > CAMYMG01. The sequence goes on along the minus strand of JBBSOT010000133.1, from coordinate 2,072 downwards.
CTGATTGCGGCCTTTCTTGAACAGGTGCGTGACGAATGGGACGGTGTGCCAGAAATCGACGTTCTGTCGAAGCATCTCTCTGACAGACCGGTTTACTTGAACCGGGGCAACGCAGGCTACGCTCCGCTGGACCTCAATCCGCTGGCGCCCCTACTCCATCTGGTGCTGACGCATTATGCCGAGTTGGGCGCGCTGCACCCGTCGGATGCCGATGTCGCGCGGTTGGCAGAAGAGGCGCTGGCAGGCAGCTCGGTACGGTTCGCTGACAACGCCGGGATCATGCCGCTGGCTCGTAGCCTGAAGGCATTGGCCGAGGCCGAGAGTTTTGCTCCACCAAAGGGATTGCGCGCGCAGTTGCGCCCCTATCAGGCCTATGGCTCCACTTGGATGGGCAGTTTGCTCGAAGCCGGGTTCGGCGGAGTTCTGGCGGATGATATGGGGCTGGGCAAGACACTTCAGGTGTTAGCCCTCTTGCAGGCACGTCGCGAAGCAGGTGCAGGTGGTCCGACGCTTCTGATCATACCGACCAGCCTGCTGCATGGCTGGCAGATGCAGGCTGCGCAATTCACACCGGATCTTCGCCTTGTGGTCCTGCACGGCACAGACCGTGCGGCGTTGCGCGAGGAGGCTCTGCGCGCCGATCTGGTCGTCACCACCTATCCGTTGCTGGCGCGTGATCAAGACTGGCTGACAGCGACAGATTGGCCTCTGGTGATCCTGGACGAAGCGCAAACCCTCAAGAACCCTGCCTCGCAAATGGCCAAGAGCCTGCGCAACATTCCTGCCAAGGGGCGGCTGGCGCTGACCGGCACGCCACTGGAAAACTCACTGCAAGACCTGTGGACGCTGATCGACTGGGTTAATCCGGGCCTTCTGGGGGACCGGAAAGGGTTTCAAACCCTGTTTAGGACCCCGATTGAAAAGCATGGTGACGCGGCTGCACAATCGCGTCTGAACCGTCGACTGCGGCCCTTCATGTTGCGCCGCACCAAAGAGCAGGTCGCAACCGAGCTTCCTCCCAAGACCGAAATCCTCGAACGGGTGCATTTGTCAAAGCCGCAGCAAGCGCTTTATGAAACTGTGCGAAGCACCATGGATGCCCGTGTGCGCGAGGCGGTCAGCGCCCGTGGTCTGGCCGCCGCGCGAATTACCGTGTTGGACGCGCTGCTCAAGCTAAGGCAGGTGTGCTGCGATCCGGCGCTGGTCAAGATCGACGCTGCGCGCGCGGTGGAGGACAGCGCCAAGAGGGCGCGTTTGCGTGAATTGCTGGCCGAGCTGGTGGCCGAGGGTCGCCGCGTTCTGGTGTTTTCGCAATTCGTTGAAATGCTGCGTCTGATCGAAGCGGATCTTGCCGCCGCCGGCATCCCCCATCTGACGTTGACGGGCCAGACGCAAAAGCGCGCCGATGTACTGGAAAGCTTTGCAAGAGGCACCGCGCCGGTTTTCCTGCTGAGCCTGAAAGCGGGTGGTCTCGGGCTGACCCTGACCGAGGCGGATACGGTGATCCTTTACGACCCATGGTGGAACCCGGCGGTGGAGCGTCAGGCCATGGACCGCACCCATCGCATAGGTCAGGACAAACCGGTATTCGTGCATCGCCTGGTCGCCGCAGGCACGGTAGAGGAAAAGATACTCGACATGCAGTCGCGCAAACAGGCGCTGGCCGATGCCTTGTTCGACAAAGATGGGGAACAGAATGGCGTGTTGCTGGACGAGGCGACATTGCAAGACCTGTTTGCGCCGCTCGGGACGTGACAAGGTCCCGTTGCCTCCACGCTGCGCCAAAGCACGGGAAAGAGATTCCGGCTTGAGATGTTGCCGACCAAGCCTGACCAACGCGCAGAAGGGCAGGGGTCTACAACCCCGCGGCTTTTGTCAGGGCGCTGACGTCGATTTCTCGGTCTCTGAGGGCATTTTCCACTGAATCCGGCTGTCGGTCTGCCGGAATTTCTGAGACTGCGTTCCATTTGTTTTCAATGCCTTATCCGAACCTTGGTGATGAGACTGAATCAGAATTCGTGAGACTGGCGTAAAAACTGACCGGGGTTCGTGAGACCAGATTGCAGTCGTGC
>JBBSOT010000132.1:0-11610 GCA_038259455.1 Hyphomicrobiales bacterium | reverse complement strand
TTGGCAAGCTGCTTGTCGAGAAAGGCGCGAAGCCGGTCGAGCTCCTCTTCCTCGCAAAGCTCTTCCGCGCCAACGGTCTCATCGAAGTTCGCCGTAAAAATCTTGTAGTCGAACTGCTTGGTCAGTTCGCTGAATGGATCATCCTTGCGCTTGGCCTCGCCCGGCGTCTCGGCATCAGAGTCCTCGTCGTCTGAATAGTCCTCTGAGGAAGCGTCCGATGCCTCGGTCTCACCAGACTGTTCCTCTTCCGAGGAGGCATCCTGGTCCTCGGAATCGGACTGGTCGGCGCCTGAATCGTCCTCCCCGCCCTCCTCGCTGTTCTCTTCACCCTGCGGCTGCGGATCCTCGCTGTCCTCGGCTTCCTCCGATTGCTCGTCATCGCCAAGTTCTTCGGCCATTTCCAACGACGCCAGCATCTCGCGAACCGAGCGCGCAAACGCCTGCTGGTCATCGAGATTGTCCGTCAGATGTTCGAGACCGCGCCCAGCCTTCTCCTCCACCCAGTCGCGCCATAGATTGACCATGCGCTGCCCGCTCTTCGGCGCGGCACGACCGGTCAGCTTCTCGCGCACCATCAGCGCCAGGGCTTCCTCGATCGGCGCCTCCTCGCGCTCTCGCACATCCGCGAGATTGGCCTTGGCGTATTTGTCCTCGAGCATGGAGCCGAGATTGTCGGCAACGCCTGCCATGGCGCGAGCGCCTATCGCCTCGACGCGAGCCTGCTCGACGGCGTCGTACACGGCACGCGCCTGCTTTCCCTCCGGTGCAAACTTCGAATGGATCCGCAGATCATGACAGGCCCGCTTCAACGCCATGGAATCGCCGATCCCGCGCGTCACCGCAATATCATTGGCTGTCGGCTTCTTGGGGATTTCAGGCAGCCTTGCCCGGTTGCCGGCTAGTGCCGGCTTGTCCTTGGCAAAGGCAATCTCGAGTTCTTTGTCGCCTGAAATCGCACGCATGCAGACCGTCAGCGCGCGCTTGAAGCTATCCGCTTCCGAGCCCGTCTTCGGTTTGTTGCGCGTGTTGTCGCCGGGACCCGCCATCGCGCTCGCTGCTAGCCCAGCACCACGTTGGCAGCCGACTCAGGCAATTCCTGACCGAAAGCGCGCTGATAGAACTCGGCAACGATCGACCGCTCGAGTTCATCGCATTTGTTGAGGAAGGTCAGCCGGAACGCCATCCCGACATCGCCGAATATTTCGGCATTCTCGGCCCAGGTGATGACAGTACGCGGGCTCATCACGGTGGACAGATCACCGTTCACGAATGCCGAACGCGTCATGTCGGCCACGCGGACCATCTTGTTGACGATGTCCTTGCCCTCGGCGTTGCGATAATGCTTGGCCTTGGCCAGAACGATATTCACTTCATTGTCGTGCGGCAGGTAGTTCAGCGTCGTAACGATCGACCAACGGTCCATCTGCGCCTGGTTGATCTGCTGCGTGCCGTGATAAAGTCCGGTCGTGTCGCCTAGGCCAACCGTGTTGGCGGTCGCAAACAGGCGAAACGCCGGATGCGGCCGTATGACGCGGCTCTGATCAAGAAGGGTTAGGCGACCCGAAGATTCCAACACGCGCTGAATCACAAACATCACGTCGGGACGACCGGCGTCATATTCGTCGAAGCACAGTGCTACATTATGCTGATAGGCCCACGGTAGAATGCCGTCGCGGAATTCGGTGACCTGCATGCCTTCCTTGACCACGATGGCGTCCTTGCCGACGAGGTCGATGCGGCTGACATGGCTGTCGAGATTGACGCGCACCATCGGCCAGTTGAGACGCGCAGCGACCTGCTCGATATGGGTCGACTTGCCGGTACCGTGGTAGCCCGAAACCATCACGCGGCGGTTATAGGCAAAGCCGGCCAGGATCGCCGAGGTCGTCTGCGGATCGAACAGATAGTCCGGATCCAGATCCGGCACGTGCTGGTCGGCAGCCGAATAGGCAGGAACGACCATTTTGGATTCGAAGCCAAACTTCTCTTTGACCGACACCGTGGTGTCGGGAAGGTTGGCAATATCGCGATCGACCTTGTTCATCATGTCTCCACGCGCGAGCCTTTCAGCTTCGCCGGCAATCAAATTTGTTCGGGGGCGGTCTTAGGGCCTTTTGCTTCCAGAAGAAAGTTGCAAAAGGCCTTTCAATCCTGCTGGCTCAGCACAAACCTGCCTGTTTGAGCACCCGATAGGCCTGCAGCACATCGCGGAACCGATCTTCCGAACCCCTGTCGCCACCATTCGCATCCGGATGATGGCGCTTCACCAGTTCTTTATAGCGCGCCTTGATGTCCTTGCCAGTCGCCTTCGTGTCAAGGCCAAGCGTTTCCAGCGCCTTGGCCTCAAGAGGCTTGGCCTTGCGCTCCCGAGGCTGGCGCGGGTCCTTCGGCCCCTCGAACAGGTTGAAGGGGTCACGGATACGGTTGTAATAGCCGGCGCGGCCGGACCGCTGCTGTGCCACGTCGGGCGATGAGCGGCTGCTGCCACCACTCATTCCCATCTTCCAGGTCGGGCGGTGGCCCGTCATCGCCTCACGCTGGAAACGCGCCACCTCGGAATCAGGCACGCCCGAGAAATAATTGAAGCCCTTATTATACTCGCGCACGTGGTCGAAGCAGAAGCGGAAATACTCGCCTTCCTTCATTCTGCCCACCGGCGCCTTGTGCGTGCCGGGTTCCTTGCAGCCGTCCCACTGGCAGACCGGGGCGTGCGACTTTACCTCCGCCTCCTTGTCCTGGCGGATCCGAATCTTGTCGAAATATTTTGGGTACGGCTTCATCTCATCCATTTATGGGATGTTGTGGCTACGAAACAAGAATTGACATTTTCGGGAAACGGGGCCTACCGACCCAAATCACGGATTAATTCCGGATGCGGCGTTTTTATGCCCGCAGGCCATATATGGGCGAAGGAGACAGCAATGTCGATACAGTCAACGATCGAAGACAAGCTGCAACAGGCATTTTCGCCGGAGCGGATGGAAGTCATCAACGAAAGCCATCTTCATGCGGGCCATAATCATGCCGGCTCCGATCATCATTCGGCGTTTGACGGCAGCGGCGAAACACATTTTCGCGTTCGGGTGGTATCGCCATCCTTTGCCGGAATGAGCCGCATCGAACGGCACCGGGCCGTCAACACGCTGCTCGCTGACGAACTTGAGGCCGGGGTCCATGCGCTCGCCATCGAGCCAGCGGCGCCTGGCGAGAAAACGCGCTGGTAGCGCCGCGTTGGTGTTCAGGCCAGGGGCCTGATCCGCAGCCGCGCGATGCGGTTCTTGTCTCGCTTCATCACTACGAAGCGCTTGCCGTGAAAGGTGAAAGCCTGCCGCTCTTCCGGGATCGACTGGGTTTCATGGATCACAAGACCGGCAATTGTCGTGGCCTCCTCGTCAGGCAGCGCCCAGTCGAGCGCACGGTTAAGGTCGCGGATCGGCACCGTGCCATCGACGACCACTGATCCGTCGGCTTCCTGCCTGACGCCCTGGATATCGACATCGTGCTCGTCGGCAATGTCGCCAACAATCTCCTCGATGATGTCCTCGAGCGTCACCAGTCCCTCGACCTCGCCATATTCGTCGACGACCAGCGCGAAGTGCGCCTTGCGTCTCAAGAACGCGTTCAGCTGGTCCTGAAGGGATGTCGTGTCCGGAACGAACCAGGGCTTCGTCGCGATCTTCATCACATCGACCTTGCCGAAATCGTTGCCGACATCGTTCAGCGCCCGCAGCAGATCCTTTGCATGCAGTATGCCGACGATGTTTTCGGTCGACCCGCGCCACAGCGGCAATCGGGTGTGCGGGCTTTGCAGAATCTCGCGCACCACAGCCTCTGGAGCATTGTCTGCATTCACAGAGCGCATGTTGGTTCGGTGGATCATGACGTCGGAAACCTCAAGCTCGTGCAGATCGACCAGAGCGCCGACCCGGTCCCGCTTCGTCGCTGAGGCTTTCAGATCCAACAGACTAACTGGCCCCTCTTCGCCCGGCTGAGGCGCAGTCCCGAGGCGCCTGAGTTCGTACCCGGCAGCCGCCAGAATGGGACGGCGCAGGAGGACGATCACTACGGCGAGCGCGATGAGGAGACCGGTCGCGAGAGCGAACGGGGAATTCATCCGGCCAGATTCCCTTCAAGGAAGGAAAGCACTTCTGACGCCGGTACGTCCTTTGCAATGAAGCTCTGGCCGATCCCACGGGCCAGGATGAAGGTCAAGGCGCCACGCGACACCTTCTTGTCCTGTGCGATATAGGCGAACAGCTTCTCGGCATCGGGCATGTCACCCGGAATATCGCCAATGCGCCACGGCAGGCCGACGGCTTGCAAATGGGCTTCGACACGTTGCGCATCGTCGGGACTGGCCAGATTGAGACGGGACGAAAAGCGGTACGCCAGCGCCATGCCGATGGCCACGCCCTCGCCATGCACCAGTCGGGCACTGTCGTAGCCGGTAGCGGCTTCCAGGGCATGGCCGAACGTGTGGCCGAGGTTTAGCAACGCCCTGTCGCCCAACTCATATTCGTCGCGAGCCACAACATCGGCCTTTGCTCGGCACGCCTCGGCAATGGCAAAGGCCCGTTCTGGACCGCCTGAGAAAACCGATTGCCAGTGGCTTTCCAGCCAGGCGAAGAAGTCGGGACGATCGATCAGCCCATATTTGGCGAGTTCCGCATAACCGGCGCGAAATTCGCGCGGCGGCAGTGTGTCGAGAGCTCCGGTATCGGCAAGCACGAGTTGCGGCTGATGAAAGACGCCGACAAGGTTCTTGCCATGCGCTGTATTGATCCCGGTCTTTCCGCCGACCGAAGAATCTACCTGAGCCAACAGGGAGGTCGGCATCTGGACAAATTTCATGCCGCGCCGCACGATTCCCGACGCAAAGCCGGCAAGATCGCCGATAACGCCCCCGCCAAGCGCCAAGACAGCGTCTCCACGTTCCAGTCGGGCCGCGAGAACGCCATCCACGACCTGCTGAAGCGCTTCAAAGCTCTTGGTCCTCTCACCGGCCGCCAGTTCTATGACCGTCGTCCGTATGCGATTCTGCGCGAAACTGCGCTTGAGCGAATCCAGATGGAGCCGGGCGACATTCTCATCCGTCACGATAGCGGCTTGCGCACCCGGCAGCCGCCTGGCGATCTGCGATCCTGCGTCGGCGATGAGCCCCGCTCCGATCAGGATGTCATAGGACCTGTCGCCGAGCTTCACATGGACAGTTTCAATCCCCTGCTCGCTCATGACGCCATGCCCTCTTGCGAGGACTTATCGGAATCGAGCCAATGGCTGATGGCTTCCGTGACCTCACCGGCGATCACCTCCCTGCGGTCGTCGCGGGTAGAAACTGTAACGTCGGCCAGGGCATAGATGGGGTAACGCTCGATCATCAGTTTTTCCAGAACGCTACGCGGATCGGCGCTCTTGAGCAGTGGCCGGTTCTGCTTCTTCATCACGCGCGTCATCAACACGTCGATCTCAGCCTTCAGCCATACCGAGACGCCGGCAGCGGAAATGGCCTGCCTGGTTTGCTCGTTCATGAATGCGCCGCCGCCAGTAGCCAGAACCTTGGGCCCTGCTTCCAGCAATCGCAGGATGACGCGCTGCTCCAGCGCGCGAAACTCGGCCTCCCCATAGGCTTCGAAAAGTTCGGGAATGGTCATGCGAGAAACGTTTTCGATCTCGTGGTCGCTATCGATGAAATCCAGGTCGAGCGCCATCGCAACCTTGCGGCCAATCGCTGTTTTGCCCGCCCCCATCAGTCCGACAAAAACGATCGAGCGCGAACCAAGCCTGGAAAGCAGGTTGTCGACAGTTCCTGGAGCCAGAATAGGGATCGCAATCATGGCAGCGTATCGACATGAAAAGACGGTTTGCGTCAAGCGTTGCAGGCCGATTGGCACCCGACCCTTGTCTTGATCTCATTCGCGTCCCATAAGGACGCGGGACGGTAACAGGTGCGGGCGATCTCTATCTTATGCCGACGCTATTCAAGTTCATATTTACGCTCTGTCTTCTTGCAGCAATCGGCTACGGCACGATGCTCGCTCTTGTCATTCTGGTCGAACCCAACAAGGGCGAGATGAGTGAGCGCATCCCCTCCGACAGAATAAACCCGCGGCAGTAGTCAGCCGACATGAACAGCGCGGCACGCATCGAAGCTTTTCTTGAAATGATGAGCGTCGAGCGCGGCGCGGCAGATAATACGCTGGCAAGCTACCGACGCGACCTTGAGGATGCGTCATCGTTGGTATCGGGAGGCCTGGCCGACGCAACGAGCAGCGACATCCGGGACTATCTGGGCGGACTTGCCGCTGAAGGCTTCGCAGCCTCCTCGCAGGCGCGCAAGCTCTCTGCGCTTCGCCAGTTCTTCAGGTTTCTCTATGCCGAGAACCTTCGATCGGACGACCCGACCGGTACGCTCGACAGTCCCCGAAAAGCCAGACCGCTTCCCAAGATAATGAGTGAAGCCGAAACCGGAAGATTGCTGGACCGTGCCGCTGCAGAGGCTGCCGAGCAAGACCGAAAGGATGGTTCTCGTATTGCCGCCAGGCGATTGCACGCGCTTGTCGAGGTACTCTATGCAACGGGACTGCGGGTCTCGGAACTGGTGGGGCTCCCTGCAACGGTCGCGCAACGCGACGAGCGCTTCTTCATTGTGCGCGGCAAAGGCAACAAGGAGCGCATGGTGCCGCTTTCGCACAAGGCCCGTGACGCAATGCGCGTGTGGCTTGCCGAGCGAAGCCAGTCCCCCTCTCTCGCAGCAAGCCCGCATCTCTTTCCGGCATCATCCGAAAGCGGCCACCTGTCCCGCCAGGTCTTTGCGCGTGACCTCAAGTCGCTGGCAGCACGCGCCGGTATCGCGTCCGACAAGGTGTCTCCCCACGTGCTGAGGCACGCCTTCGCAAGTCATCTGCTTCAGAACGGCGCCGACCTGCGTGCCGTTCAGCAATTGCTCGGCCACGCCGATATTTCGACCACCCAGATCTACACGCACGTGCTGGAAGAGCGGCTGGTTCGGCTGGTCAATGAGCATCATCCGCTTGCCGACTAGGTCCCATACCGCTATGTGAGGGCAGATTTCACGGGCTGGAAGCCCAGTTTTCCAGCCACCCTTTCCCAATCCCGGCGGATCGGTTCGCTCACGCATGTATAACTATCTAGACTTCGAAAAGCCGGTCGCCGACCTAGAGGGCAAGATCCTCGAACTCAAGAAACTTTCAGACAGCGGCGAATCCGTCGACCTGGGAGACGAGATCTCGCGTCTCGACAAGCGGTCGGCCGAAGCTTTGCGCGATATCTACAAGGCCTTGACCCCTTGGCAGAAGGTTCAGGTCGCCCGCCACCCGGACCGCCCGCATTGCCTTGACTACATCGACGGACTTTTCACAGATTTCACGCCGCTTGCCGGCGATCGGAACTTTGGCGAAGACAACGCCATTGTGGGCGGTTTCGCCCGTTTCCGAGGCGAATCCGTTGCCGTCCTCGGCCAGGAAAAGGGCTCAGACACGAAAAGCCGCCTCAAGCACAATTTCGGTTCGGTACGGCCTGAAGGGTATCGCAAGGCTGTGCGCATCATGGAGCTCGCGGACCGCTTCAAGGTGCCCTTGATCACACTGGTTGACACAGCGGGCGCCTATCCTGGCATCGGCGCGGAAGAGCGCGGCCAGGCCGAGGCCATCGCCCGGTCGACCTCCGCCTGCCTGTCCCTGCGCTCGCCGTCGATTTCGATTGTCATCGGCGAGGGCGGATCGGGCGGCGCCATTGCAATCGCCACCGCCAATCGCGTGTACATGCTGGAGCATGCAATCTATTCGGTGATTTCCCCTGAAGGGGCGGCATCCATCCTGTGGCGGGACACAACCCGGTCCAAGGACGCCGCGACAAACATGAAAATCACCGCCCAGGATCTTCTGTCGCTGAAGATCATTGACGCCATCATACCCGAGCCTCTCGGCGGCGCGCATCGTTCGCCTGCGGCCGTGCTGTCAGCGACCGGTGACCTCATTCAGAAAACGCTTGGCGAGTTTGCGCAATCCAATGATGATTTTCGCGAGGACCGTCGCGACAAATATCTGGCGATTGGTCGCTTCCTTTAGCAGAGCCGGAAGAGGCGGTTTTGCGGTCAATGCCATAAAATTGCCGTGCCCTTCCTTTCAATATACACAGTTGCGGGTGGATTTCGGGTGCTGACGGTAATCAAATGTCAAGGTTAACGGGGTTACCCTGCAAGCCCATATGAACCCATCTTCGGCAGGTTTCTGATGAAATTGCCGGATCAAGAGAAGACGATGTCCGACCGATGATTGCCAGATTGCTGCGCACCGGAGTGCTGATCGCTGCCTTTGCCCTGACGGGCTGCACCGGCGCGACATTCAGCGACGGCGCGGGCGGCGCGAAAGCCGAAAAGCAGCTTCCCGAAAAGGTTTTGGCTGCCATGAAGACAAAGGGCATGAGCCGAACATCACCTGTGATGGCCCGAATCTTCAAGGAAGAAGGCAAGCTCGAGATCTGGAAGCAGAAATCGAACGGCCGCTTTGACCTCATCTCCAGCTACGACATCTGCAAATGGTCCGGCGAACTGGGGCCAAAGTTTATCGAGGGCGACCGGCAGGCGCCGGAAGGCTTCTACACCGTTCGTCCGGCCCAGATGAATCCAAAATCCAGTTTCCATCTTGCTTTCAACATGGGCTACCCGAACGACTTCGACCGTGCGAACGGTCGCTCAGGCGCCAATTTGATGGTGCATGGTGCCTGCTCGTCGTCCGGCTGCTACTCGATGACGGACGCGCAGATCGAGGAAATCTATGCCTTTGGCAGGGACGCCTTCCGCGGCGGACAGACCGAGTTCCAGATCCAGGCCTTTCCGTTCCGCATGACAGCCGCCAACATGGCGCGGTACCGGAACGACCCCAATATCGAGTTCTGGAAGATGCTGAAGGAAGGCTACGACCAGTTCGAGATCAACAAGGTCCCGCCGAAAGTCGACGTTTGCGAAAAGCGCTATGTATTCAACCGCATGCCTGAAGAAGGCAAGACATTCAGCGCGACTGCAGCCTGCCCGCCGACAACCCAGCCCGCAGCGCTTGTCAGCGCCTACCAGTCCTATCAGGCAACCTACGACGCAGCTTACGCCACTGCCGTTTCCAAGAAGGCTTTGCCACCCAGCCCCACGATTGCCGGCCTGAAGGAAGCAAGCCTCGTTTCCGAATGGACCCGCAAGCGTGCCAAGGGCGAACGCGTGCCGGTGGAACCTCCATCACTGAATGCAGACGGAACCATAAGCGTATCGTCGCGCATGGGCCGCATCGATTCGCCAGCAGGCAAACGTCAGGCGGAGATAGATGCTGCCGAGGCGGCCAGGAAAAGGGCCGAGGACGAGAAGAAAGCGCTGGCCCAGGCCAGGATCGATCGCCAGAACGCTGAGGAACTAGCCAAGTCCGACGCGTCGGAACCCGCCATTGCGACCGGTAGCGTGGCGGCCCCCGCCGAAGCGCAAGCAGAGCCGGCTCCGAAACAAGGGCTTGGGTTGCTCGGCAATGCCCGTAAGCGGATCGTCAACATCTTTGGCAGCTGACCGGCATACCGCCATCGCTGAGGTCTATGACCTCAGGGGCCTGAACTGTCCCCTGCCCGTTCTCAAGGCCAAGAAGCGTCTTGCCGGCATGCCGGCAGGAAGCCTGTTGTGGATTGAAACGACCGATCCGCTTGCAGCGATCGACATCCCCGCATTCTGCGCAGAAGAGGGCCATAGCGTCCTTGAAACGGCTACCGTGTCGGGTAGCTGCCGCTTTCTGCTGAAGCGCTGCGAATAGGACCCGGCTTATATCTGACCTGGATTTCGGGCGCCTCGGAAAATTTCTCTTCGACCGCGGAACAACTGTCACGTGAGGGCATTATAGATGTGATGATGGGCGATCAGCCCCCCCCGATACGCCCATCACAAAACTTCAGCCGGCCCTCGTGCCGGCTTTCTTTTTATCTGGCCTACCTGAATCCGGCGACAGCGAGCGGATTGTTTTCGAGCGCATCCAGATCGGGCGTATCGATGAGCGGCTTGCCCGTGATGCCGGCAAACAGGCGACGTACATAGTCTTCCGGCATATCCAAGGTGATCAGCACAAGTCTGGTGCCGCGCACGTCGTCGGGCCAGAATGGCAGTTGCGCTGGCGGATGCAGAATCGACTGGACCCCGTGAATCACAAGCGGGCGCGCCGGATTTTCGGCCAGTTCGATCACGCCCTTCATGCGCAGAAGCTTGTCGCCATGGGTCGATCGCAAGAGATCGAGAAATGTCTCGATGGACGAATATGACAAAGCACGATCGTGAACCAGCGTGAACGTCTTGATGCGCGAATCATGATGGTGCGCATGCTTGCCACCATCTTTCTCGTGATCATGGTCATGCTCGTGATGGCCGGGGTCAGCAGCTTCACCAAGCCAGCGGCTGACATCGGCGATCTTGGTTGAGGGATCGTAGACACCGCACTCGAAGAGCGCGGCATATCCGGCCTCGGGTGCGTTGGCATCAACGAACGGTGCTGCCGGATTGATGTTCCGAAGCCGCGCGCGCAGGGCATCGATCTTCTGTGCATCTGTCACGAGATCGGCCTTGGCGATAACGATCCGGTCAGCGACCGCGACCTGCTTGACGGCCTCGACATGATTGTCGAGCGTCGCCATGCCATTGACCGCGTCGACCAGGGCGACAACGCCGTCCAGTCGATACGCCTGGACCAAGGCAGGGTGCCCCATGATCGATTGCAGCACGGGTGCGGGATCGGCAAGGCCGGTTGTCTCAATGATGACGCCACGCAAGGATGCAATGCGGCCGGTCTGGACGCGGTCGACCAGATCGGCCAGCGTATCGACCAGATCACCGCGTATCGTGCAGCACAGGCAGCCGTCCGAAAGCTGGATGATGCCGTCCGATGATTGCTCGACCAGCAGATGGTCGATGGCGACGTCACCGAACTCATTGATGATGACCGCCGTGTCAGTCAGCGCTGGATCCTTGAGCAGCCTGTTCAGCAGCGTGGTCTTACCCGCCCCAAGAAAACCGGTCAGGACCGAGACTGGGATCGGATCGATGTTCATCACCCCGCGTCAGCCGAATCCGACTGCATGGCAAGAGGCTCGCTGCCCTCGGGCACCGGTCGGTCCGGGCGCCAGGTGGGGAGCGGCACACCGCCCTCGCCGCGGGCCATTGCAGTCTCGTCAGCAGGAACCGAGGCAAGGCCCCGCGCAATCATCATGTCTTGGCGGTCAAGCAGAACCTCGGCCCTTGCCAGCTTGGCAGCTTCCGCAGCCACAAGCGCGGCCTCCTCGGCAAACGCCGCTGCCACCGACGGCGTGACCGGGCCTGTCGCGCCTCCCAGGCTGATGGCGACCAGATCCCGGGCTGTTCGCTTGGCAAGCTTTATCACCACCGGCACAGTGCCGTCCTTTTTCTGCTGGGCAAGCAGTTCGCGCTCCTTCTGACGAAGCTTCTTGCTCCCTGCGTCTGTGCACAGATCGGTGCGCATATTGTAGGGCTCGGTCTCGTTTGCGCCATTCAACGTCAGCGCCGCGAGCGTCATGGAGCCTTCCGATGGTGCCGCGAACCCGTCTTCCAGCATCCGT
>JBBSOT010000131.1:0-11727 GCA_038259455.1 Hyphomicrobiales bacterium | reverse complement strand
GCGGCAACCTGCTGCCGGTCTTGTAGCCGCCGTCCGCGATGAAGGCGCTCAGTCGCGAGACCGGATCGTCGAGGTCGATTGCCTTCAGTTCTGCAAGCACGACTTACCTCAATTGGTTGACCAATTTTTATGGATACCTAGCGCAAAAGCCGATAAAACCTAGCTATTTGCTTCCCTTGTCCGATCTTTTTTGTATTGGCTACGATTGATCTTAGCACTTCGTTACCCTATGACAAGGCCTGAATTTTGTCCCCTTGCATGAGGTTTCCATGTCCAGCTACGTGATCCAGACGCCACCCGTCGTATCCATTCCAGTGGCTGGGGGCGGTGCGTTTCCGGTTCGCCGCGTTTATTGCATCGGTCGCAACTACGCCGCGCACGCCATTGAAATGGGACACGACCCGAACCGTGAATCGCCCTTCTTCTTCCAGAAGAACCCCGACAATCTCGATCCGTCGGGCGAGTTCCCCTACCCGCCGCATTCCACCGACGTGCATCACGAGATCGAACTGGTGGTCGCGTTGAAATCGGGCGGCACCAACATCTCTGTCGACCAAGCGCTCGACCATGTCTGGGGCTATGCCGTGTCGCTCGACATGACGCGCCGCGACCTGCAGGGTGAAGCCAAGAAGCTCGGCCGCCCATGGGAAATCGGCAAGGCCTTCGAGCGTTCGGGACCGGTCGGACCGCTCAGGCCCGTATCGGAGGTCGGCCATCTCGACCACGGTCGCGTCGAACTGAAGGTCAATGGCGAGGTCCGCCAGGAAGGCGACATGAACCAGATGATCTGGAAGGTGCCCGAAATGATCTCCTATCTGTCGGAATATTTCGAACTGGCGCCGGGCGACATCATTATGTCGGGCACACCGTCAGGTGTAGGGCCGGTATCGAAGGGCGACACGATGGAGGCCAGCATCGAAGGACTCGGCAGCCTTACCGTCAAGGTCGTTTGAGACTTGCTGGCGGCTGAATTGATCCTGCCGAAGGACCCTTGCTCTGGATTTCGGCACGTTGGCGAAATGCCCTGTCGGCCATCCGCCTGATGAAGGCGACCACACGCTCCTTCGCCATGAATTGCGGCATGTGCCCGAGACCTTCGACGATTTCCAGGTCGAGCCCCGGGATCACCAATTGCATCGCTTGTCCATGCGTCGTGTGATCCAGCACCCGGTCGGCCGACCCGAACAGGATGCCGGTCGGAAGCCTGATCTCGCCGTAACGCCCCTCAAGCCGGGCAAGGTCATGCTCGATCGCCACCGTGTCGCTCGCGGTGGCGTAGAAATGGCTTGGCCGTAGTCCTGCCATGCCGCCACCCTCGATGACGTAGTCGGCAGGCCATTTCTGGGGACCGAAAACGAAATCAAGCGTCTGGCCGGCATATTTCAGGGCTGCAGGCACGGCGATCGTGTGCGCAACGATCCAGCGCCAGAGCGGCGAGCGTATGTAAAGCCCCTTGAACTCCGGCGGCACCGCCTCTTCCATGTGAGTCAACGGCGACAGCAAGGCGATACCCGAGATCGTCTCCGGGTGATCGAGAGCAACGGCAAGCGCCACGGCGCCGCCCAGAGAATGACCGACCAGCAGGGGGCGCTGGAGCCCCGTCGCCTTGATAAAGCCGGCAATCACAGCGGCCTGCTCGGGCAATCTCGCTGTGGCGCCTCGTGCACGCCCTGAATAACCTGACCCTGGCCTGTCGAGTGCCACCAGATGGTAGCCATCGAGGTCGCGGAACAGCGGATGGCGGAAATGATGGAGCTGTCCGCCCAACCCGTGAATGAACAGGATGGAAGGCCCCTCGCCTGCCTCGACGTAATGGATTTTGTTGCCGTCGACGGTCACGAATTCGCCTGACGCCGGCACCTGCCGCTCGGCATCGGCTGCGATCCGCCGCGTCGTGAGGACGAAATAACCGACGACGAATGCCGCCATCAGAACCAGGGCGCTGGCCAGCCAGCCGGCGACAGTCATCACGTTCATGGTTTCACCGTGCATTTTCGGCCGGAGTCTAGCCACGAATGGCGCAGCGGCAAGGCGCCCTTGACGCATGAGGACAAAAAAGCGACGGGCGGCCCGAAACCGGACCGCCCGTGAAATTCCAGTTCCTGATGTCCTGACGTCAGCCGTGCAGCTTCTTGGTGATTTCGGCCATGCGCTTGCCTTGGAACTTGGCGCCCTCGAGCTCCTGTTCGGAAGGCTGGCGCGAGCCGTCTGTATCGGACGTTGTGGTCATGCCGTAGGGCGAGCCGCCGCGAACCACGTCGTTACCGGACTGGCCCTGATAGGCATAGGAAAGTGGAACGATGATCATGCCATGATGCTGCAATGACACCTGCGCGCTGATGATCGAAAATTCGGCGCCACCGTGCTGTGTCGCCGTCGACGACATCACCGTTGCCACCTTGTTGACGAGTGCGCCCTTTGCCCATAGCGGGCCGGTCTGGTCGAGAAAATTCTTCAGCTGGGCCGACATCGCGCCGTAGCGAGTGGACATGCCCAGAATGATGCCGTCATACTGGTCGAGTTCCAGCGGATCGGCGATCGGAGCGTCCTGATCGAGCTTGTAGTAGGCAGCCTTGGCTACGTCCTCAGGCACCAGTTCTTTGACGCGCTTGATGGTCACCTCGGCGCCGGCTTCACGCGCACCTTCGGCGGCGGACTTCGCCATCTGCTCCATGTGGCCCCAGCTCGAATAGTAAAGCACAAGAATTTTAGCCATTATCGTCTCCCTTGGATTGAATGGACGGGTCTGAACCCCGGCAGTTTGCCTTGCTATCAAGGTAAGGGTCAGGGCGGTCAAGGAAAGGTAGTCATCTGCCGACAGTTCGTTCACAAAACGATGAACATTGCCGGATCGGGCAAGCCGGTCTATCTGGACCGAAACACAATCTGGATCCTTTGAGAATGCCCGATATCGTAACAGCCGCCATGATCGTCATCGGCGATGAAATCCTCTCCGGCCGCACCAAGGACCGCAATATCGGGCATCTCGCCGACATCATGACGGCGATCGGCATCGACCTGAAAGAAGTGCGCATCGTCTCCGACGACGAGAACGATATCGTCGCGGCCGTCAATGCGCTCAGGCAGCGCTACACCTACGTATTCACGACCGGAGGTATCGGGCCGACGCACGATGACATCACAGCAGACTCCGTCGCCAAGGCTTTTGGCGTCCCATGCACGTTCGACGACAAGGCAATGGCGCTGCTCGCGGCCAGCTACGCAACGCGCAACATCGAGTTCAACGATGCCCGCAAGCGCATGGCGCGCATGCCAGTGGGCGCCACCCATATTGACAACCCCGTGTCCATCGCACCGGGCTTTCGCATCGGCAATGTCCACGTGATGGCTGGCGTCCCGTCGATCTTCCAGGCGATGCTCGACAATGTCGTGCCGACTTTGAAGACCGGCACGGTTCTCTTGTCAGCGACAATTTCCTGCCCGCATGGCGAGGGCTTGATCGGCGGGCCGCTCGGCGACATTCAGAAGGCGCATCCCGACACGATCATCGGCTCCTACCCGAAATATCTCGACGGCAAGTTCTGGACCGAACTGGTGGTGCGGGCGCGCACGCAGGCGGCCCTTGATGCGGCCCGTCTGGAAGTGGAAGCCATGGTGGCCGGCCTGGGCAAGACGGGTTGACCGGTCGCCCACCTGTCGGGCAATTGAGCAGGTGTTTCGCTTAAAGGCGCATCGCCCTTGCCAAGCCTGCCTGATTCCGGCTAGTTCCGCGTGCATTCCGCGCCGCTGGCGCTTCACGGAGTGCCTGCCCCATGTCGCTTCCCGAAAAAGCCTTCCCGGTGTCCTGGGATCAGTTCCACCGCGACGCCCGCGCGTTGGCGTGGCGCCTGGCCGGCGTCAACAAGGACGGATGGAAAGCGATCGTTTGCATCACCCGTGGCGGGCTGGTGCCGGCCGCTGTCATATCACGGGAACTCGGCATCCGCGTCATCGAGACCGTGTGCGTGGCCTCGTATCACGACTACACATCACAGGGGCAACTGCAGGTGCTCAAGGAGATTTCTCCCGAACTCCTGGCCGACGATGGCGCCAATGTTCTGATCATCGATGACCTGACCGATACCGGCAAGACCGCAGCGATCGTTCGCGCGATGATGCCGAAGGCGCATTTCGCTGCCGTTTACGCCAAGCCCAAGGGCCGTCCGCTGGTCGACACGTTCGTCACCGAAGTCAGCCAGGATACCTGGATCTACTTCCCTTGGGACATGGGTTTCACCTACCAGAAGCCGATCGCCGACGACCACGCCGGTTGACCGCGCGCCTCGCTGTCATATGACGATGCCCGAATCGTGCTTTCCTCGTCACGCCGAGCAATGATGGCGCTCGACCAAGCGCCTGTCATTGCATGGAATTTTTACTTTTGTTTCCGATAATTGACCGTATTATTATTGAGACGGCAAACGAATCGGAAAGCACGGGGTCGGTCCCTTGGGGCATTGATGAACGCACTGACGAGCAACCATCTGGTGGAAAGGGTGCGCCGGCTCTTCGGCAATTCGCCTTGCCGTCTGCAGGTTGCCGCGCTGCCATGGCGCAAGTGCGAGACCGGTGTCGAGGTTCTGCTGATTACCAGCCGGGATACCGGACGATGGGTGCTACCCAAGGGCTGGCCCGAGGGTACCGAGGCGCTTTGTGACGCAGCGGCCCGCGAAGCCGCCGAAGAAGCCGGCCTGTCCGGCGCCGTGTCGCGCAAGGAAACCGGGCGGTACTTCTACATGAAAGTGCTCGGGTCGGGCGAGGAAGTGCCCTGCGAGGTGCTTGTCTATTCGCTCGAAGTGGACCGGGTCGCAGAGAAGTGGAAAGAGCGCCGACAGCGCCAGCGCAAATGGGTCACCCCCCGGCAGGCGACGCGCATGATCAACGAGCCAGACCTTTGCGATCTCATTGCGTCCTTCTGCGCTTCTCCACGTGGGTTCGCAGCCTGACTTTCAATCAGCCTCACCGCGCCTCTATCGTCGTGCCCTGCAACTGCGGCAGCTAAACCCCGTACCGCTCGGTACTGACCAGGCCGGCGCTGACGCCGGCATCGACAACATGGGTCGCGGCATTCTCGACAAACGGATTTGAGCCGCAGATGAAGGTTCTGGCAGGCGTTGCGCCGAGCGTTGCCAGAGCAGCTGCGATGGCGGCGCCATTGATACGCCCGGACGAGACGCCAGGTGGCGGCGCGGTCTCGCGCGTCAGCGTCGCGCTATACGAAAAGCCGTCGGCCTTTTCTTTCAGCGCCAAAAGTTCGTCATGGAACAGCAAATCTTCCTTGGTGCGGGCTGAAAACAGCAGCAGCATCGCCAGTTTCGGCTCGTTCAGCGTCCGGTGCCTGACCATTGACATGAACGGCGCGATGCCCGCGCCGCCGGCAATCATCAGGACGGGACCACCGTCGCTCGCCTTCCAGATGAAATGTCCGCCGAGCGGTTCGCTGAGTTCAATCTCGTCGCCGACCTCGGCAACATCATGGAAGAAGGGCGAGACCTCGCCGTCGTCCAGCTTTTCAATGGCAAGTTCGATGTGCCGGCTCTCGTCCGGTGCGGAGGCGATCGAATAGCTGCGCTGCGCACGATATCCGTCCGGCGCGGTCAGGCGTATCGCCAGATGCTGCCCGGCGACGAAAGGCAGAAACTCCGGCGTTGCGAAAAAGAAGCTCGACACGCTTGGCGAGCGCCGCACGATGTCGGTGATGGTACCGGTTTGCCAGCGCATCGCGGTCAGTCGTCGGTGTAGCGCTGTTCGCGCCACGGATCGCCGTAACGGTGGTAGCCGCGCAATTCCCAGAATCCCAATTCATCCTTCTGGGTGAACTGCAGCCCGTTGACCCATTTCGCCGACTTCCAGAAATAGAGATGCGGCACCAGCAGGCGTGCCGGACCGCCATGCTCTGACGTGATCGGCTGGCCGGCGTATCTGGTGGCAACCATCGCCTTGCCGATGACGAGGTCGGCGGTCGGCACGTTGGTGGTGTCGCCGTCATAGGAGTGCGCCAGCGTATAGTCGGTCGGCGCCTCGATTCCGGCATCGGCGAGAATGTCGTCGATCATAACGCCTTCCCAGAACGTATCGAATTTCGACCAGGTCGTGACGCAATGGATGTCGCGCGTCATCTTGGACTGAGGTAATTCGTGAAACTCGGACCAGGTCCAGCGTTTCACCGGGCGGACGCCATCCTTCAGCGTAAACATCCAGTCGTCAGCGCTGATGCGGGGCGTCGGGCCGGCCGACAGCACCGGAAAGCCGGCCTCCAGAAACTGGCCGGGCGGCAACCGGTCACGCACCTCAACCGGTCCGCTGCCTCGTCCGCTAAATCCGCGCGTTACCATGGTGATGATCCTCTTCCGGCAGGTGGCTGGCCTGCCTGCCGATGCATGTTTGCCGGATTTTTCGCCGCTGACAATTGTTGCCTGCGCAAAATCGCCCTGCCGGTCCAAATCCGTGCCCTGCTGCGGATCTGCCTGCCGCTACGGCAAGTACTCCCAGCCTCGAAACCGGCTGGCTGCGTAGCCGGCAAGCGCCTGTTTCTCCCCGTTATCCACATGGCTGACACACAACATGTTGGGGTCACAAAACTTACAAAAACGAATCCTTGACGATAGAAACCGAGTCGCCTCATATGGGTCATGCGCTTGTGTTGAGGGCGCGGCCGGAAAGTTTTGAGCCCGGTCCTTTTTCCCGGATTATGTGCGTAATTGTCCCGCAACCCGCCTGTTTACGAGGCTGGCGGATGCGTGGCAATTCGTTGCTCGAAAGCTGCGGAAAGAGACAGTTGTCGGGGTGGAATAAATTGTCTGTTAACACTATATTTAGTGTTTGCGACTAGGGTTTGAGCTAGATAGTGTGATTTCTCCTCGGTTGAGGGAATCGTGAACAGTTTCAGTTTTGGGGGATCCGCAGGGTTCCGTCGACTGGCCTGGGGAAGCTTCCGGAAGGGAGTTTCAGGCAAGCCGACAAAGGCTCTGCGACAGGAGAGCCGGCCGTGTTTCAACGGCCGGGTGCGGCGGACACATGTCTGGGCGAATTGGAGCGGGAAAGTTCCTTCGACAGACGCTATATGTAGATAAAAGGGACAATGACGATGCATATCCAGAGGCGCTTCACAAAGTCGGGCCAGTCGGCCTACGCGGAAATCGAATTCCGCAAGGCGCTGTCCGAAATCAAGAATCCCGATGGTTCGGTCGTCTTCCGTCTCGACAACATCGATGTGCCGGCGCAGTTCAGCCAGGTTGCAGCCGACATCCTTGCCCAGAAATATTTCCGCAAGGCCGGCGTGCCGGCCCGCCTGAAGAAGGTTGAGGAAAACGACGTTCCCTCCTTCCTGTGGCGTTCCGTCGCCGACGAGGCCGAACTCGAAAAGCTGCCCGAGGAAGAGCGTTACGGTTCCGAGATCGACGCCCGTCAGGTCTTCGACCGTCTTGCCGGCACCTGGACCTACTGGGGCTGGAAGGGCGGCTACTTCGCGTCGGAAGAAGACGCTTCCGCCTTCAAGGACGAGCTTGCCTACATGCTGGCGACCCAGCGCGTCGCGCCGAATTCGCCGCAATGGTTCAACACCGGCCTGCACTGGGCCTACGGCATCGACGGACCCGGCCCGGGCCATTTCTACATCGACCCGTTCACCGGCAAGATGACCAAGTCGAAGTCGTCCTACGAGCACCCGCAGCCGCATGCCTGCTTCATCCAGGGCGTCGGCGACGATCTGGTCAATGAAGGCGGCATCATGGACCTCTGGGTCCGCGAGGCACGCCTGTTCAAATACGGCTCGGGCACCGGCTCCAACTTCTCCTATCTGCGCGGCGAAGGCGAAAAGCTGTCGGGCGGCGGACGCTCGTCCGGCCTGATGTCCTTCCTCAAGATCGGCGACCGCGCTGCCGGCGCCATCAAGTCGGGCGGCACGACGCGCCGTGCTGCCAAGATGGTCATCGTCGATGCCGACCACCCCGATATCGAGGAATTCATCGACTGGAAGGTCAAGGAAGAGCAGAAGGTCGCTTCGCTGGTCACCGGCTCCAAGATCGTCAAGAAGCACATGTCGGCCGTCATGAAGGCCTGCGTGGCCTGCGAGGGCCCCGGCGACGATTGCTACGATCCGCTGAAGAATCCTGCCCTGAAGCGCGCCATCAAGGACGCCAAGCGTGACGGCGTGCCGGAGAACTACATCCAGCGCGTCATCCAGTTCGCGCGCCAGGGCTACACGGCCATCGAATTCAAGACCTATGACACCGACTGGGATTCGGAAGCCTATCTCACCGTGTCCGGCCAGAACTCCAACAACTCCGTGTCGCTCAAGGACGACTTCCTGCGCGCTGTCGAGGCCGACGGCCCGTGGAACCTGACCGCCCGCAAGGACGGCAAGGTGATGAAGGAACTCAAGGCCCGCGATCTTTGGGAAAAGATCGGCTACGCGGCCTGGGCATCGGCCGATCCCGGCCTGCACTTCAACACGACGATGAACGACTGGCACACCTGCGCATCGGCCGGCGCCATCCGTGCGTCGAACCCGTGCTCGGAGTACATGTTCCTCGACGACACCGCCTGCAACCTCGCCTCGGTCAATCTTCTGCCCTACCGCCAGCACGGCGGCGACATCGATATCGCGGCCTTCGAGCACACCGTTCGCCTGTGGACCGTGGTGCTCGAAATCTCGGTGATGATGGCGCAGTTCCCGTCCAAGGAAATCGCCCGGCTGTCCTATGAGTACCGCACGCTCGGCCTCGGCTATGCCAATATCGGTGGCCTGCTGATGACCTCCGGCATTCCCTACGATTCCGACGAGGGCCGCGCCATCTGCGGCGCGCTCACTGCCATCATGACCGGCGTGTCCTATGCCACCTCAGCCGAGATGGCCGCCGAGCTCGGCGCCTTCCGCGACTACGACCGCAACGCCGACAACATGCTGCGCGTCATGCGCAACCATCGCCGCGCCGCCTATGGCGACCGCGAGGGCTACGAGAAGCTGGCTGTCGCGCCGGTGCCGCTGATAGCGTCTGACGTCAAGCAGCAGGATCTGGTCACCCATGCCCGTGCCGCGTGGGACCGCGCCATCGAGCTTGGCGAGGAGCATGGCTTCCGCAATGCGCAGGCCACCGTGATTGCGCCGACCGGCACGATCGGCCTGGTCATGGATTGCGACACGACCGGCATCGAACCCGACTTCGCGCTGGTCAAGTTCAAGAAGCTCGCCGGCGGCGGCTACTTCAAGATCATCAACCGCGCCGTTCCCGAAGCGCTGCGCACGCTCGGCTATTCCGAGGCCCAGATCGCCGAGATCGAGGCCTATGCGGTCGGCCACGGCAATCTCAACCAGGCGCCCGGCATCAACCCCGGCTCGCTGAAGGCCAAGGGTTTCACCGACGACAAGATCGCTGCCGTCAACGCCGCCCTCGGCCAGGCCTTCGACATCAAGTTCGTCTTCAACCAGTGGACGCTGGGTGCCGACTGGGTGAAGGAGACCTTCGGCTTCACCGACGAGCAGCTCAACGATTTCTCGTTCGAGATCCTGCCGGCGCTGGGCTTTGCCCGCAAGGACATCGAGGCCGCCAACGTCCACATCTGCGGTGCGATGACGCTTGAAGGCGCACCGTTCCTCAAGGCCGAGCACCTGCCCGTGTTCGACTGCGCGACGCCGTGCGGCAAGATCGGCAAGCGCTATCTGTCGGCTGAATCGCACATCCGCATGATGGCTGCGGCGCAGCCCTTCATCTCGGGCGCCATTTCCAAGACCATCAACATGCCCAACGACGCCACCGTCGAGGATTGCAAGAACGCCTATCTTCTGTCCTGGAAGCTGGCGCTCAAGGCCAACGCGCTCTACCGCGATGGCTCGAAGCTGTCGCAGCCGCTCAACGCCTCGCTGCTGGCCGGCGAAGAGGACGAGGAGGACGACGCCGTCGAGGCGCTGGTTGCAGCGCCGGTCGCCGCGCAGGCTGTCCAGCTCACCGAAAAGATCGTCGAGCGCGTCGTCGAACGTCTCTACCGCGACCGCGAAAAGCTGCCGAACCGCCGCAAGGGCTATACGCAGAAGGCCATCGTCGGCGGTCACAAGGTCTATCTCAGGACCGGCGAATTCGACGATGGTCGCATCGGCGAGATCTTCATCGACATGCACAAGGAAGGCGCTGCCTTCCGCGCCATGATGAACAATTTCGCCATCGCCATCTCGCTCGGCCTGCAATATGGCGTGCCGCTCGAGGAATATGTCGAGGCCTTCACCTTCACCAAGTTCGAGCCGGCCGGCATGGTCGTCGGCAACGACGCCATCAAGAACGCCACCTCGATCCTCGACTACATCTTCCGCGAACTGGCCGTCTCTTATCTCGACCGCGGCGACCTTGCCCATGTCGACACGTCGAACTTCGGTGACACCGCGCTCGGTCGCGGCATTTCCGAGGGCAAGGCGCAGGCCGTGTCCAAGGGCCTGACGCGCGGCGCGCCGCTGAAGATGGTGTCCAACAAGGCCGCCGACCCGAAGGGTTCGGCCGGTCAGTCGCCCGCCAACGCATCCGCCCCGACGGCGTTTTCAGGCTCCAATGTGCGGGCGCTCTCGACCGCCTCGGCGCAGGCCGGCCTGGCGCTCAAGCCCGCCTATTCGGAAGACACCGATGGCGCGGTTGCCTTCAAGCGCGACTACGAGGAGCGGGCCAAGGAGCTGGCCGAGGACGTCGCCAATGACGAGGCGGATGAATCGCCGACCTCTGCCATGTTCACCGAAGCCGCCGCCGAGGAAGCCGCCCAGGCCAAGAAGGTCGCCTCCGACCGCCGCGCCAGGTCGCTGATGCAGGGCTACACCGGCAATTCCTGCTCCGAGTGCCAGAACTTCACCATGGTTCGCAACGGCACCTGCGAGAAGTGCGACACGTGCGGGGCGACGTCAGGGTGTAGCTGAGGAGCCGTGCCACCTCGGCTGAAAATACGCGAGGTCATTCGCCTGTTGGAAGCCGATGGCTGGCATCTGGTTGCAACCAAGGGCAGCCATCGCCAATATAAGCATCAATCGAAGGCCGGCCGCGTTACCGTGTCCGGCAAATATTCTGACGAGGTCGCGCCGGGGACGCTGAACAGCATCCTCAAGCAGGCCGGGCTCAAGGAGTCTTAGGATGCGATACGCAGTGGTGATAGAAAAAGCCGGGAATAACTATTCCGCCTATGTACCAGATTTGCCGGGCTGTATCGCAACCGGCGAGTCTGTTTCTCAGGTCGAAGCGGAAATCGGCGACGCCATTCGTTTTCATATCCAGGGCCTGCGCGAAGATGGACTTCCCGTTCCTGACGCCGTCAGCCGCGCGGAATACGTCGAGGCCTGAGGCGATCGAGGCCGCATAGGATTACAGACGGGCCTGGCACTGCCGGTTCGGCCACGGCTGAGTGGCCTATCCATGCCTAGACATTCCCGTCCGGTGCATGTCGCAGGCGTCACGACGACCTTGGGACGCATCCCCGTCGCGCTGAGGCAGAATCCCGCAGTCACCGAGAACCCCTCGCATACCGGTAGCCCTCCCCGGCAAGGTCAGCTAAGCAGGGCCGAACAAACCGAGCGAGCCCACCATGACCGACCACCCCGCGCCGGACTTCGTCGCCCAGGAGCGCGAGCGCCAGGCGGCGTTCTTCGCCGCAGCCCAGCCCGGCGAGGCCGGGTTCGAGGGCAGCGCCTATCGGCTGGCGCCCGACAACCGCCTCGCCAACCTCAACCCGGCGATCCGCGACATGGCCGCGCGCTAT
>JBBSOT010000130.1:0-11775 GCA_038259455.1 Hyphomicrobiales bacterium | reverse complement strand
CGCTTTCTCAGCCTCGGCCATTGCCTGCGCGTCGGCTGCGGCGCTGGCTTGCGCCTCTGCTTCCGCCTGCCGCGCTGCCTCGGCCGCTTCCTTTTCGGCGTGTGCCGCGGCTTCCTGCTGCTTCGCCTCAGCCTTTGCAGCTTCCTCTGCCTCGGCCTGCTTCGCCTGAGCCTTCTGCGCTTCCTCGGCTTTCGCGGCTTCCGCAGCGCGTGCCGCCTCCGCCTTCGCAGCCTCTTCCGCCTCAGCCTCCGCCTTTGCAGCAGCCTCCGCCTTCGCCGCCTCTTCGGCCTTGGCAGCCTCAGCCTTCGCCGCTTCTGCCGCCTTGGCTTCCTCGTTCGGGTCTGGCGGTGCGTCCTCCACGGCGGGCGACGGTTCCGCCGCAGCCTGCTTGGCCTCTTCCGGCGTCGTCGCTTCTGGTGTCGGCTCCTCTTGCGTCGCCTCCTCCGGCGCCGCTGCAACCTCCTCGGGCGGCGGCACCAGTTCGACGCTGATTGCCTGTTCCTCGTCAGGTTTCTGATGCAGTGAAGGCAGTCCGAAAATCAGCAGCGCCGCGATCGCCAGATGCGCGGCAAGCGACCCCGGCAGGGTCCACGCCAACGCCTGGCTTTTATCGTCCTTGGTCATGCTGACCGATGTGGAACGAAATCTTGGCGGTATCAAGCTCGCGCACCGCCATTAGATCCATGCTTGGCCCGCAACCCGGCCACCTTCGCGACCATGCCCCGGCCAAGCCCGCAAGCCGGCCTTTCCTGCCTGCCCGGCGCCTATGTCAAAGTTAATTGACCGCGGCGTTCGCCAGAACCTAATTGTCGGGAAAGACATGTTTGGCCGAGGAGGAACCTGCAAATGGCTTGCCACAGTGTCATCAACCCGAAGTCGCTTTCGATGCTTTCGCGCGTCCTTGAGAGCCATTGCGCAAGGCACGGCATTCGCAGCGTCGAGGCACGCGAGTCGGTTGCCGTGTCGCTGCTCGGTTTTTACGGGGCGGGCGTTGGTTGCGAAGAACAGTTGGCGAGCCGGCTCGCGCAACAGGACGATCCCGAAACCCATCATAAGCGCGCACGAGAGGCGCTGCTCGGCCAGACAAGCCGCCACGTCACATCCATTGCAGCTCGAAGGTCAGACGCCCTCTGAACACCTGCTTGCCGGTTTCGTCGCGTACGATCACTTCGAAGATCCGGGCGTCGCCATCGGGCAGTCCTTCCCGCGCAATTTCCGGAAGCGCGTCTATGGCCTTGAACCGCACCTCGTCGAGACCTGAGCAATCAATGCCAGTATCGTCCACCGATACATCGTCACCGTCCCTGATATCGAAGAAGTAACGTTGCATGTTGACGACCTGACGCATCCGGTTCAATGCGCCAAGTCGCGGCTCGGTTCCGCATATTGTGCAAGGTGATGCGGGCTGGCAGTTTCCGCGCGAAATCATTACAAGGGCCAGATGACTCAGGCAATGAACCTTCTGTGCAAGTCGCTTTCCCGGCGCGATCGATTGCAGCCGGACGAAATCGCCATGCTGGAGGCACTCACCCAGGCAAAATCGACATTCGCCAAGGGCGAAGAACTCGTTTCCGTCCATCAAAGGGCCCATTCCAGCTGCCTGATCGTCTCCGGACTGACGGCACGCACGGTGCTGATCGAAGACGGCCGCCGACAGCTCACCGCGCTCCACATTCCGGGCGATTTCGTCGATCTGCACGCTCTGCTCTTGAAGACGATGGATCACAGCGTCGTTGCCATGAGTGACTGCACGGCTGTCTTCGTGCCGCATACCGACCTCATCGCCCTCACGCAGAAATCCCCGCATCTGACCAGGATGCTGTGGCTGTCGACGACCATCGACGCGGCCATGCAGCGCGAAATGATTGCCTCGATCGGCCGTCGCACGCCGCTCAAGCACCTCGCCCACCTGATGTGCGAGCTCTATCTGAGGCTCGAAATCGTCGGCCTCGCGGAAGACGGAAAATACAGTCTGCCACTCACGCAGTCCGATATTGCCGACGTGCTGGGCCTGTCGGTGGTTCACACCAACAGGACGATCCGCGACCTTCGCGACACCGGTCTCGTTGTATGGAAGAACAGCGATGTCGAGATCAGGAATTTCGACCGCTTGGCCGACATGGCCGGCTTCGACCCTGTCTACCTCAACCTCGTCTGCGAACCGCGCTAGCAATTGTCGCTGTCAATTCTTTTCGCGTTTCGGCTTGATTTGCTGCAACCATTTGTCCTGCAGCGCGTAATATCCGGCTAGTTACGTGTCATGTTCACATGCGTCAGCAGCGCTTGACGCCACGCTCACCCCTGCACTGATAATGGATACTGCCCGATCCGCTATTGCCACCACGCAAAAGGCAGGTAGATTTCATAAAATGACGTTCATAAATCTCAACGAAGTGGTGCGCGCTGCCGATGCATTGATAAATGCGTATGGCATTGAGGAAGCCGTTGAGAAGGCGCGCTTGATCGAGACGGACACGGCCTTGCCGCTTTTCGCCTCTGCCGTACGGGATGAACTGGAACAACGGCTGGCGCGCGAACGGCTTTGCTCAAGCGGCTGAGCCACCTCCCCGGATCTTCACGATTAGCTTGAGACACTCGACAACCGGACGGGCAAACCTGCGCCGCTCTAGATGCTTCGCGCTGCCCGCAGAACCTGCAGGACGCGCTGACGGCAAGCCCACGGACCGCGAGGTACGGGCGTCCGGGCAAGCCGAAATTGAAACGGTTGGGAACTTCGCCGCGGCAACCGACTTCTCTAGCGACAGAGGAGAAGATCATGGCAAATCTCGGCAAGGTTGCACTCGCGATGCTCGGCATACTGGCCTATCAGAACCGCGCAAAAATCGGCGATGCCATCCGTGGTGTCGGGCAAGACGCGCATACCGGCAGCGCTGGCGGCGGCTTGCTCGATCAGGTCTCCAATGGCTTGTCGGGAACCGCGCTCGGTGATGTCCTTGATAGGCTGCGCGATGCGGGCGCGGGATCGAAGGTCGATTCCTGGGTCGGAAAGGGTCGCAATGAACCTTTGGCTCCGCGCGAACTCGAAGCGGCTCTCGATGAGCGGACCCTGTCGTCGCTGTCTCGACAGACAGGCCTTTCCCGCGAAGAATTGATCGCCAGGCTTACACAGGCACTTCCCGCCACGGTCGACGAAATGACGCCAGACGGATCCGTGCCGGCAGCCCACACGGCCAATTCCGAGAATCTCCTCGACGACGTCACGCGGATCTAGGTGGCATGTCGGCACGCAGCAGGACTTTGGCATGAACGCAAATCCAGGCAGAATTGCCCCTCGACCGCTCCCCCGGCGCGAATCGCATCGGCCCGAAACAGGGGCCGCCTTGCGCGACCTCGACTTCCTGGCCGACATGCTCGATGCGCGATGGAGAGTCCCCGGCACCTCGATCAGGTTTGGCGCCGATGCGCTGGTCGGTCTGGTGCCGGTCCTCGGCGACGCGGCCAGCGGCCTCGTGTCACTCTACATTGTCTCACGCGCAAGAGACCATGGTGCCGGCAGCGGCCTTATTGCAAGAATGCTGGGCAATGTGGTGCTCGACACCTTGGCCGGCAGCGTACCGATCCTCGGCTCGGTGTTCGACATTTATTTCAAGGCAAACAAGCGCAACATCCGATTGCTGAGGCGCCACATCGAACAATCTGGCTAGCCTGGCATGGCGCTTAGCCTTTTCCTCCTGCCTCACGCTGAACGGGGCGCACACGGCCCCGGGGCAGCAGCCATTGCAAGTCATAAGCGCTCGTCAGGTGGTGTTCGAAAACTGACCGCCACTGACGGCGTGGCGGAACTGAATCCGCCCATCGGCGATTAACACACATGTTCAAATCAATGAGGGGTTCGATATGGCTGATTTCCAGCAAGAAATGAAGCGTCCGGTTCCAATAACGCTCGCTGTTGTGGCGGCGGTCGGCTGGATTCTGATGCTGGGCATCTGGCTGTCCTATTCGAACGCCTTGTCGGAAGCCGAGACGCGGCTCTCCGAGACCCAGTCCCAGGTCGACGAGATTAGCACCGATCTCGCCGCGCAAAGGCAGGCGTCCGGCAATCTCGCTGACCTTCGCATCGAGACCGATGCCGCCGGCTCGGAACTCTCCAAGGCAAGGCAGGAACAGCAATCCGTCGAGGCAAAGCTGGCCGAGTCCACCGCGACACTGGAAGAGCTTGAAGGCGAACTCATATCCAAGTCCAGCGTGTTGGCGGACACCGAGACCAAATTGCAGGAGACGGAAAAAGACCTTCGCGAGAGGCAGCCGGAACTGGAACAGGCCAAGGCAGATATTGCCAGCCAGACGCAAGCCCTCACCGACATCGGCAACCGGGTGGCCGCAGCCCGCGCCGAGGAGCAGAAGCTTCGTCAGAGCATCTCTGATCTCAGCGAAGAGGCGTCGCGCCTGGCCGAGGAAGCTGCGGGCTCCGAGGCACGCGTACAGAAAGCCCGCGAGGCCGAGGCAGCGACGCAGGAGGAACTTCAGGCGGCGCGGCTGGAATTCAGCCGGATCGCCGAGCAGCGTACGGAGCTCCAGAAGGAGCTGGAGACACTTTCCAAGCGCAAGACAGCAGTCATGAGCGACGTCGCCGCTGCCGAGGATCAACGTCAGACCCTTCAGGGCCAGGTGACGGAGCTTGCTGCCAGCCTGGAGAGCCGCAGCAAGGAATTGGCCGAAATTGAAGAGCGCATCGCCGACCAGCAGACAAACGGTGCGACGAGCGGCGAGGTGATCGTTCCAGGCCAATATCAGGCCGGTCCGATGGAAGCCTACTTTTCTTCGGACGGCACCTTCCGGATGACCAGCGGCGACCGCAACGTCACCGGCCGCTATCAGGTCGAGGACGACGAACTGACGCTCACGGACGCAGTCGGCGACACAGGCTCGGCACAATTCCCGATGCGCTGCAAGGTCGAGCCTGCCGCTGACGGCTTCTCACTCGCGGGTGCCGACGGCGATTGCGAAGCGTTGAAAGACGTCAAATTCGTCCTGTCTGACTAGGTCGCGTTGGCCTGGGCTGCCCCGGTGGAAGCAGCGTCAGTGTCAGCTGGCTGACTTCATGAAGAGGTTTGCCGTTCGCTTTGAGTCATTTCTGGCGCGCATCTTGCGCACCAGATCGCGCCCCAAAAGTTGGTGCATCGATTTGGCGACCTCTCCATCTTTGGCAATCAGCGAGCGCAGCTTCTGCGTCGAAAAAACCAGCGCCCTTGTCTGGACGGCAGCTGTCACCGTTGCAGTGGCGATCCCGTCTGTCAGGAAAGCGGCCTCGCCGACAAAACTTCCGATCCCAATTGTCGCCAGTTCGGTATCTTCGAGAAAGACTTTCGCCTGGCCGTCACAGATCAGGTAGACGTGGTCGAGTTGCCGGTTCTCATGCGCCAGTACCGTCCCGGTTTCGATCGTGCGTAGATGACCCGCCCTGACCAACATCTGCAAGTTGCCTTGCGACAGTGCCGGCATCGCTGCCTTGAGAGAGGTTCGGTCCGGTTCGGGAATGCTGAACAGAAATCTCTCGCGCGTCAACAGGAAGAGCTGGAACAGATTGATGGCGATAAAGATCATGTCCCACACCATTCCGGTACGCAGGTCGCCCCCAGAGTAGTGGAAGTAGATGATCTCGAATGCGAGAGCCGCAATGGCCATCACCCTCAGCCAGAAGATGTTTGTAAGGATGTACGAGATAGCCAAGAGTATGTAGGAAAAATGACCCGGAATATCTGCGGGCCGGAAATAGTCTGAGCTGAGGAAATCCATTTCCAATCTCCAGGAACCAGCTTTCAAATAGCCCAAGTTGAACTTTCTTAGAAGAGCACATCGGTGAACCAAATAAAGCGGCCTAAGGCGATCTTCCTTGCTGCGCCGCCGAAGCAAATGCGCATCGCTCGACAGCCGGCTATTGCTTTAGGTCGATCAGCTACACGAGACTTATTTGTGCCGCAGGAGGTCCAGGCTCCCCTTGGCGAGGTGAACCGCCGGTTAGCCGAAGGCAAATGCCCGCGGCATGGTGGAAGGCCAGCTATTGTTTCCGACACGGCGGCGCCTTGCGCCACGCCGATTGTGTCCGAATTCTATCTACATTCCGAGGCGGGGCGCAGATATCGGCGCGGATAGCTCAGGTCCGGGCGGCAAATCGTTCAACCATTGCGGTTTCGCCCAGCACGATCAGGAGATCGTCTTTCTGGACGGTTGTATCGGCCTGCGCGTAGGTGAATGGCTCGTCCGGTCGCTTGAAACCGATGATCGTCACTTCGTGGCGCTGGCGGACCTGCGCCTCCTCGAGCGTCAGCCCGACCAGTTCGGCCGGCGCCCGCGTCTTGACCAGCGCGAAATGGTCGTCGAACTCGACGAAGTCCATCATCTTCCCGGTCAGGATATGGGCGACCATCTGGCCCATCCGGGCTTCCGGATAGACCACGTTGCGAATGCCGATGCCCTTCAGTATCTTGCCGTGCCGCTCGTTGGTCGCCTTTGCCCAGATCGTCGGCACGCCCGCCTCGATGACCGCCAGGGCCGTGAGCACGCTGGCTTCGAGATCGCTGCCGATGGCGATGACGGCCGTCTTGAAGTCACCGATGCCGATCTGCCGGAGCGCTTCGGGACTTGTGCAATCGGCCTGCAGCACATGGGTCAGGCTGTCGGCCATTTCCTGCACCAGGTTGGCATCTTCATCGACACCGAGGACCTCATGTCCCATGCGCACCAGCGACGTTGCGACCGAGGCGCCGAAGCGGCCGAGGCCGATGACGAGAATGGTCTCGCTTGTTTTCCGGGTGGGTTTCCTAGCCAACGATTGGGCGCTCCTCTGGATAGCGATAGGCGGTCCGGCTGCGTCCGAGTGCGAGCGCGGTCGCGATCGTGATTGTGCCGACCCTGCCGACAAACATCAGCACGATCAGCACCAGCTCGGCAGACGCCGGAAGGTCGCCCGTGATCCCCGTCGACAGGCCGACCGTCGCGAAGGCCGAGATTGCCTCGAACAGGACCGCGGTGAGTGGATGCTCCGTAACGGCGAGCATGACAAAGGTGCCGATGGCGATCAGCGCAAAGGACAGGAGCGCGATGGTCAGCGCCTGGCGTTCGATCGGCGTACCGATCCGCCGCCCGAAGAGCGCCGCATCCCGTTCGCCGCGCGCCTCCGACCACACGACGATGCCAAGCAGGAAGAACGTCGTGATCTTGATGCCGCCCGCCGTTCCCGCGCTGCCGCCACCGATGAACATCAGCAGGTATGTGACGGCCAGCGTCTCTTCGCGAAGGGCGCCGATGTCGAGCGAATTGAACCCCGTGGTGCGGGTGGTGACCGACTGAAAGGCGCTGTTCAGGATCTTGTCGCCAAGGGTCATCGGGCCGAGCGTCGCCGGATTGCTCCACTCCGCGCCCAGCACGGCGCAAAACCCCGCCAGCAGCAGGACCGCCGTTCCCATCAGCGTGATCTTGCTGTGCAGGGTCCAGGGCCCCGACGACGATACCCGGCTGCGCATTTCGTGAATGACGGGGAAGCCCAGCGAACTCACCACGATCGCCAGCATGATTGGCGTCAGGAACAGCCAGTCGCTCTGGAACCCCATCAGGCTGTCGGAGTAGGTCGAGAAACCGGCATTGTTGAAGGCGGACACGGCCTGGAACAGACCATGCCAGATGGCATCCGGCAAGGAGGCGTCATACTGGAAATGCAAGCGGGCCGCCAGCGCGATTGCCAGTATGGCTTCGGCGGCAATCGTCACGGTCAGGATCAGGCGAAGCACGCTGCGCGCGTCGGCGACATCGAACTGGCTGCGTTCGACCTGTGTCCGGAGCCGGTCGCTCAGCCGGAAGCCGCGTCCGGCCAGCAGGCCGAGAAGTGTCGCGGCGGCCATGCTTCCGAAACCGCCGATCTGGAACAGGATGAGAATGACCACCTGGCCGAAATGCGTCCAGTAGACCGGCGTGTCCTCCACGATCAGTCCGGTCACGCAGATTGCCGAGGTCGACGTGAACAGTGCTGTCAGGAAGGGCGCATGGCCCGGTCCCTCGCGCGAGATCGGCAGCATCAGGAGAAGCGTGCCGAGCGCAATTGCCAACAGGAAGGCGACAGGTACCAGCCTGGCCGGATGGCTGAACTTGCTTAGCAGGGAAGGTCTCCAGTGCCGGTCTTGTGTGGCCCGCTGGGCAGGCCGCATGAGAATGAAAGCGTTCCTCGCGAGGAAGACGACATTTGGCAGTATGCGGCCGAAACACCGGCGGCGCCACGCCTGCGGACGACTGAACCCTTGCGCTTCGCCATTTCCCGACCGGCCTTGTCGCACCCCGACGGTTGGGCGCGGTGCATCTCCATAATCGGGTTGGACGACCGAGGAAAGAGGGGTTCGCCAGGTCAGGCATCGTTCAGTCGAGACGCGATCAGCATAGAATGGCCCGATGCCGGCGTGATCAGCAGGAAGGTCAGGGTGAAGTAGGACTTACGCTTCACTCAAACGCCGCCACCAGCGTCTCCACCGGCAGAAACAGCGTGCGGCTGTCCTCCGGGAATTCGATGAACTCGGCACAGGCCATGTAGAACCGCCTGGCGTCCTCGTCCTTGGCCTGCACCAGCACGGCGGCAATGCCGATGCTGCGCGACACCGCCGCGATGCGTCGCAGCGCGTCGGCCAGAAGGTCGGCCCCGAGCCCCCGCCCGGCATAGCGCCGGTCCACCGCCAGCCTCCCGATCACCGAGACGGGGATGGCGTCAGGTGCATTGCGCCGCACCTTGCCGGGAGCCGCCGCCCGCGCCACGGAGCCGGCGAGGATGCAGTAGTAGCCGGCCACCCGCTTGCCGTCGCACACCACATAGGTGCGCGAAAACCGGCTCTCGTTCTTCAGCGCGCGCTCGCGCAGCCAGTCGTCGAGCGCCGGCGCGCCACAGTCGAGATCGGCAACATCGTGACCCGCGTCGAGCGGAACCGGCGCGGAAAGCCGCCCCGCCGTCACGCCTCCCAGGCCGGCACGCGCTTCAGCAGCGCCTTGAGCTTCGGCCCCGGCGCCGGCGGGTTGTCGAGCGCTTTGACGAAGGCGTCATGACGCTCCGCGTCGAGCGCAAACAACCGCTGGTCGAGCAGAACGTCGATCGCCTCCGCACGCGCGCTGTCGACCATGAATTCAGTACGCGTCTTGCCCAGCACCGCAGCCGCATCGTCGATCAGCGCACGCGTCGTCGCTTCGATGCGCAGATTGATGCTGCGCTTCGGGTCGACAGGCGCAGTGCGCCGTTCCGCGGCTAAATTGGCGGAGAGCGATTTGGATGCGGTGCGGGACTTTGCCATGAGGAGAATATCGGATTGGTGTAACTACGTTGTCAATACGTAAGAGGTTCAACGCACCTCTTCGCCGGTCTCATTTGGAGGCGATGTGGGCTTTTCCCGACCGATGTAGGGTCGAATGCGCATCGCGTTGAGCCGGCTTTCTTCACCCAAACGTTCTAGCGCCGCTTTGAGCTTACGTGCTATTTCTACATAATTCGACTTAGGGTCCTGGAAGCTGCCGAATTGAAGGCCGGCGCGAAGTACAATGGCAAGTTCCTCGCCGCGTGTGGCCTTTAACATCGTATAGTAGTCGTCCTCAGAAAGGGAGGCGAGGAAGTCTTCATCATCGGGACTCCATCCGTGCTTCCTCTCTATTTCCAAAAGTATCCCCTTGGGATCGCGCTCGAGCGGCATCTTAGCCAGCCTCTCTGCGAAGGCAGATGAAATCTCCGGATCAATCGGGCTTCTGAGTCTATGCTCAGTTAGATTGAAAAATTCACGCGACCGTGCTGCTTGAGCAGCCATGTAAGCTGGCAACAGCCTGTCTGCTTCTTCTTTAGCACCTAGCTCCTTCAGCGTGCTGAAGACGCTGTCAAATTCCTGCGGTCCCATATGAGCAGCATATTTTTTAACAGACTCGACCAGTGACGCTCTAAACTCCGCCTCATTGTCATCGAAGTTGTCGCCAAACGCATGCCAAGGTTTGCGAATGCCTTCGCGTATATCGGCACGAACAAATTCGTTGTCCAGCTTCTCCGCTTCGCGCTTGATTTCACTAACGTCAAAGCCACCTGTCTGCAGCCCAGTGAGTATCGCTCGATCGAAGTCGTCCGAAAACTGAAACCCATATGCCTTTAGCAGCGCATTCCACTGAACTTCTTGATCACTTGGTTTTTCCTTATTGATTAATTGCGTGTAAGCGTTGAGCCCGGCGACATAGCCGAGATCCGGCGCCAACGTTGGTTCGAATACGCACCATCCGAAGAGCGCTGTCGTCGTGATCGCTTGATCGGTAATCGAAGCGTGCAACCCTTTAAGCTCTGGAGTGAGGAATCCGAGGAACCTTTGGATGCGCTTGATGACGCGTATGTTGGTGATCCCCAGCCGCTCAATCTTTTGAGCTAGGGCGGCATCAATATCGTTGGAAAAGTCGAGGACCGTAGCAGCGGATTCAGATGGCGTCGGGATATAGTGGATCGCCTGATCCACCACTTTTTCCAGGTACTTGCGAAATACCGCCTTCTCTTCTCCAAGGCCTTCCTCGTTCAAAAGGAGCATAATTTTGCACCCCTTTTCCTCACGCAGCATGGATACGAGCCCGAGGATGTCGATTACGTCGAGGCCTTGGCCCGTACGTTCAATGTCGTCGATGCAGATCATCTGATTCTTGATGAGCAGCGACGCGCCGGGGACAAGCAACTCGGCCGCCTTTTCACCACCGTAGGGGAGAAGATTTGCCGCAAACTTTGCAGCACCTAGACTTTTGCGTGCTCCTCGCTC
Source organism: Hyphomicrobiales bacterium (assembly GCA_038259455.1). Classification (GTDB taxonomy): domain Bacteria; phylum Pseudomonadota; class Alphaproteobacteria; order Rhizobiales; family Rhizobiaceae; genus CAMYMG01. The sequence continues at coordinate 1,012 of JBBSOT010000130.1, read as the reverse complement.
GGCGAGGTTCTTTAGACCGCTGACAGTCGAGAGATTTTCTTGGAAGGATTTTATCGTCGGCTCAATTGAGCGGCTATCGAGATTCACGGTTGATTGAAAAATCGCGGTCTTAAGTTCGTCAAGGCTTTTAACCCCGAATGCCGAGACATAGGCATATCGAGTCATGAGCACTGACTTAGCGGCGCGCGCCTCCTCAAGTGCCCTGTGCCAGCCAAATGTCTTCCCTACTCCCCAACGGCCGCTTATGCTCAAAACTTCAGGATCACCGCTCGATAGGAAGCGGTGCATTTCTTGGCGAGCTAGAACGGTCGACATTGTCACCTCATGTGGAACGACGTCACTAAGGCGTTGGCGACAGCCTTTTTGCCGCTGACTACTCTATCTGGCTGTTTGCCTACGAATCGAACTCTACCCCAAGATCCCAGGCAAATTCAGTTGCTTCTCCCGCGCACAGTCGAGCGCAATCTCGTACCCCGCATCCGCGTGCCGCATCACGCCCGTCGCCGGGTCGTTCCACAGCACGCGCTCCAGCCGCCGCGCAGCATCCTCCGTGCCGTCGGCGACGATCACCATGCCGGCATGCTGCGAAAACCCCATGCCGACGCCGCCGCCATGGTGCAGCGACACCCAGGTGGCGCCCGACGCGGTGTTGAGAAGCGCGTTGAGCAGCGGCCAGTCCGACACCGCGTCGGAGCCGTCCTGCATGGCTTCCGTCTCGCGGTTGGGCGAGGCGACCGAGCCGGAATCGAGATGGTCGCGGCCGATCACCACCGGCGCCTTCAGCTCGCCGCTGGCCACCATCTCGTTGAAGGCGAGCCCCAGCCGGTGGCGGTCACCCAGGCCCACCCAGCAGATGCGCGCCGGCAGGCCCTGGAAGGCGATGCGCTCGCGCGCCATGTCGAGCCAGTTGTGCAGATGCGTGTTGCCGGGCGTCAGCTCGCGCACCCTGGCATCGGTCTTGTAGATATCTTCGGGATCGCCCGAGAGGGCCGCCCAGCGGAACGGCCCGATG